>CALESY010000178.1 GCA_937919945.1 uncultured Chitinophagaceae bacterium | reverse complement strand
TGGAGTAAATAATACGTTATACATGAGTTCTGTTCTGGGGAAATTGGAGGCGATTAAGGCAAGATTTGACGATTTGGGTGTTGCGCTTACCAATCCCGAGGTAGTAAATGACAATAAGCGTTTTTCGCAAGTAAGCCGCGAATACCGCAAACTGGAAAAAATTGTAGATGCCTACAAGCGTTATAAAGCTTGTATTGATGGTATTGCGTTTGCCAAAGAAGTTTTGGCAACGGAAAGTGATGCTGACCTGCGCGAAATGGCCAAAGAAGATTTAGATAAACAGGAAGTACAATTTGAGGAATTGGAGAATGAAGTACGTCAGTTGCTGATACCCAAAGACCCGCAAGACGAGAAAAATGCCATATTGGAAATACGTGCAGGTACGGGTGGTGACGAAGCCAGTCTGTTTGCAGGAGATTTGATGCGGATGTACCTACGCTATTGCGAAAAGAAAGGTTGGAAAGTATCTATGTTGAATGAAACAGAGGGTACTGTAGGTGGCTATAAGGAAGTACAGTTGGAAGTGGAAGGCGATGATGTTTATGGTACACTGAAGTTTGAAAGCGGCGTGCATCGTGTACAGCGTGTACCCGATACAGAAGCAAGTGGCAGGGTGCATACATCTGCAGCAACGGTGGCTGTAATGCCGGAAGCGGAAGAGATAGACTTTGAACTGAAAGAAAGTGACCTGAAGATGGAAACTGCCCGAAGCGGAGGTGCCGGCGGACAGAACGTAAATAAGGTAGAAACGAAAGTGATATTGACGCACATACCTACGGGAACAGTTATTACTTGTCAGACAGAACGAACGCAGCTTGGCAACCGTGAAAAAGCAACAGCTATGATGCGCACCAAACTGTATGAGGAACAAGTACGTAAACAGGAAGAAGAAATATCTCGCAGAAGAAAGAGCCTAGTGAGTTCGGGAGACAGATCGGCGAAAATAAGGACATACAATTTTCCGCAAGGGCGTATTACCGACCATCGTATCAATATGACGGTTTACAATCTGGATGAGTTTATGAATGGCAACATTGGCGATATGATAGATGCGCTGCAATTTGCAGAGAATGCAGAAAAAATGCAATCAGGCGAAACAGTAATATAATACTAGGCATTAGCCTGCTTGAATAATAATAGCTAAGTTTAAAAGTTTTTAATACACTAACTAATGAGTACACCTCGTTTTGACATTGTAGATGTAACACAGACACTCCGCAACAACAGGAAAACGATACTGATTGTATCCGTAATTACGGCTGTTATTGGGGCAACGTTCTACTTACTATCGCAAAGGGAATATAAAGCCATAGGTGGTTTTATAATGACCAATCCGCTATACACAGACCGTAACAACCTGTTTCAGGAAAGCGGTATTCAGTTTGTAGATTATTTTGCGGGAGATGATGACGTAGACAGGTTGATGTCTCTGGTAGAGTCTGATACCATTAAATATCTGGTGGCAGATAAGCTGAACCTTTGGGCACATTATAAATTAGATGCATCGAAGCCAAAAGATGTAAAGAAGCTATTGGATACCTATAAAGACAATTACAAAGTAATACGCTCTGAATACAACGCATGTGAGGTGAGCTATATTGACACTGAGCCTGCTACAGCGGCAGAAGTAGTTAATACAACGATGAAAACAATCGAAAGCCTCTTCAGGGGTTATTATGTTGGTCAACGAGCAAAAATGATTGTATCTCTTGAAGGTAAAATCGGCGAGATGGATAGTTCTATCGCCGCTATGACCGATACGTTGGCATCATTGCGCGACAGGCATAAAATTTATGACATCATCAACCCGGCAAGGCAAAACCTGATTGCGTCAACTACTCACGGTGGTGGTGCCGGTTATGGTTTGGCAATGGAGCAGGTGCAGAATATTTCTTCACTCAAAGACCAGTTAGTTTCAGATAGGGCGCGTTACACATCACGACTGAACGAGTACAAGACTACCTCTAAGACGGATAATATACCCTTGCTGCATATTACTACAACTGCAAGGCCACCGGTAAAACCAAAACCGCCAGGCTTGATACTGACAATCCTGTCATCCGGTTTGATTGGTTTGTTTTTCAGTAGTATATATTTGTTGATACGCACATACTACCGTTCGTTAATTGCAATGGAGCGCTAAAATGCAGCCAATACTTTTAGGTAATAAGGTAGAAAAGGTGTTGCCATGGGGAGTATTATTCTTCTCCATCATTGCCTATGCCTATACCGGAAGTTTTGTAATGGCTGCATTACCCTTTGCTTTCCTCTTTTTATTGTTGACAGGCGTTAACTGGAAGACCGCTTATTGGGTGTTTCTGTTTACGATACCTGTGTCTATGGATGTGCATTTCTTTGGCGAAACGTTATCTACTACTATACCGGATGAGCCCATCATGTGGTTGTTTTTGTTGTTGTTTTTTGTGTTAGCTGCCAGCAGGCCTGCATTATTCAGCAGAGACTGGTTGACCAACCCGTTAGTGCTGATAATTGCAGCGCAATACATATGGCTGATAGTATCTGTATTATATTCTCATATGCCGATGCTGTCACTGAAGTTTCTAGCGGCTAAAACATGGTTTCTGTGCTCTTTCTTCATCATACCCATGTTTGTTTTCAGGGAGAAGAAAGATTTTATCAAAGGCTTTCTGGTAACACTTATACCTTTATTTATTACCATCTGCATCGTAGTGTATCGCCATGCTATGATAGGGTTTAACTTTCGCAGAATAGAGATAGCGATTGGGGATGTATATAATAATCACGTAGATTATTCTACTGTTATGTCTATGTTCTATCCATTGCTATGGGTAGCATATATGATGACAAAAGGTAAAGGACCTTTCATCAGGATACCTCTGTTGCTGATAATACTATTGTTCCTGCCTGCCATTTATCTCACCTATGCCCGTGCTGCTATGTTAGCGGTTGTATTTGCATTGGGTATTGCATTAGCCATCAAGATGAAACTGGCGCAATGGATTATGCCAGTTTTCTACGCGCTCATAACAATGTTAGTGATGTATATGTCAACCGACAAGAAGTTTATGGACTTCCGCCCGGACTATGAACACACTTTCATGAGAAAGAAATTTACAGACCACATAGTAGCTACCTTTCGAGGACAGGATATGTCATCTATGGAGCGCCTGTATCGTTGGATAGCAGCAGTGCGCATGAGCCAGGATGAGCCTGTAAAAGGCTTTGGGCCTAACACTTTTTACTACTATTACAAACCTTATGGGGTAGCATCTTTTAAAACATGGGTGAGCCATAATTTTGAAAAGTCAACTACACACAACTACTACCTGTACATGCTGGTAGAACAAGGCTGGCCGGCAATGATACTTTATGCCATAATGGTAATGGTTGTGTTAGTGCAGGCACAACGAACGTATCACCGATTCAAAGACAGGTTTTACAAGTTATGTACCATGGGGGTAGCCATGATGTTTGGTGCAGGCTTTATCAACAATTTCTTTTCGGAGCTGATAGAAACACACAAAGTGGGTTCCTTGTTCTACCTGAGCATTGCCTTGTTAGTAATGCTTACTGCCAAGAGTAAACAATTAGAGAAAGAACAAATTACTGTTACTAATTAACAGCAGGTTCTATCCACGCTTCGTTGTCTTTCAATAGTTGTATCAGTTCGCTCACGGCTACATCGCTCGGCACGTTTTTCTTTACTACTTCCTTGCCTTTGTACAGAGTTATTTTACCTGGGCCACTGCCTACGTAGCCAAAATCAGCATCTGCCATTTCTCCCGGGCCATTTACTATGCAGCCCATAATGGCAATCTTTACACCTTTTAGGTGATTGGTAGCATTGCGGATTTTTGCTGTTGTTTCCTGAAGGTCGAATAATGTACGTCCGCAACTTGGACAACTGATGTATTCTGTTTTGCTGATACGGGTACGGGTAGCTTGTAATATGGAAAACGCAGTATTGTTTAGGAATTGATAATTGTTTTTTACTTCCAGATAGGTGCGTCCTGTTATCTGTATGTTTTGCACATCACGCATTTGGTTCCATAGCCATATACCATCGCCAATACCATCTAACAACAGGCCACCGGTGTTGGTAGCAAAGTCTATCAACTGTTCGTCGATGGTTTTGTCTTTGTTATTGCTGCAAAGTATAATAGGGTTTTTTATACCACGTTCCATCATCTCTATCGATACGCGCCGCATAGACGACATATTATTTGTCTGATAGTTGAACAGACAAATGACGGTATGATGATTAGCTTTAGTAATTGTATTGATTATTTGTTGCCAATCGCCGCCTGTATCTAATACTACAAAATGCGCTGTATCGGGTAGAGCGGGTAATTGTATAAAAGACTGTGCATCGAACAAAGGGCGATATTTTATTTTATCATCAGTCTGCTGCCATACATCATAGGTGCAAATAACTTTCAATGTGCCTGGTAATGCGAAGTCAACCGTTTTTGCACCTGTGTAAATATAGTCTGCAGCGCCATCACCAATATTCCACTTATCAGTAGGTTCATCATATTTGTAGCCTATAGCTTCAAGTGTTTTGGGTGTGATAGTTGTTTCGTCTTTTATGTTGGCTAATACTATCGGTACATTATGCCCGCCTATGTTATCTATAGCAAATGTTTCTCTGCGGTTGTATGCAAAGGGTGAATATGGCAATGTTATCTTATCACCGTTTAACGGCTGTGTGTTATCTGCACTCTGCCTTCCATTGTAGCGAGATACTATGTCTTTACAAACAGGTATTTCAAACTCAGGGTCTTCTGTCAGCGATACGCGAATGGTATCACCAATACCATCTTCCAACAATGTACCGATACCAATGGCGCTTTTGATGCGCCCGTCTTCGCCATCTCCTGCTTCCGTTACGCCGAGGTGCAGTGGATAGCACTCGCCAAACTCTTCATCCATTTTCTGTACCAACAAGCGGTATGCCTGCACCATTACCTGTGGGTTGCTAGATTTCATGCTGAGCACTATCTGATGGTAGCTTTCATTGCGTGCTATACGAAGAAACTCCATCGCGCTTTCTACCATACCTATGGGAGTATCTCCATATCGGCTCATAATACGGTCGCTCAGAGAACCATGATTAGTTCCTATACGCATGGCAGTACCATACTCCTTGCAAATTTTTACCAACGGAGTAAATCGTTCGCGGATGCGTTCTATTTCGGCAGCATATTCGTTGTCGGTATATTCTATCAGGTCAAACTTCTTTTTGTCAATATAGTTACCAGGGTTTACACGTACTTTTTCTATAAGGCGGGCAGCTATTTCTGCGGCGTTGGGTGTAAAGTGAATATCTGCTACAATAGGTGTATGGTAACCCATTGCGCGTAGTTTATTTTTGATATGCAGCAGGTTTTCCGCTTCATTTTTACTGGGTGCTGTAATGCGCACCAACTCTGCTCCGGCTTCTATGCAACGAACGCATTGTGCTACAGTAGCCTCTGTGTCCATCGTATCAGTTGTGGTCATAGTTTGAATACGGATGGGGTTGCCGTTGCCGAGAAGTAAATCGCCGATTTTTACTTCCTTCGTTTTAAGTCTTTGGTACGATGTAAGAGAGGAACAATAGTATTGCAACATAGAGCCGAAAATATGCATTGCAAATGTAGCGCAATGAAATGAAGCAAATTGTGAAAAAAGTTATGAGAATAGTTTATTTCTTGATATTTTGATAATAACAAACGGGAGAACAAATTGTTACGCGTTAGCTAAAAAGTATAATTTTGCGCAAAACATCAGTATTTTAGTACAACCATTAACGGCAACATGCAATACGAAGTAAAACAGTCGGGTAAGTTCAAGTATGTGGAAGAGGGGAATGGTGAGCCATTGGTGCTGCTGCACGGGCTTTTCGGGGCTTTGAGTAATTTTAAAGACCTTGTAGACCATTTTAAGCTGACACACAAGGTAGTGATACCTATGCTGCCACTGTTCGATCTTACTATTCTTGATACCACAGTTGCAGGCCTTGCCAAGCATGTACAGAAATTTCTGGATACCATGAATTATGGTAAAGTGCACTTGTTGGGTAACTCACTGGGCGGACACGTAGGGTTGGTATATACTTTAAAGCATCAGAACAATGTGAAAAGCCTCACACTTACTGGCAGCTCTGGCTTGTTTGAAAATGGGATGGGCGAAACATACCCTAAGCGCGGAGACTATGAATTTATTAAAAGAAAAACCGAATTGACGTTTTACGACCCTGCTGTAGCAAGTAAAGAACTGGTAGATGAAGTATATTCAATAGTAAACAACAGACTGAAAGCCCTGAAAATAATATCACTAGCCAAATCAGCCATCAGGCATAATCTGGGTGATGAGCTTAAAGATATAAAAGTGCCCACCTGCCTTGTATGGGGCAAAAACGATACCATCACCCCGCCGATGGTAGCGGAAGAGTTTAAAAAGCTGATACCGAACTCTGAACTGCACTGGATAGACAAGTGCGGCCATGCGCCTATGATGGAAGTGCCTGCAGAATTCAACGTGATACTGGACGCATTCCTTGCCAGGCACAAAGGGTAAGAAAATACCTGTAATTGTCATTAATCTGTTATAATATTGCTCCTGTAGTAAACTGGTTCGGCATTTGTACGTTTATATAGTAAGGGTTAAATAACAGCCATGGTAGTAGAACAATTAATATCGCCCATAGTACCCACCTTAATACCCACCGATACAGGTGACAGGGCGCTGACCCTGATGGATGAAACCAACCTGAACCAACTGCCACTGGTAGCGAATGATAAATACATGGCATTAGTTCAGGAAAATGATTTGCTCGACTGGGAAAACCCGGACAATTCTTTACAAACTGCTGATTTCCTTAGCTACCGCCCTGCAGTACTTTCTACAGGGCATCCGTATGAGGCACTACGCATAGCGCATCAGCAAAACCTGCATATAGTACCTGTAGTGGATTTGGAGAATACATACGTAGGCTCCATAACACGCGACGAGTTGCTTCGCTATATAACCGAGAAAAGCGGGCTGGATAATCCAGGAGGCATCATTGTACTGGAAATAGACCCGCGCAACTACAGCCTGTACGAGATAGCACGTATATGTGAGAGCGAAGAAGTACTGTTGATAAGTACACAGATATTCAGCAATAAACTGACGGGCAAACTGGAGGTAACGCTGAAAACAAACCGTAACAGCTTGGGTGGAGTAGTAGATGCACTTGAGCGCCACAACTACAAAGTAAAAGAAGTTTTTGGCGACAGGACCGACAAAGACAGCTTGCAAGACAGGTTTGACAACCTGATGAACTACCTGAATATGTAATTGTATCTTTACTAATCAGATTTTTCTTTTTTTTTACAGATGATTGCTATTGATAATGTTTTGCTGAGCGACCAAGTGGTGGAAGAACAATTTGTTTGCGACCTGAATAGCTGCAAGGGCGGCTGTTGTGTTGATGGAGATTGCGGTGCGCCACTCACACAGGAAGAGACAGTAATTATTGCATCTGTATATCCAAGGATAAAATCTTATTTGAAGCCTGAATACATCGCAGAAATTGAAAAGCAAGGTACGCATACTATGGATGATGAATTCGGGTATGTAACTCCTGCAGTCAATGGCGGTATTTGTGTATATGCATATACAGACGAACTGGGAATTGTGAAATGCACCTTTGAAAAAGCTTGGAAAGAAGGGAAAATTGCTTTCAGAAAACCTATTTCTTGCCACCTGTACCCTATACGGGTAAAGCAGATGGATGGCTATGAAGCAGTCAACTATGAACCCCGCAAAACACTATGTAAGCCTGCTTGCAAGTTGGGTAAGCAATTGAAAGTACCAGTATATCAATTTCTGAAAGAATCCATTGCGCGAAAATACGGAGAGGAGTTTTATGATACATTGGATGCAGTAGCGCAAAAAATGAATGCAGATAAAGCTCGCTAATTCCTGCTAGCCCTGATGATATTTTTCATGACTTGTTTTATCTCCGCTTCCAGTTCAGGTGTTATTTCGGTCAGCTTTACATGTTTGGCATGTTTACCCTCACCTTCCAGTTTCAGGCTCATGGTGTCTGCTGTTTCAGTATAATGCAGGTAGAGTATACAATGTTTTTCGGTTAACTGAATGCCGAACAACACGTTATTTGCCCCACCTTTACTATATAGTGCTACTTTTGACTTGCTGCCGCCATAAACCGTTTCAACAACCAGCTTGTCAACACGCAGTGCAAGACCTTTCAGCTGCATCGCGATTTTTTTCAGTTGTTCCGGCTTCCCTTCTAGTATAGCGTTAAATGTCATGGAGTGTAAGTTGTGTACGTGGTTATAATTCTTTGCGTAAACGTGCTACAGGTATATTCAACTGCTCGCGATACTTGGCTACAGTACGGCGGGCTATATTGTAGCCTTTCTCCTGCAGCATCTCTGTCAGTTTTTCGTCAGAGTGTGGTTTACGTTTATTCTCGCTGCTTATGATGTCATTTAGTATAGTCTTCACTTCTCTGGTAGATACTTCTTCGCCACTTTCGGTTTGCAACGCCTCTGAAAAAAAGTATTTGAGTTTATATGTGCCGAATTCAGTCTGTACAAATTTGCTGTTTGCAACACGCGATACAGTCGAAACATCCAGTCCTGTTATCTGGGCAATATCTTTCAGTATCATGGGTTTCAGAGCTGTTTCATCACCGGTCAGGAAAAACTCTGTTTGAAAAGCTATGATAGCTTGCATAGTTTGCAACAGTGTATGTTGCCTTTGCTTAATAGCATCTATAAACCATTTGGCAGAGTCCAGCTTTTGCTTGATGAATTGTACGGCTTCTTTCTGTCGTTTATCCTTTTTGTCACCACGGTCGTATGCGCGCATCATATCTTTATAGCCTTCAGACACTTTGAGTTCAGGTGCATTTTTAGAGTTGAGTGAAAGCTCCAGTTTGCCGTTATTATTAAACACAAAGAAATCTGGGATAATATAACTCTCCGCTTTGTTGACTATAGCAAATGCCGCTCCTGGTTTCGGGTTCAGCTTTATTATGATGTTGATTACTTCTTTAAAGTCCTCATTGTTGGCACCGAGGTGACGCTGTATTTTATCGTAGTGTTTTTTAATAAACTCGTTGAAGTATTTATCAATTACTTCGATGGCATTTTTGACAGGTTTAGTTTGTGGTTCTATGCGTTTCAGTTGCAACAGCAGGCATTCCTGCAGGGTCCATGCACATACTCCAGGCGGGTCAAATTGTTGTATTTTATGTATCAGCCCGTTTACTTCTTCTTCATCCGTGTATATATTCTGCCCGAAAGCAAGATCATCAACAAGTGCAGTTATTTCTCTGCGCAAGTATCCATCCTCGTCCATACTACCTATTATCTGCTCTGCTATGGCATGTGTTCTTTCGTCCAGTTCAAGCATGCCTAACTGGTCCAGCACATATTCGTGAAAGCTTGTTTCAACCCTTACAGGCGATGTGCCTCGCTCAGCATCGCTACTGCCATAATAATCATCTCCATAATCCCTTCCGCTGTCATCGTCTTCATGCTTCAAAAAATCGTCTATATCCACTTTGTCGGCCGTATCGTCACTCAACTCAACATCTTCAGCGTCATCCTCAAATGCTTCGCTATCATCACTATCCTGCAAATCATACTCGTCAGCATTACTGTCTTCGCTACCTACTTCTAAAGCAGGATTTTCTTCCAGTTCTTCTTTTATTCTTTCTTCGAGGTTGGCAGTAGGTATCTGCAACAGTTTCATCAGTTGAATCTGTTGGGGGGATAGTTTCTGTAATAACCGCTGCTGTTGCGACTGTCTTAGCATGTTCCTGTCTTCATTACAAAAATAGAATTTACCCTGACAAAACAGTCAATACAATGTAGTATTTGCCAATAGCGGCTTTATTCTTAACAATCATTTGGGTGTTAACGAGCTTCTTTTATCGAAACTTGTTTTGTACTTTTCTGCCAAATGTATATCGGTTAGTGCATGAGCAAGAAGCCTTACATATCGCCATCATTTTCGTACGTTCCGCTTGAAGAAACGCTGGTTATACAGCCTAAAAAGAAAGAGCTGTATGTAGGCATCCCCAAAGAAAGTTCGTTTCAGGAGAATCGTGTGGCCCTGACACCCGAAGCGGTTTCAGTTTTAGTTAATAACGGACACGATGTAGTGGTGGAACATAATGCAGGAGAAGGCTCTTTTTATTTTGATAGTGACTATAGTGAGGCTGGGGCTCGCATCGTTTACGAAAAGTCGGAAGTGTATAAGGCAACCACTATCATCAAGTCTGCACCTATATCCGAAGAAGAAGTAGCATGGTTGCAACCCAATCAGGTAGTTATCTCTCCGATCCACATGCCTTTCCTGAAAAAGGAAATGATTGAGCAATTGGTGCAGAAGAAAATCATCGCTATTGCTTTCGACTCAATAAAAGATGATTCCGGAACATATCCGATTGTGCGTTCTATGAGTGAAATAGCTGGCAGCTCTGCTATACTAACGGCTGCCAAATATCTTAATAACGTTCATAACGGTAAGGGTATATTGCTAGGGGGTATATCAGGTGTGCCGCCAGCTAAAGTGCTGATACTGGGCGCTGGTGTGGTAGGTGAATTTGCAGCCCGTACAGCATTGGGGCTTGGTGCTTCAGTTATGATATTCGACAACTCGATATACCGGCTGATGCGCTTGCAGAATAATATCGGCAGGCGTTGCCCTACATCGGTTATAGAACCTGTAACACTGGCAGAAGAACTTGCGGATACGGATGTGGTAGTAGGTGCGTTGAAACCGAAAAACGGGATAACGCCCGTAGTGGTGAGCGAAGAGATGGTAAGTAATATGAAAGCAGGCTCTGTAATAATAGATGTGAGCATAGACCGCGGTGGTTGTTTTGAAACATCCAGAGCAACCACACATGAAAACCCTACGTATAAGAAGTATGATGTTATACACTATTGCGTACCTAATATGGCATCTGCAGTATCACGTACTGCATCGCGCGCCATCAGTAATGTATTGATGCCCATTATGCTGCAATGTGCTGATATGGGCGGCTTTGAAAGCCTGATACAGGCTAAAGGAGGTATACGCAATGGTGTGTACCTGTATAAAGGTTGTGTTACCAACGCACCGATAGCCAAACGTTTTAATTTTAAATACACAGATTTGGATTTGCTGCTTGCAACCCAAAGCTGATTAAATACCGAAGAATTGTATGCCCAACAACAGAACCAATAAGACCATTGCAGGCTACCACTTGCTGATGATATTATCTGCTGTGGATTACAGAATAGGCGCTGAGGAAGATGCAGTGATAAGGGATTATATAGTAGAGGAATTCCCTTTCAGGGTGAACCTTGATAAGCAAATGGAAATTATTAGCAACCTACGGCACGATGAATGGGAAAACCATTTCCAGAAAATGATGGATGATTTTTACGACGATTCTACCGAAGAAGAACGCAACAGTCTGCTACGATTTGCACTTAAATTATCCGCAGCAGATAATGTAATAACCAAAGAAGAAAACCATTATCTGAATTTGCTGTTTAACGCATGGAAGCCAGAATAATCTAAGCATTCATACCCAATACAAATAGCATAATAATGCCTGCTAAAATGCGGTAGATGCCAAATAGTTTGAAGCCATACTTTTGCAAAAAGCTGATGAAAGACTTAATAGCTATCATGGCTACAACGAACGATACCAGTGCACCTACGCCGAATATCATAAGCTTATCACTGCTTTGTGTCAGCAATTCGTAGCCTTTCAGTTCTATACCATCCACTTTCCAGTTTTTTAATATCAGCGAATAGCCGGTAGCTGCTGCCATAGTAGGCACAGCAAGAAAAAAAGAAAACTCTGCAGCTAAGCTACGGGTAAGTTTCTGCTGCATACCACCAATAATAGTAGCTGCGCTACGGCTAACACCAGGTATCATAGATATGCATTGCCAAAGCCCTATGATAAAACCGTTTTGGGGCTTGATGTTTTCTTCTGATGTGATGGTTGGATTGTTGAATGCTTTGTCAATAAACAATAATACAATGCCTCCTAGTATCAGGGATATAGAAACCACTAAAGGGCTTTCTAACAGTTCTTCTATCGCATCATTAAATAAAAAACCTAACACTAATGCAGGGATAACTGCAATAGCGAGCTTCATATAAAACTGCCATTTTTTGAAATCAAAAAACTTTTTCCAGTATAACACTACAACAGAGAGTATGGCTCCGAGTTGTATACATATCTCAAAAAGCTTGGTAAAGCTATCGTCTTGTATGCCCATAAAATAACTGGTGAGTATCATATGGCCGGTAGATGATACGGGCAAAAATTCGGTAATACCTTCTACTATTGCAATGATGATTGCCTGAAATAATGTCATTTATGGTATGTTGATGTATTTGTGTGTCTGCAATGACAGTTGCCATTGCGGATGTTGTTTGATGTAGTCTATGATGAGCGGTGTCATGGTATCTATACGGCTCCATTCGGGTTGCAGATATAGCCTGCATTGCTTACTTACTTTAGCCGCATACTCCTCTGCCCATGCAAAGTCCGACTTGTTATATACCACAATCTTCAGCTCGTTAGCCAGTTCCATATTTTCTTCCAGTGGTGCTTTGAATTTTTTTGGTGAGAGGGTTACCCAATCCAGCTTACCTGATAAAGGATGCGCGCCGGATGTTTCTATATGTACTTTAAACCCTACATCATGGAGCGATTGGCAAAGTGCAGCCAGATTATGCATAGCAGGTTCGCCCCCTGTTATTACCGCTAATCTGCCGTTATGTGCTGCTGCAATGTTGGTTATCTCTTCCGTTGTCATCATGGGATGCTTGCTAGCATCCCAGCTATCTTTTACATCGCACCACACACAACCGACATCACAGCCTGCCAAACGTATGAAATAGGCCGCCTGTCCACTAAACATACCCTCGCCTTGTAGTGTATAGAAGTGTTCCATCACCGGGTAGGTTGCAGTATGTGTTGTTGTAACCGACAAAATTATATATGCTGTTTAGCTGCCTCCAATGTATTCTTCATCAATCCGCAAATTGTCATTAAACCCACACCACCCGGTACCGGGGTTATATAACTGCACTTGGGTGCTACGTTATCAAAATCAACATCACCTACCAATCTCGCGCCACTTTTCTTGGTAACATCTTCAATACGGTTGATGCCTACGTCCAGTACGATGGCTCCTTCTTTCACCATGTCTGCAGTAATGTATTTTGGTCGGCCTATAGCAGCTACAATAATGTCTGCCTGCAGACAAATTTCTTTCAGGTTTTTCGTTTTGCTGTGGCAGATGGTTACGGTTGCATTGCCAGGGTTGGCATTGCGGCTCATCAGCACACTCATTGGTGTACCTACAATATTACTACGCCCTACTACCACACAATGCATACTACTTGTGTTGATGCCGTAATGCTCCAGCATCAGCAACATACCGTAGGGTGTAGCTGGCAGGTAGCTCGGTTGCCCCAATACCATCTTCCCTTGCGATACTGGGTGAAAGCCGTCTACATCTTTGCCGGCATCTATGGTATTGATAACCGCATCATCGCTGATGTGTTTGGGTAGGGGTAGCTGTACCAATATACCATCTATGCGGCTGTCGGCATTCAGTTTTTTTATTTCTTGCAGCAATGCCTGTTCAGTAATGCTTTCGTCAAAGCGTAATAAGGTAGATCCAAAACCCAACTCCTCGCAAGTACGCACTTTAGAACCCACATACGCCTCGCTGGCAGGATTGTTGCCAACCAGTATAGCTGCCAGATGCGGCACTTTGCCTGTTTGGGCTTTCAGTTCTTCGGTTTCCTGTTTTATCTGTGCTTTGATATGGGCAGACACCGCTTTGCCGTCGAGTAATTGCATGGCGCAAAGATAAGCCTTATGTGTAGTTTTGTACTAAAGCCTATATTTACGATATATGATTTTTGTAAAAGACATCATGGCTGCCATAGAGGCATTTGCACCAACAGCTTATCAGGAAGGGTATGATAATAGCGGACTGCAGGTGGGCGATGTCCAAGCCGCCGTTACGGGTGTGCTGCTGACGCTCGATGTAACGGAAGAAGTGCTGGACGAAGCCATAGCACGAAGGGCTAATATGGTGGTGGCTCACCATCCTGTCATCTTTTCTGGGTTAAAGCGTATTACAGGGCGCAATTATGTAGAGCGTATCGTTCACAAAGCCATTAAAAACGACATACATATATATGCCGCCCATACCAATCTCGACAATGTTCGTGGGGGTGTGAATGCTAAAATAGCCGAGAAACTGGGGTTGATTAATACAGGTATACTGTCTGTGATGGCTAATACCCTTCGTAAATTGTATACCTATGTACCTGTTAACAGCCTTGACAAAGTACGTGATGCCCTTTTTGCAGCAGATGCCGGGCATATAGGCAAGTATAGTGAGTGTAGCTTTGGTACAGAAGGTAAAGGCACATTCCGTGCGGCGGCGGACGCTAACCCTGTTATCGGGGTAGCAGGGGGTGCAAGGGAAACTACCGAAGAAGTAAAACTGGAAGTACTGATAGAAAAAAACAACGAGGGCAGGGTACTGAAAGCCTTATTTGACAATCACCCTTATGAAGAAGTGGCCTACGAACTGGTTGCTTTAGAGAACAAAAACCAACAGTTAGGGGCAGGTATGTTGGGTTATTTACCAAAGCCTATGACCGAATTGGAGTTTTTGGCCTACCTTAAGGATAAAATGCAGACAGGTTGCATAAGGCACACTTCTTTGAGGGAAGTAGATATAAAAAAAGTGGCAATATGTGGTGGCTCAGGTAGCTTTTTGCTAAAAGATGCTATTGCAGCTGGGGCAGATGTATTTATTACGGGCGACTATAAGTACCACCAGTTTTTTGATGCAGAGGGCAAAATAGTGATAGCTGACATTGGGCATTATGAAAGTGAGCAATACACCGTAGAAATATTTGCTGACATTATTAATAGAAAATTTCCTAATTTTGCCGTCCTTGTATCAAAAACTAATACAAATCCCGTAAAATATTATTCCTGATGGCTACAGTTAAAGACTTTTCGGTTGAGGAAAAACTGATTGCGGTTCTTACCCTGCAAAAGATTGACTCTAAAATAGACGAAATCAAAACGTTGAAGGGCGAACTGCCGATGGAAGTGAAAGACCTGGAAGACGAAATTGAGGGCTTGCAGACACGTATCCAGAATATAGATGCTGAAATAGGTAGCATCAACAGCTTTATTGAGCAGAAGACAGAGGCGAAGAAAGAAGCAATGGCGCTCATAAAGAAATACGAAAAGCAGCAGGATAATGTAAAGAACAATCGCGAGTTTGAAGCCATCAACAAAGAGATGGAGCTGCAAGAGCTTGAAGTAAAATTGAACGACAAGCATATTAAAGATGCTAACTTCGAGTTGAAAGAACGTGGTATACAACGCCAACGTACCGAAGATAAAATAAAGGACGTTGAAGAAGTGTTGAAAGGCAAGCGCAAAGAACTGGAGAAGATTATTGCAGAAACGGAGAAAGAAGAAACTGTATTGGCAGAAAAATCTGCGGCTGCTAAAGAAAAAGTTGATAGCCGCTTGTTGGCTGCATACGAGCGTATACGTGGCAGCTATAGCAACGGATTGGCAGTAGTACCCATTCACCGCGACTCTTGCGGCGGCTGTTTTAACGTAATACCACCACAACGCCAGAGCGAAATACGCCAGCACAAGAAAATCATCGTGTGCGAACATTGCGGCCGCGTACTGGTTGATACAGACCTGAACGATAAAGTTGTAATAAAATAAGAAATGATTTAATGTAAAATAACAAAGGGGCTAAAAGCCCCTTTGTTATTTTACCAAATCTGTAAATAAACCATTCGTTTCAATAGGTTTTTGCCGTACTTTTGCCAACCATTTGGGCTACACAATTGTAGTCTATTAGTATATCAAATCTCGAAATCTGATGAAGATATTAGTTTGTATCAGCCAGGTGCCTGACACTACTACCAAAATCGCTTTCAGCGATAACAATACACAATTCAATACCGCAGGTGTTACGCTCATCATCAATCCATACGATGAATGGTATGCTCTTGTACGTGCGTTGGAGTTGAAAGAAGCAGGCATTGCCAGTACGGTAAATCTGGTAACAGTAGGTAAGGCAGACGCAGAGCCTGTTATCCGCAAAGCCCTTGCATTGGGCGGCGATGAGGCTATCCGTATAGATACAGATAGTAATGACCCATACGTGGTAGCAGCACAGATAGCAGAATATGCAAAGAGTGAGGGTTACGACCTTGTATTATGCGGTAAAGAATCTATTGACTATAACAATGGTGTAATGGGTGCCATGCTGGCAGAATTGCTGGACATGAACTATATAGGCTTCGCCTCTGCATTGGATATAGTTGGTGGTATAGCTACTGTAAAGAGAGAAATAGAGGGTGGTGAAGAAACAGATACTTGT
This sequence comes from uncultured Chitinophagaceae bacterium, assembly GCA_937919945.1. Classification (GTDB taxonomy): domain Bacteria; phylum Bacteroidota; class Bacteroidia; order Chitinophagales; family Chitinophagaceae; genus Polluticoccus. The sequence goes on along the minus strand of CALESY010000178.1, from coordinate 19,179 downwards.
ACATTACCACTGGTAGTATCTTGCCAGAAGGGTATGGCTGAGGCACGCATACCTAATATGCGTGGCATTATGGCGGCACGTACTAAGCCACTTAAAGTGGTTGCGCCTGCTGCAATAAGCCCGCTGACAACCATCGCCTCTTACGACTTACCACCTGCCAAAACAGGCGTGAAGATGATAGACGAAAATAATATGGACGAATTGGTAGCCTTACTGCACAGCGAAGCGAAAGTTATTTGATTAGTATTGAGTTGTTTGTCTTGAGTAGTAAGTAATAAGTAACACATTTTTTGAATTTAGACTTTTGAATTGATTGATATGTCAATAATAGTATTAGCAGAAAACGCACAAGGTTCTTTTAAGAAAAAGACATTTGAAGCAGTGCAATATGCCGCTGAGCTGGCACAGAAAATAGGTGGGAGTGTTACAGCTGTAGCATTGGGTAACGTAAATGATGCCGCCATGCAAGAGTTGGGTGTTTATGGTGCAAACAAAGTACTACATGTAGCAGATGCCCGTTTGGACAACCTCAATGCACGTGCATATACTAAGACATTGGCCACTGCCGCCGAAAAAGAAGGTGCCAAAGTGATAGTATGCCTGCACGATGTAACCGGTAAGGCAGTAGCTCCGCGCCTATCTGCCCGCCTGAAAGCTGGTATGGTAGCAGGTGCAGTATCTCAACCCGATACTAGCAATGGCTTTGTAGTAAAGAAAACAGTGTTCTCGGGTAAAGCATTTGCGTTTGTTAACATAACTACTGATGTTAAAATCATCAACCTGATGCCTAATACATTTGCAGTGAAGAAAGGCGAAGGCAGCGCAACGGTTGAAAAGCTGGATGTGGATTTTGAAGACAAAGATTTTGGCATAACAGTAAAAGAAGTTAACAAGATAACTGGCACAGTGCCACTGAGTGAGGCAGAATTGGTAGTGAGCGGTGGCCGTGGTATGAAAGGCCCTGAAAACTGGCATATATTGGAAGCTCTGGCTACAGAATTAGGTGCAGCTACTGCTTGTAGCCGTCCTGTGGCAGATTCTCACTGGCGTCCGCATCACGAGCACGTTGGTCAAACAGGTGGTACTATTCGCCCCAACTTGTACATAGCTGCAGGTATTAGTGGTGCTATACAACACTTGGCAGGCGTTAATAGCTCTAAGACGATAGTTGTTATTAATAAAGACCCAGAAGCTCCTTTCTTTAAAGCGGCAGACTATGGTGTATTGGGTGATGTGATGGATGTGCTACCTCGTTTGACAGAAGCAGTTAAAAAATGGAAAGCATCGCAAAACTAATTTGAGTTAGCTTAATGATAAGATAAAGGGTAGCTATTTGCTACCCTTTTATTGTATTATTTATTTGTTACTATTTTCTGAGTATTCAACTGGTACTGTATATACCCGGCTTTTTTAGGCATTCGGTTCCAATTCTTTCGTTCACATTCCAGCGATTTTTTGTCATAAACGATATGACCGTTAGTATGCGTATGTTTTGGTTGTTGTTGTGTGCAACTAGCAAACGATATGGCTATAAAACAAAAAAGAATGTATACAGTTATTCTTTGCATCGGTTGAAATTTCTTCGATTATTTTAATACTTCTTCCAATTTTTTGGCTAAATCTTCTCCACGCAAATTTGCTGCTATTATAATGCCGCTAGGGTCAACAAGAAAGTTGGCAGGAATGGACTGTACCTCATATATACGCGCAGCTACAGATTCCCAACCTTTTAAATCGCTGACATGCTGCCAGGTAAGATTATCTTTTTGGATAGCTTCTACCCATTTCTCTTTATTGTCATCTAACGATACACCTAGTATGGTGAAGTTTTTTTCCTTGAACCGGTTGAATGCATCTACAACATTGGGGTTTTCTTTTCTGCAGGGAGCACACCAAGATGCCCAAAAATCAACCAAAACATACTTTCCTTTAAAGCTGGTGAGCTTAATTTGTTTGCCATCTGGCGAAAAAAGTGTCAATTCTGGTGCTGGGCTGCCCGGAACAGGTGATGTAGACGTATTTGTATTTTCGCCTCCCTGCTGGTTATAGATGCGCATTATTTTTGCAGAGAATTCTTTTGCCAGTTTCTTGTTTTTGAAACGTTCATTCAACCCAGGGAGAAATTGAAGTATATATTCTTTCTCAACTTGCGGATTTAGAAACTGTACAGCAAAAAGTGCATTAGGCAGATATGCAGTAGTATCTGCATAGTCTTCAATGAAGTGTGTAAACTTCAAGTTCTCAGTTTTCATATCCTCTTGTACAACTTGTACCATACTATCATTTCCGCGTAGTTTAAAAGAGTCTATGATTATGCTGAAAGTATTGAACGTTTGTATTTGGTTGCGTACTTTCTTTAAAAATGCCTGCAGCTCTTCTGAGCTAGCTGAACCTGTAACTTTAACGTTATGTAAAGCCTCCCAATCGCCAGTCACGTTTATTGTTCCTTGTTCGCTGGATAGCATAATTGTTTTATTGCTGGCTGTAGAGAATGTAATACGATACAGCCCTGGTTCTGTAGCACTGCACTTAAGCTTAAAATTTCCCTGCTCATCAGATTCTGTAGAGTCAACCAGCATAATTTTATCTATGCCAAGTTCTGATACATAAACCATTTGTTGTGGCATACCCTCAATACTGCCCTTAATGCTGAAATTGGCATTATCGCTGGTACATTTCGCAAAAAAAACGACTATCGCTAAGTAAAAAACTATCCGTCGAAAACGCATGAAATATATTTTGGAATTGCAAACCTAAGTAAATAATTAGTTTTTACAGTTTTAATATAAGTTGCGTAAGATGTGCATTACATTTAATGTTGTGTTTATATGTTAATGACAAAACCCTGACACATAATAGCTCGTAGATGTAGATATTTGCATAATAATATGGGAAGCAGACTTTTAGTATTGGTATTGGCGGTTTCAGGCGTATTATTTTTCACTTCATGTGAGAAGCAAGAACAACCTATTACATTGCCCGATAAAACGGGCTCTGAACATATGGTTGTGCATATGGGCGAAGACTACACGGATCAATTATTTTTTGACTTTGAATCAAAATCTATAGTTTATACAAGCCCAACACGTAGCTGGGATTTGGCTTTCGAAACAGGGCCGTCTGATTATCATGTTTTTATGAATGGTGGGGGTACAGGTGTATTTGTTTATAATACGCATGAAACAGATATGACAAAAGTTTTGTTGCCCCCTCACATCAAGGATAATGAATGGCAGTTTGATCAGTCTTGCGGAACCAACGACTCTACTGGTATAGGTGAATGGCAATCAGGTGGTAAATCGAAGTCAGAGGTATATATTGTTAAATTAGATCCTACTTTCTATCCGGATACATTCCGTAAAATACAAATTATCAGTGTTTCTGATGAGAATTATGTATTGTCTTATGCAGGGTTGAGGGAGACAACCAACAAAACAATTGTTATCCCCAAAAATCCTGATTACAATTATGCTTATTTCTCGTTTTCAGAGAATGGAAGGCTTGTAAATCCCGAACCTCCGAAACATACTTGGGATATTGTTTTTACGAGATACAGATATAACTATCACTATCTTAATAACTTCACATATCCTGTAACAGGAGTTCTTACAAACCCTTACAAAACACTTACAGCAAAAGATACAACTACATCTTATGAAGCTATTGATGCGCAACACTTATTAAAGTTGAAATTTTCTGACCATAGAGATGTTATTGGTTTTGATTGGAAAGATTTTAAGTTGGACAGACCACAAGGTGTAAGCCAATACATAATTCATAAGCATAAGATTTACATCATTAAAAATAGGAAAGGGGGGTATTATAAATTACGATTCCTTGATTTCTATTACCAAGGCGTGAAAGGTAGTCCTTCTTTCGAATTCGAAAGAATTCAATAGAAAACGGCATGGATATTACCATGCCATCATTTTTTAGATTGTAATTATATTTTCCGGTAGTATATGGAAGTTGGCATTCTCCGTTAGTATTGCTTCTTGCTCTCTGCGAGCTATAAGTCCTTTTTGTTTTTGCGGATTCCACAGCCTTTTCATGCCGCGTAGTTGTGTGGCAATGCCTGCAATGTTTCCTGCAGCTACTAGTGGCACCAAAGCCTTCATTTCTTTTCTGCGGTCGGTATCATTTATAAGCGGACCTCTATTATACACTAACGATAATAAAGCACCTTGTGCATCTGGAGGTAGTTTTTGTACGCCCGGATAAATGCGCCTTACATCTCTTGCGCAAGCGGGTAAGGTGTTTTGATAGAAAACTTTCACAGCTACATCGTACGGAATTTTTATTGACTTTAAAGAAGGTAAGAATCCCTTACACTTTTGTCCTTTTTCGCCCAATATGCCCAACAAGAGGTTTAAGTGTTGCTGGCTCAAATGATTGCCCCAGGCATTGATCAGTTCTTGCCTTGTGCAATAACCAATATCAAAGCCAATACCGATTGTAACACCACTATCGCCACCGGGCCATACTGGCGATTGGTATTTGGCAGTGTAAGCCTCTTTAGAAGATACTTCAGCATTGATGATGAGTTGTAAAGATGCGGCAGATACAAGCATAGATGCACCTGAGGGTATTGGTGGCAACTTTGGTTGTACCAAAGCCTCGATACGCGACAAGGTAATAGGTCCAATAATACCGTCGGGGGCTACGCCCAATGCTCTTTGTATGGCTTTTAATTTTGCAGTAAGGGTAGTTGATGTACTAATTTTAAGAACTGTACATACAGCATCTGCAGTAGCGGCATCAAAAATGCCTGACGGCTGAATTGCTAATAATTGCTGAATGCCCTTGATGCGTTGGCTAAGATTGGCTGACATAAGTGATAATGGATGATTAATAGTGATGGAATGAAATAATTGATATGTGTACTTGAAAATCAGTGAATAAACTGTATTTTTCAAGTCCTTTAAAGTTACGAAATTTTATGAAGACATCCTTGTTTTTTCTCGCAATTTGTTGCCTGTTTTTTACTGCCAACGGGCAGGATAAAGGTATCATGAATTATAACGGGCACTGGTACCTGCCGGGCGATAACAACCTTGATAAAGAAGCACTGCAATACCAGCAACTGATAAGAGAAAAGGCATCTTTCGACACGTTGGCAAAAGCCAAAGATAAGTTTGTAACGCGCGACCAGTTTGCACAAACCATGCAATTGCTGGATGCATTGGTGAAAGACGAATCATATATGCCGAACAATGGAGAAACCATGCCGCAACTAAAGGCATTGTATGATTTGGTAAAACAAACCAAAATAACTGTACAGGGCAATGATGATTACAGGCGTATGGTAAATACGGCCATACAGCGTGTTGTAATGGCAAGGCGCGAGGGGTGGAGTGATATGCTGTATATATATGTGATGCGTGAGGCAACAGCAGGGCTGCTAAAAGGCTTTGCAGAAAAAGCGAATACAGATAATGTAATAGCTTTAGTTGTAAATGAATTGCAAAAAGATGAACGCTACCAGAGTTGCAAATACAATATCGCTGTTGACAGCCGTATGATGGACGACCCCGATATGCAGATGTTTATTTGTGACAGAATGGAGTATATACTTGGGGCTGATATATACAGGTATAGGGAAAGTACACCGGGTGTTGTGCCCAACTACACCAAGCGCAAAAAAGAAAGTGCCGACCTTATGGGTTGGTTGTTGCAACGTGCTACTCAAGACAAGGTGAAGTTTATTACGATGGTTGACTATAATCACAACGCAGGGTCAAAACCAAACGAGGCTATAACATCATTGCACAGAGGTACTAATTGGTATATATTCTTATTTTATAAAGGGTTGCTGTATTATTCAGACGCACTACCTGCCTGTAGTGGTAATAGTTCAGTTTCTATACTATACAAACCTTAATAGTTATTGATAATTTGGGTATATGAGGCTGGTACAGTAGTATTGCAGCCTCATTTTTTGATGTATGAAATACCTGTTACTCTTAGTAATACTCATATTTGGTGCACGCTCATTAAATGCTCAAAGCGTTGATACGATTGAGCAGTACTTGAACTATGATATGAAGAAATGCGAACCTGCAAATGCTACATATTTCCGTATGGCAATAAAGGAGGGGCAATGGTGGAAAGTAAAAGATTTCTACATCAAAGAACAAGTAAAAAAGTATGATGGATATTTCGTAAAATATGATCATGATACCTTTTCTTATAAGCAAGGTATGCATACAGAATACCACGAAAATGGACGAATTCGTAACAAAGTAAGGTATCTAAATAACTTGCGAGAGGGTTTATATAAAGCATACGATACGGGTGGAAGGATTACAGACTCTGTATTGTTCAAAAACAATTTGCCAAATAAGTATGGATACGGGTGGTATAGTGACGGTAAAGTTAGGATGAAGGGTATATACGATACCGATACTACAGGTATAGGCGAAGAATGGGAATATCACCCCAATGGTAAGTTAGCCTCTTATGGTAAACTGGCAAAAGGGTATTTGAGCGATAGTGTGTAGACATATTATCATGAAAATGGAAACATTAGTAGCATTGAAACCTATTCAAAAGATTCATTACTGAGTATTACTTGTTTTAATGAAGATGGTACGCCTAGTCAAGATAGTTGTACATTAATGGTTATACCTAGTATGGAATATAACATCAATACTTTTCTTATAGAAAATCTTAAATACCCTCAAAAAGCAGTTGATAACAGTATTCAAGGTATGGTACTTGTTCAATTTACAGTAGAAATTGATGGTACTCTAAATAATATTTCTCCGTTTGGTCGTTACATAGGTGGTGGTTGTGAAGAAGAAGCAGTTAGGGTAATAAAACAAATGCCAAAATGGAAACCTGCTAAGCACCATAATAGGTTAGTAAGTTTTAAATACACTCAACCAATCACTTTTAGACTTGAGTAACATGATTTTATTTTTAATATAATGTTTTTCACCCCATTTTTCCTTTTGCTTTTTAGTTCTATAACCTTACCTTTGCGCAAAATTTGGGGGAAGTGCCATTTATTTCGCCCCGATACGGTATCAAAATTTAGTCTTTTATATAATTGAATCTTATGCCAAACGTTGGTAAAATCAAGCAAATCATCGGTCCGGTAATTGACGTGCACTTTAGTGCGGAAAATAAGCTGCCCGAAATCTACAACGCCTTAGAGCTGACACGCCCTAACGGCGAAAAACTGGTATTGGAAGTACAACAGCATCTGGGCGAAGACAGTGTGCGTTGCGTAGCGATGGACGGTACTGAAGGTCTGGTTCGTGGTATGGATGTGGTAGATACCGGCAAGGCGATAGCAATGCCAACGGGTGAACAAATACACGGTCGTCTGTTTAATGTAACAGGTGATGCGATTGATGGTTTGCCACAGCCAAGCAAGGCGAATGGCCGCCCGATACATGCTAAACCACCAAAGTTTGAAAACCTGAGTACAGCCTCTGAAATTCTGTTTACAGGTATTAAAGTTATTGACCTTATTGAACCATATGCAAAAGGTGGTAAAATCGGTTTGTTTGGTGGTGCGGGTGTTGGTAAAACTGTATTGATTCAGGAGCTTATCAACAATATCGCGAAAGCATATGCGGGTTTGTCGGTATTTGCTGGTGTGGGCGAGCGTACACGTGAGGGTAATGACCTGATGCGTGAGATGATTGAAGCTGGCATCGTGAAGTATGGCGACAAATTCAAGCACAGCATGGAAGAAGGTGGCTGGGACTTATCTTCAGTTGACCTTGAAGGCTTGAAAGACTCAAAAGCTACTTTCGTTTTCGGACAGATGAATGAACCACCGGGTGCACGTGCACGTGTGGCATTGTCTGGTCTTACAATGGCGGAATATTTCCGTGATGGTGATGGTACCGGCAAGGGTAAAGACATCCTTTTCTTCGTAGATAATATCTTCCGTTTCACACAGGCGGGTTCTGAGGTATCGGCACTATTAGGCCGTATGCCATCAGCGGTGGGTTATCAGCCTACACTGGCTACGGAAATGGGTCTGATGCAAGAGCGTATCACATCAACTAAAAACGGTTCTATTACATCGGTACAGGCGGTTTATGTACCTGCGGATGACTTGACTGACCCTGCTCCTGCAACAACGTTTGCTCACTTGGATGCAACTACGGTATTGAGTCGTAAGATCGCAGACTTAGGTATCTATCCTGCGGTGGATCCGTTGGATTCTACATCACGTATTCTTACCCCACTTATAGTTGGCGATGCTCACTACAACTGTGCCAACCGTGTGAAACTGATATTACAACGCTATAAGGAATTACAAGATATCATCGCCATCCTCGGTATGGATGAATTGAGCGACGATGATAAAATGACAGTACAACGCGCACGTAAAGTACAACGCTTCCTGTCACAACCATTCCACGTAGCAGAGCAGTTTACAGGTTTGAAAGGCGTATTGGTACCAATCGAAGAAACAATCCGTGGCTTTAACATGATTATGGATGGTGAAGTAGATGAGTATCCGGAAGCTGCGTTCAACCTTGTTGGTACTATTGATGATGCGATAGCTAAGGGTAAGAAATTGATGGAACAAGCGAAGAACTAAGTCAATCAATTGACTTGTTGATTAGTTTTTTGGTTTTGAATTTTGACTTTTGAATTTGCGACAATGCAATTAGATATATTAACACCCGAGCACAAAGTATATAGCGGCAATGTTTATGGCATTCAGCTGCCGGGCATTGAGGGTTCTTTCGAGATATTGGAAAACCACGCGCCTATTATCGCTACACTGGGTAAGGGTAAAATGAAAATACTGAAAGACAAAAACACTACTGAACAATACGAGATTTCGGGTGGGTTTGTGGAAGTGTTGAATAACAAAGCAAGTGTACTGATAGAAAGTGCTACTGCATTGGATTAATCAACCTATATGGTATTCATAAAGGATTGACAGGAAACTGTTAATCCTTTTTTATTTATAGCAGTTTTTACTTATTAGTTTTTACTTTTGGTTTACCTTGAATTTATCATTTTTCATAGCTCGCAGGTATATGCTCCGTCGCAAAGGAGCATTTTCTTCGTTTATCATAAGGCTGGCTGTTATTGCTACCACCATTAGCGTAGCAACAATGATAATGGCTACCGCCATTGTTACGGGGTTTAAATATGAGGTGCGCGAAAAACTATTCAGCTTTTGGGGGCATGTACAGGTGCAGCCTCGTAGCATGAACACAACCAGCATCATAGCACCCGAACCTATAACAAGAAATGCGGAACTGGAAAGAAAAATAAAAGGCACAAAGCATGTAACAAGCATCAACGCCTTTGCTGCCCGGCCCGCCATTATACATGCAGGTAGTGCCATGGAAGGTATACAACTGAAAGGTATTACGGCAGATTATAGATTGCCGAGCGGTATTGAGATATTGGGCAGTAGTATTGATTTTGCCGATACTGCATATGCAAAAGAAATCATGTTGTCAGCTGGTATGGCAGATAGGCTCGATGTGAAGACAGGTGATATGCTCGAGTTGTATTTTATTGAACAGGGTTCTGTTTTTCCACGTATACGTAGGGTGAAGCTGGCAGGAACATACCATACAGGCATGGAAGAAATAGATAGAGCCTATGCCCTATGCGACTTACGCCTGCTGCAACGCATCAACGGGTGGGGGGCAGATAAGATAAACGGTTATCAGCTGTCGTTGGATGATGATGCCGTCGCAGATACAGTTGCTAATAGGATATATTACAACTACCTGCAACCACCGCTTACCACTTATACCATGATGGATATTTTTCCCAACCTTTTTGACTGGCTCAACTTGCAGGACGTAAATACGCGGGTGGTAATAGGTATTATGGCAATCGTAGCTATTATCAATCTGGCAGCTGCTTTATTAATATTGATAGTAGAGCAAGTGCGTATGGTAGGCATACTGAAAGCGCAAGGTATGGCTACAGGCCAATTACAGCGTATATTTTTGTATCATGCGGCAATGATAGCCGGCGTTGGGATAGTTGCTGGCAATATATTGGCATTAGGCATTTGTTGGTTGCAGATAAAAACAGGCTTTCTCAAACTGACAGAGGCCAGTTATTCTCTGAAATATGTGCCCGTTAAGCTGTATTGGTGGCAGCCAGTCATAATAAATGTGGCAACCATATTGCTTTGCATACTATGTATGTGGTTACCATCGTTGTATATTCGCCGTATTCAACCTGCAAGGGTATTACAATTCAAGTAGATTGAGTAACAAAGAACAATATAAGCGCATCTGCGCAGCCAACCCACAGATACCTGTGTTCCTGCAATATTGGTGGATGGAAGCTGTATGCCATAACTGGGATGTAGCTATTGCCATGAATGGCGATAAAATAGCTGGTGTATGGCCTTATAATAAAGAACAAAAAATAGGCGTAAGCCTCACCCGCACTCCGAAATTAACACCTTATCATAGCCCGTACGTAATATACCCACCCGACCTGAAAACGGCTAACAAAGATGGTTTTGAACACGAAACTATATCTGAGCTACTTAAACAACTGCCTGCAAGTGATGTATGGAATATAGCTACTTCACCTGCATTGAAACAGGCAGGGCTATTTAAAAATGCAGGCTTTGAAATAGGCGTAAAGCAGACTTTTCTGATTGATTTAGCGCAAGACGAACAAACGCTCTTAGCGAACATGAAAGAAAGCCTTCGCAGAAATATTAAAGCGGCAAGTACTGAGCTAAGCATTAAGCAGGATAATGGTATGCTGGCAACCCTTTTTGAATATCAACAGCATACGCTTGAAAAGAAAGATGTGATGCAGGCGCATAGCCTTGCAGATATGAAAGGTTTGTTGGAGGTATGTATAGGCAACAATAGTGGTGCTATCTATACAGCAAAGCAAGGAACTGATATACTGGCAATTGTTTGGAATGTATGGGATGCAAACTGCAGCTACTACTTAATGGGTGCGCAAAAGCCTGGCAATGATAACTATAAAGCTATGCCTGCTCTGCTATGGTATTGTATGAAAGAAGCCAAACAAAGAGGTAACACGTTGTTTGATTTAGAAGGTAGTATGGATGCCGGTGTAGAAAGGTTTTTCAGAGGGTTTGGCGGGCAAAGGGAGCTTTACTTAACCCTAAAGAAAAACAATTCCCTTATTTGGAAGCTGAAAGAAATGCTGAGGGGTTAGTCTAATTCGTACTCAAGCCTTACCGTAATACTTGCCGTTTTATTCTTACTGGTAATGTTGAACGCGCCACCATAACTGTAATCCTCATTGCTGTATTGCCCGGTTATCTGAAATACACCCATGGCTGCTTTACGAAGCCTGCCGAGTTTACTATTAGCATTGGTTGCAATAGTAGTTGCGCGGTTGTAAGCGTCTGCAGAAGCTTTGGCTAGTAGGTTTATTTTCAGGTCGGATAGTTTGGTGTAGTAATACAATGGCTCTCCAGAACTAAGCTCAATACCGGATTGCAACAATTCCGTTATCTCGCGTGATATTTTCTCTACTCCTTCCAGGTTTTTAGACTCCAGTTTTACGGTTTGCATCAGTTGGTATCCTACGAATATATTGCCTGTTTGTCTGCCGTTATCGTCATAAGTTGTATTGTATTGTTTATTGATGACAATGGAAGAGAAAATCATTTCTTTGTCAGCAATATTGCGCTTTTGCAGGTATTCGCGCACGGCTTTTTCGTCATTTTTCAAAGTGGCATAAGCATCTTTCAAATCCATAGATGTACGGGTGAAAGTGGCAGACCATACTATCAGGTCGGCAGTAAAATCGTGTTGAGAGCTACCTAAAACACTCACAGTGTTCTTTGATTTAAACTTGTAGTTATAAGCCCTACCCAGCAGGAAGATGCCTGCCAATAAGCCAATAGTTACTATGATGGCTGCTGTGGTGTTTTTCATTGTGCCATGTATTAGTCTAAAGATAACTATTATATATACATTATGTCAATGCTTAACGATTTTGTAAGACATTTTGTCCCATATTGCTGCAATGGCAAAGTAATTGAAGCTATTTTTGCACAATGTTTTTTAAAAAGAAGAAACCAATGAGTGAGCAAATGTCTGAAAAAGAGCAGGTAATGAATGAAAATGCCGACAACCTGTCAGCAACAATAAATGAAGATGCTTTAGCAGCAAGCCTCAATACGGACGACAGTGTAAACGGCATGCAACACCTTGATGATGAAGTAGGGGAAGAAAGTGAGCTCGAAAAGCTACAGGCAGAACTGGATGAGGCAAAAGATAAGTATATACGATTGGTAGCTGAGTTTGATAACTTCCGTAAGCGCAACGCGAAGGAACGTGTGGAGCTGATACAAACAGCAGGCAAAGATGTAATACAATCATTGTTGGATGTACTGGATGATAGCGAACGTGCCCAAAAGCAAATGGAAACTTCAGAAGACCTTGTGCAGATAAAAGAAGGTATCAACCTTGTTTTTAATAAACTGCAGACAACGCTGCAGCACAAAGGATTGAAGAAAATGGAAGCTAAAAACCAACCATTTGATGCCGACCTGCATGAGGCAATCACAGAAATACCTGCCCCCAATGAAGACATGGTGGGTAAAGTAATTGACGAAGTACAGCCGGGTTATTATCTGAACGATAAACTAATCCGTTTTGCGAAAGTAGTAGTTGGAAAATAATTGTAAGTATTACTAAAACAGACTAATGTCAAAAAGAGATTATTACGAGGTATTGGGAGTATCCAAATCTGCGAGTGCAGATGAGATAAAAAAAGCATATCGTAAGATAGCTATGCAATACCATCCTGACCGTAACCCTGGCGATAAGGCGGCAGAAGAAAAGTTTAAAGAAGCAGCAGAGGCATATGATGTGCTGAGCAATGCCGATAAAAAAGCACAGTACGACCGTTTTGGCCATGCAGGTATGGGTGGTGCTGCTAGTGGTGGATTTGGCGGACAAGGCGGAATGAGGATGGAAGACATCTTCCAAAACTTTGGCGACATCTTTGGCGATGATATGTTTGGTAGCTTCTTTGGCGGACAAAGAGGTGGCGGTGGCGGACGTAGACAGGGTTCGCGTGGTGCAAACCTGCGCGTGAAACTCAAAATGAGTTTTGCTGAAATAGCTAATGGAGCTAATAAAAAAATAAAAGTAAAAAAGTACGTGCCTTGCAATACTTGTGCAGGTAGTGGTGCAAAAGATAAAAATGCAGTACAGACATGCGGTACATGTGGTGGTAATGGTCAGGTACGTAAAGTAACGCAGACTTTTCTGGGGCAGATGCAAACAGTAACCACCTGTCCTACATGTAATGGTGAGGGCACGCAAATAACATCTAAGTGCGGAAGCTGTAAAGGCGAAGGAAGGGTGTATGGTGAAGAAACCATTACGATGGATATACCTGCAGGTGTGCAAGATGGTATGCAGTTAAGTATGGGGGGAGCAGGTAATGCAGGCGAACGTGGTGGACCAAATGGTGATTTGCTTATATTGATAGAAGAAGAAAAGCATCCGCACCTGAAGCGTAATGACCTTGACGTTATATATCAACTGCATTTGTCATTCCCCGAAGTAGTATTAGGTACACAAATTGAAGTGCCTACTATTGACGGGAAAGCAAAGATTAAGATACCAGCAGGTACGCAAAGCGGTAAGATATTCAGACTGAAAGGCAAGGGTTTCCCGGCATTCCAGTCTTATGAAAAAGGTGACCAGTTAGTAGAGGTAAACGCATGGTCGCCGCAAAACCTGACGGATGAAGAAAGGGCTATATTGGAAAAATTGAAAAAAGCTAACAACTTTCAGCCAGGACCAGATGCCGATAAAATGAAAGAAGACCGTAGTTTTTTTGATAAGATTAAAGACGCATTCAGCTAAGAGATACAAAGGGGCTTTCACAAAGTCCCTTTGTCATTTATAAGCCTTGCCTTGTACTGCAATATTGAAATATTGTTTGCGCACACTGTCTGCTGCTACTTTATTCCACAGCAGTGGATTGGTATGGTTGAGATGGATGAATTGAATTTTCTTTTTTACAACAGGTAACTCTTTAGCAAATAACTCCATTGTTTCTTTAACAAATGGATGAGGGACTTCTTCTATACGCCTGCCGGGTAATTCCGATTCTTTATAGAAAGTAGCATCAATAAACGCATAGTCAACTGCATGCACTTCATTAATGATGTTCTTATCCCACTTCTGCCATTTATCTATATCGGGTATGAATAGGTAACGCTTGACTGGTGTGGTAATTTTATAACCAACTGTTTCGGAATACTCATCGCGATGAGGTACAACATAAGGCATGATACTTATACCACTTACAGGTATAATATTCTTTTCTTTTTCCAGTGGGTAGATACTGATGTTATTTAGCTTAACTAACTGGCTCCATGGCCCGTTTGTTTCAAGGTAGTTTTTCATAGCAGGCATGGCATATAGTGTAATGCCTTTTGCTCCCAACGCTTCCCTTCCTAATTGCATTAAACCTGTATAGTGACCGATATGTGCATGGGTAATGAATATGCCATCAGGCAGGTAGTTATATGTGCCATTGGTAAGGTTGCTGAAATATTGTAGCTGCTCTTTTATATCTGGTGTAGCTTCAAACAGCCACCATTTGAGGCTTCTTGGGTCAACCAATGCCAGGCTTACAATGTATTGCTTGTTAGTGGTGTTAGCCCATGCTTTCTTACAACAGTTTTTTTTACAACCTATATGCGGGTAGCCGCCATCTTGCGCAACACCCAATACAATAACATACGGGCTTTGTGCATGGCCGCAAAACACAGCTAACACAAATACAACGGTCAGTATTTTCTTTACAGGCCGCATTATATCTTGCCTGCTTTTATTTCTTCTACCACGTTGGGGTCTAGCAAGGTAGTTGTATCGCCCAGATTGTCAGTTTCACCTTCTGCTATTTTGCGTAGTATACGGCGCATTATTTTGCCGCTACGAGTTTTGGGCAGTCCGTTTACAAATTGTATTTTATCAGGCTTAGCAATTGCACCAATGATGCGGGCAACTGTTTGTGCTATATCCTGCCGGGTTAGTGCTTCATCATTATGTGTATTTGTACAAACGATAAAAGCATAGATGCCTTGTCCTTTAATATCATGAGGGTAACCTACTACAGCACTTTCCACCACACCTGTATGCATGTTGATGGCATTTTCAACTTCCGCCGTACCTATTCTATGTCCGCTTACATTCAGCACGTCATCTACTCGTCCTGTTATTCTGTAATTGCCCTCAGCATCTCTGTAACAACCATCGCCTGTAAAGTATAAATTTGGGTATGCATCGAAATAATTGGTGCGGCAACGTTCATGGTCGCCATAAGTAGTGCGGATAACAGACGGCCACGGATGTTTTATGCAAAGGTTACCACTTACATCATTGCCACTTATTTCTTTCCCGTTTTCATCAACTAGTATTGGTTGTATGCCCGGTAATGGTAGCGTAGCGTAGGCGGGTTTTGCCGGTGTGATGCCTGCTATATTCGAAATCATGATACCGCCAGTTTCCGTTTGCCACCATGTATCAACAATTGGGCATCGACCCTTGCCTACATTATCGTAAAACCAATGCCATGCTTCCTCATTAATTGGCTCACCAACAGAGCCCAGCACTTTCAGGCTGCTGAGGTCTTTATCTTGTATCGGCTCTTTACCAAAGCTCATCAGGCTGCGGATAGCTGTTGGGGCAGTATACAGTATGTTTACTTTGTGCTTATCAACAATGTCCCAAAACCTGCCAGCATCCGGCCAAGTGGGGATACCCTCAAACATCAATGTAGTAGCACCTGCGCACAACGGACCATAAAGAATGTAGCTATGCCCTGTTATCCAGCCAATATCAGCAGTGCAAAAATGAATATCTCCTTGCTGGTACTGAAACACATTGACGAATGAATATGTAGCATATACCATATAGCCGCCACAACTATGTACTACACCTTTAGGCTTACCCGTAGAGCCTGAAGTATAAAGTATAAACAATGGATCTTCACTATCCATCTCTTCAGCAGCAGCATCAACATTGCTGGATGAACCTACGATGTCAGTTTCGTCTTGCCACCACACATCCCGTCCTTTCAGCATACTAATGGGGGTATGCGTATGTAGTAGTACTATTACTCTCTCTACGAAAGGACATTGCACAAGCGCATCGTCAATTACCTCTTTAAGTGGAATTTGTTTTGCACCTCGGTTAGCGCCATCGCATGTTACAATGTACTTAGCTTGTGCATCTTGTAAACGGTCTGCAATACTCTGTGCACTAAAGCCACCAAATATGACGGAATGTATAGCGCCAATCCTTGCGCATGCAAGTACGGCAATGGCTAGTTCGGGTACCATACCCATGTATATACAAACCCTATCGCCTTTTTGTACGCCGTTGTTTTTCAGCACCTGTGCAAACTGTACTACCTGCTGGTATAGCTCCTTATATGTCAGTAGGCGGTTAGGTTCATTAGGATTGTTGGGTTCCCATATCAATGCAGGTTTATCGCCAAGTACATCAAGATGTCTATCAAGGCAGTTTTCAGTTATATTTAGCTTACCACCAAGAAACCATTTTACATTTGGTTCTTTGAAATTCCATTCGAGTACATGATTCCAACACTTTCGCCAATAGAATGATGCAGCAACGTCAGCCCAAAATGCTTCTGGGTTTTCTATACTTTGCTTATATGCGACATCATATTGTGCTCGCGATGTTATTTGAAAAGGGTAAGACATGAGTTAAACTATTTTGCAGCTACTAATACGGATTTGGGTGTGCCTGCTTTGGTATAACGTATATCAAACCCTATACTGACAAGTATGAGGTTTACATTATAGCCGGCGTATGGCTTGGTAATTACAGGCAATACACCACTGCTTGTTTCCGTAAAATCTGTATTCATAAAATTGGTAGGGTAGTATTGTATTTTGAATGCAATGCCCGGGTCGAGCGAAATACCTGCAAATACATAAGGCATGATGAGTGCTGTACGGTCGCTGAACCATTCGTTGAATTTATCTTTCTTACCACGTTTTATAAATCCTTTTTCACGATAGTTGAAAGGTACATCTACACCGCCGCCAATAAATCCATAAGTCCGTTTTTTCAGGTTGCCGAATTTGATTCCAACGGGCGCACCAATAGTGTATACACGACGCTTGATGGTACTATCACCTATTTTATCTATAAAACCTATATTCTTGATACCGATGCCTGTTAATATGCCAATGTGTTTATTGAAGTCGTAGTTAAAGTTGAACCCAAAATTTAGCATGTAGCTGAAGCGTAGTGTGCTGAGTTTGTTTACACCTGGCTTTTGCAATGTAGATGTAGAAAAAATACAAGCATCCAGTGCATTGCTGGAATAAAACTTTTTAGCAGGTCGGGGTTTTATATCTATTCGCTCTTGCTGGTCGTCATCTTGCGCTATGGCTAAAGTGCTTATGCTGCAAAAGCTTAAAAGGACGATTGCCGATTTCAGGTAGTTGAATATCATAATATGTGTTTGTGAGATAAAGATAAACGAAACACGGCAACCTGTAAAAATTACAGTTTCTTTGGCTTTGGCATGGGTATTGACTAGTATCTTTACCTGCTGTTTTGCTTACAAAGCGGCAATAATGTCATAATCGTAGCATGAGTACAATGAAATCAATGATGGATATGTTTTTGGGACAACCGGAACAGGAAGTGGAATTTATGCCTATAGTACCCCTTGGTGAGGATGAAATGGACGATCAGGAGAAAGGAAATCTGCCTACCGAAGTGCCAGTAATAGCACTACGGAATACTGTACTTTTCCCAAATGTGGTATTACCCATCACAGTAGCACGAGAAAAATCTGTAAAAGCTATCACAGAAGCACAAAAAAATGGTAAGTGGATAGGTGTTGTTGCCCAGAAAGACGGCGGTACCGAAGACCCGAGTACTGATGAGATATACAAGATAGGTACGCTTGCCAAAATAGTGAAGCAAATAAAAATGCCCGATGGGAATACAACTGTATTCATCATGGGGCGTATGCGTTTTGAGATAGAAGAATACAAACAAACAGAACCTTATTATACTGCTTCTATCAAATATCTGGAAGATAATTTCCCGCAAAACGATGCAGAGTTCGAGGCATTGGTAGCATCTATCAAAGAGCAGTCAGAAAACATTGCTCAGCAATCGCCTAATATGCCTAATGAAACAAGCATAGTATTGCGTAATATAGAGCACCAATCATTTCTCGTTCACTTTGTAGCATCAAACCTGCAGGCAAAGCTGGCAGATAAACAGGCATTGCTGGAAGAAAATGATGTTAAAGTACGAGCAGAGCGTTTGCTGCAACTGCTGCAATCGGAACTGCAACTATTGGAGCTGAAAAATGAAATTACCAACAAGACCCGTGCAGACATAGATAAGCAACAGCGCGAGTATTTTCTGCAACAGCAGATGAAGTCTATACGCGAAGAGCTTGGTGGCGACCCTAACGAACGTGAGATACAGGACTTGCAGAAAAGAGCCGATGGAATAAAGTGGTCGGAAGCGGCAAAAGAGCTTTTTCAGAAAAATATTGAGAAGTTGCAACGCATGCACCCCAGCACGCCAGATTATTCGGTAATATATAATCATCTCGACCTGATGCTCGACTTGCCTTGGGAAACGTTTACCGAAGACAGCTATGACCTGAAGAAGGCACAAAAAGTATTGGATGGAGACCACTACGGCATGGATAAAATCAAAGACCGCATACTAGAATACCTTGCCGTATTGAAGCTGAAAGGCGATATGAAGTCGCCAATACTATGTTTTGTAGGCCCTCCTGGCATTGGTAAAACATCATTAGGTAAAAGCATAGCCAACGCCATCAACAGGAAGTATGTACGTCTTAGTTTGGGTGGCCTTCACGACGAAAGCGAACTGCGTGGACACCGTAAGACATACATCGGTGCCATGCCAGGGCGTATTGTACAATCATTGCGTAAAGTAAAAGCTGCCAACCCTGTTTTTATTCTTGATGAAGTTGATAAGATAGGTAAAGATTTCCGGGGCGACCCAAGCTCTGCTTTGCTTGAAATATTAGACCCCGAGCAGAATAATACATTTTATGACAATTACCTGGAACTGGAATTTGACCTATCTAAAGTTTTATTTATAGCCACCGCTAATAGCTTGAGCGATATACAACCAGCCCTGCGCGACAGGCTGGAAATTATACAGCTGACAGGCT
>CALESY010000177.1 GCA_937919945.1 uncultured Chitinophagaceae bacterium | reverse complement strand
GTCATTATTCTTATCATCACGATAGCGGATGAGATATATACCCGCAGGATTGCCACTCAGGTCTACATCCTGCATATCATTTTCCATTTTAGTGCGTACCAGTACCTTACCCGTTACATCTGCAATCTCTACCATGCCATTACCTGCACGTGTACCTGCAACTACAGCAATGGTAACTTTATTTTTAACAGGGTTCGGGAATGCCATCAGGCTGAAACCTTTTGTATTGCTGATAGTACCGATACCTGTTGTTGGTTGCGTAAGGAACGAGTCGAGCCCCCATTCTGACAGTGGTGTTGGCGAACAATGTGCACGCAGGAAGAAGTATAGTTGCTTACTTGGTGCAAGACCCTGCAACAATACGCTGGTTTGCGTAGTGATGGTACCTGCCTGCGGAGTAAGTGTATCTATGCGTATAGCATATTCATAACGCTGCACACTAGGTACAGGCCCCCATGTAGCCACCGCAGTAGTGCTGCTAATATTACTAAAGCTTGCTTTTGGTGTATTACAACAAGGCGGTGTTACGAAAGAATCCATACGCCATGCTGAGTATTCCCAATTTGCCTGAGAAAGACTCTCTGTATCGCAAATACTACGTACCCAATAATAATACTTCGTATCGCAACTAAGTGATGTAATGTTGGTATCAGGCAACGGTACGCTGGTACCTGTTGTAAAATAATAACCGTTACTACTTGGCGGCACATTGCTGGTGCTTATCCAATATTCGTAGAACATAGCTACCAATTTCTTATCCCAGTTGATAGTAGCAGACTTGTATGTAAGATTTGTAACAGGCTTTGCTGCAGGAGGTGTACAAGGATTGATAACCTCAAAGTCATAATCTTCCACCTCTCCATGCAGGAAAGAAGAAGACAAACAAGGATCATAGTTTACGGGCGGAGAAATAGGGCTGAAACCATTACGTGTACCACCCCTTACACGCATACGCGTGATACCGTTTTTAGCACCAAGCGGCACTGCAAATGTTACTACATATGTACCAGCTGTAAAAGTAGTTAATGGCGATACACCCATCATTTCGCCGGTAGGGTTTGTAGTGGCGTTGTATGTACCATTATCAAACGTATCATTCTGATTCCAGTCTACCCAAATAACTATACGAAAAGGATAACTGCTACCTATGTTGGGCACAGTAACAGAGCATGTAACGTTTGCACCTGCATTTTGCCTTACAAGAAAGCCAGGCCCGGTGTAGTATGTATAACCAGTAGCGGGATTACAAGTGCCGTTATTATTATTAATGTTTACAATACCACCAGTGGTTCTTACTTCATTGATACGCGCATTCAGCGAATAACCGTTGCCGCAATTAGATAATGCCCCTGCTTGTGGTGTGCAATACTGTGCTTCAGCAGCTACAGCTGTGAAGAGACACGCCGCTGCCAGTAAGCCTTTTTTTAATTTCGGGTAAAGATTTATGTACATGATACCTTATTTGTACTATTTATTAATTGTTAACAATTCGCACTAATAGCAATAATAACTATAATTATGCATATTTCAAAGCATAGATACCTATTTGCGCGCTGTGATTAATAATATAGACGTAGTCACACATTAATAGGTTTGAATCAGGCTATATTTTTTAACCGAAAAGAAATAAATACAGGCTATACGCAACGTATAGCCTGTACTATTTTAATGAGATATTAATCAGCTTTTTACCACAATCTTACCCGCAGGCTATCTGCCAGATACATTTTGTTGCCCGGCTTCACATTAAATGCATCGTAAAACTCAGGCACATTCGGGAACGGCCCGTTTACACGCTGCTTGGCCGGCGAGTGAACATCCGTGAGCAGGCGGCTTGCCAGTTCTTCTTTACGTGTCTGGTACATCCAGCCCAGCGCATAGCCGAGGAAGTAACGCTGTAATGGTGTAAGCCCGTTTATTTTTTCTCCTTTTTTGTAGGTTTCAGTTTGCTTAAAGGCATCCAGCCCAATGAGTATACCACCCAAATCTGCCAGATTTTCGCCCAGCGTAGCACGGCCGTTAATGCGCATAGTATCAACAGGCATCATGTTATTGAACTGTTGCACCAACAATTCGGCACGTTTTGCAAACTGTTCTTCGTCTGCTTTGCTCCACCAGTTTTTCAGGTTGCCTTTGTCATCAAATTTTCGCCCCTCATCGTCGAAACCATGCGTTATTTCATGCCCTATAGTAGATGCACCTGCATAGCCATACACCAATGCGTCATCCAGTTCTTCATCGCGGTAGCCCGGCACAGTAAATATACCTGCAGGCAATACTATTTCGTTGTTCGACGGGTTGTAATAAGCATTATAAGTTTGTGGTGTCATCTCCCACTCCGTACGGTCAACAGGCTTGCCCAATTTCTTCATATAGTAGTCGTTCCACCATTTATTGGCAGCCATCACATTCAGTGCATATGCCCCGCGTGTTACTTTCAGGCTACTGAAATCTTTCCACTTATCGGGGTAACCTACTTTCTTGGTAATGGTAGCCAATTTTGCCAATGCTTTTTGTTTGGTGCTATCTGTCATCCAGTCCAGTTTCTGTATGCGTGCTTTGTAGGCGTTACGTACATTTTCTACCATATCCTCATAGCGTTTCTTGGCTTTTTCGTTAAAGTATTCTTTGGCAAAAAGTTGTCCCAATGCCTCACCCATAGCAGCTTCTTCAGCTGCTAAAGCGCGCTTCCAGCGTGGTTTCTGTGCCTGTGCACCACGTATCTGTTTGCTGTAGAAATCGAAATTGGCATCTACAAAGTTTTTGCTCAGGTACGGCGCCATTGAGCGTACGAGGTGGAAAGCCATATAGTCTTTCAGGTTGTCCAGTTTCTCGGTAGCTATAACCTTATCCAGTTCTTTGTAAAACTCAGGCTGGCCAACAATTACGCTGTCAACACTCTTCACACCCATTTGTGCCAGTGTGCTTGTCCAGTCTATTGTGGGTGAAATACTCTTGAGGTTGGTGATGGCTATTTTATTATAATTCTTATACGGGTCGCGCAAATCTTCCAACTTGCGCGATGCTTTTGCAAGCCTTGTTTCGATAGCTATGATAGATGCCGCTTTTGTTTTAGCAACAGCCGTATCGTTGCCCATCAGTGCCAACATCTTTGCTACATAAGCAGGGTACGCGTTGCGTATTTTCACGGTGCGCTCATCGGTATTGAAATAATAATCGCGGTTGGGTAAACCCAGCCCACCCTGACTCATATAATATGCCATCACTTCACTGTTCATAGCGTCTTGCGATACACCCTCGCCAAAAAACAGGCCAACGCCATTTTCGTGTGCATAGGCAACATATGCCATCAGTGCTTTGGCATCTGTCAGTGCATATATTTTATCCAGTTCAGGCTTCAGCGGGTTGATGCCTTCCTTCTCAATGCTAACCGTATCCATAGCACTGAACCAAAAATCACCTATCTGCTGGTCTGTACCCGACTTAGCATTTTTCTTCAATGCTTCTTCATTAATATGCAACAAGCGTTTGTACAATTCTTCCTGCACCAGATTGGCAATACCCCAGCCTGTTTCTTCGGCAGGTATGGGATTGGCTTTTATCCAGCCGCCATTGGCGTATTCAAAGAAATCGTCTGCCGGATTGATGGTGGTATCCATATTGGCAATGAGTACGTCACCTTTCGTAGCCTGTTGCTGTGTACCATTTTTACAAGCAGCCAACGAAGCCGCTACGGCAATAATGCCGATGAACTTTTTGTTCATAACTATCTGAATTTGAAATGCGAAAGTAGGGTGTTTTTTCACGCTGTAAACTGAAATGTTTATTTTCTGACAATATTCTATTAAGAGAATCGTTAATTTTATATCAAACCTAAAATCTCTTTTTATGCAAAAGTCCTTATTAACCCTTGCAGTTTTTCTATTCTCAACCGCCACTAGTTTGGCAACAAATGTTTCAGGAGTAATCAATACACACACAACTTGGACGAAAGCCAACAACCCTTATATTGTTAAGGGTGATATAGCCATTGATACAAGTGCATCATTAACCATTGAACCGGGCGTTGAGGTGCGGTTTGATGGCAATTATATTATTTATGCTTACGGCAAAATTATGGCTGAAGGAACAAAAACAGACAAAATCGTATTTACATCTAACAAACTCAACCCAAAAAAAAGTGATTGGAAAGGTATAGAGGTATGGTATACAACATACGACGACACTATAAAATTTTCTAACTGCTTGTTTAGTTATTCCGGGAAAGCAGCCATACATATCAGGTCAAATCCTGGCATAATAAGCGATTGTATCTTTAAAGACAACGCTACTGGTGTTGTAAATTACTCTTTTTCTCAAGCATATATTTATGTAACAAATTGTATATTTCAGAATAACGATGGTGGCACATGGTTTGGCGGTAGAAATGTGGTAAAGAACTGTGAATTCTATAATAATTTGAAAGGAATCGAAAACTCTTCAAATGGTTCTATAGAAATAGCTAATTGTGTATTTTACAACCACAACACAGCTATTACATATGGCAATAACATACATCATAATGTAATAGCTTACTCAAAACAAAGTGCACTGAGTGGATGCGCTAAAGTCAAGTATAATCAGATATGGCATAATAAAATAGGCTTAGAAAGGGCAATAAAAGATAGTGTTGAAAATAACAGCTTTAGATACAATGAAATAGCAATAAAAGGCACTACTGTGTCTTCTTCATCGTTCCTTATGAATAATTGCATTGAAAACAGCACCTTATATGATTATTATAATACAGGTGTGGCTGGCGCTTATATTACCATGAACTATTGGGGAACCACTGACTCATCAACCCTCATGAGTAGATTTTATGATTTTTACGATGACTTTACAATAGGTAAAGTTACATTCTTACCAGTACTAACTGCAGCAGACAGTGGGTGTGCGGATACCATAGCCATACCACCATTGTCTATAAAAAACAATGCTGTTTACAATGCCGCAATTGTAAAAGTATACCCCAACCCAATGGGTGATAAACTAACTATAGCATCAACAAAACAAATTGCCGCAATTACTATCACCGACATAACAGGCAAAGCTATTTTACAACAAAACATCAACAACACTAAAGCCACTATACGAACTGATGGGCTGGCAAGTGGTGTGTATTTGTATAAAATATTCCACACAGACGATGCCATAAGCACAGGGAAACTCTTAAAAGAATAACTACAATAACAAAGAGCGGCAAATGCCGCTCTTTTAACGTGAAAAACTTTTTTTCTTTTTAAACAAACGCCCAACTCTCTTTTTCCTTCGTTTTTCCTTACGGGAGAAATAGTTGCTCATATATATTTCAAGTCCGCACTCTGCACATAGTTTTATCAATTCAATTGACAATATATACTCTCTGTAAAAACGATTCTCGGGAAAAGTATCAACTCCAAAATCTAACCCACGCCACCCGTCAATATCATAATTCTTCAACTTGATGAAGGCACTTTTGTATTTATTCAGATAGGCTATAGCATCAGCTTGTTGTTTTTCAAAATTCAGGAATGGTGCATTGCTTACAATAACACCAATTCCGTTATGTATATTTTTACGCTTTTTTAGCGCATTTATAAACTCTCCTTTTTTGGAAACAGTTATGTTATCTGAAGCCGCAAATTTGGCCTCAATCATGAATTTATCAACATCAAAATCAGAACCGGTAATTCTTAATACACAAGACATATTTAACTCATCTGTGTTTTAAACTCACTGGTAAAGTGAAATTCTATATCAGGATTGTTTTGGCGTTCTGTATTCAGGAACCATTCGCTTTGCGCTAAGTAAACAAGGTTACCGTCTTTATCTTCCATTACGTTAGCCTGCTTGAAACGGATGAAGTCTTCTATCTTCTTTTTATCGCCTGTTATCCAACAGGCTTTGTAGAAGTTGAGCGGTACGAATGCGCAAGAAGCGCCATATTCCTGCAGCAAGCGGTATTGTATTACTTCAAATTGCAGTTCGCCCACACAACCTATCACTTTGCGGTTGCCGCCATGTTGTGTAAAGAGCTGTGCTACACCCTCGTCAGTCAGCTGATTGATGCCTTTTTCAAGTTGCTTGGTTTTCATCGGGTCCTTATTCACCAATTCCTTAAATATCTCCGGAGAGAAAGTTGGGATACCGGTAAACTGCATTTTTTCACCCTCCGTCAGCGTATCGCCAATCTTGAAGTTGCCTGTATCAAACAAACCCACCACATCGCCCGGGTAGGCTTCTTCAATTACATCTTTTTCGCGCGCGAGGAATGAATACGGATTGCTGAAACGCACATCTTTTTCTATACGAGTGTGTTTGTAATATTTATTCCTTTCAAACTTGCCGCTGCACACACGCAGGAAGGCAATACGATCGCGGTGGCGTGGGTCGAGGTTGGCGTGTATCTTGAATATAAAGCCAGTGAATTTTTCTTCTCCCGGCTCTACATAACGTTTATCTGTTGCTCTGCCCAGCGGGTGTGGTGCTATGCGGATGAAAGTATCGAGCAATTCTTTTACACCAAAATTATTGACAGCTGAACCAAAGAATACAGGCGCTACTTTACCCTTCAGGTATGCATCCGTATCCAAATCGCCATATACACCTTCCAGCAAATCTACATCTTCGCGTAGTTGTTTGGCATCGCGCTCACCTACTTTTTCGTCCAGCAGTGCATCGCTCAGGTCAGGTATCGGTACGGTATTTTCATCTGTAGCTTTTTGGCTGGCGGTAAACAGGTTCAGGCTTTTATCAAACAGGTTGTACACCCCTTTGAACTCTTTACCCATATTAATTGGCCAGGAAAGCGGGTGCAGCGATATGTTCAGTTCTTTTTCTATTTCGTCCAACAGGTCGAATGGAAATTTGCCATCGCGGTCCATCTTGTTCACAAACACTATCACGGGCGTATCGCGCATACGGCATACTTCCATCAGGCGGCGGGTCTGCTCCTCTACCCCGTTCACACTATCTATTACCAGTATTACACTATCCACAGCCGTCAGGGTACGGTAGGTATCTTCGGCAAAGTCTTTGTGGCCCGGAGTATCCAGCAGATTAATGAGTGTATTTTTATACTCAAAGCTCATTACCGATGTAGCAACCGATATACCACGTTGGCGCTCTATCTCCATAAAGTCGCTGGTAGCGTGTTTTTTTATCTTGTTGCTTTTCACGGCACCGGCTACCTGTATGGCACCACCAAATAACAGTAGTTTTTCCGTAAGGGTAGTTTTACCCGCATCCGGGTGAGATATAATAGCAAACGTGCGGCGGCAGTTAATTTCCTTTTCGTATTTCATGCAGTTAATTCAGCAGTCAGCATTCAAAAAAGACAGGATTAAGGTATATATTTTGAATTTTGACTTTTTAATTTGAAGCGCAAAGTTGCGGTTTTTTGGTCATTCTAAGCCCAGTTTTCCACATTATACCTTTGCACGCTTGATGCAATGCGCCATTATTTTACTTTTGTTACCGAAAAATATCCTCATATATGCCCAAGCTGCAAGATGATTTATTGCACGAGTTTAAGGAACATAAGGCTTTAATATACAGCCAGCTTGAAGTGTTTGACCCCATGGGTACTATGCTCAGCAAACCCATAGCACAACGCCTTGTAAATAAAGGCATATTAATATTTACCGAGATACTTTGCTACCTGCTGGCCGTTGGCGTTATCGTGTTCGCTTTTTTCATGAATAAGATTTACCCGTTCTACATACTTACAGAGCTGCAATACAAAAGTGAGTATGCAACACTCGGGGCTATGAATGTGCGTATGTTTACCCTTGCCATCTATGCTATGCTGGGGCTTATAGCATTGTTATTCTATTTTCTCGGTACAGCCATGCGCCAGATAAGGTTGAAGAATAAGATACTGGCCTTTGCAGGCAAGCACATCAAAACACTGGTGAGCCAGCACCTGAAGCGCAAAGCATCTATTGATGCCATCGAGCAGCGCCACTTTCTGGAACTGCCGGATATGCAGCACGACGGCATAGGCGTTGCGCGGGTGAATGAAGTTCCCAACCCCGGCTACGAGGGCTAACCCCGGCTATATGCAAGTATTTTCTACAATTAGCTATATTAGCTTGTAGCAACGCATTTTTACAATATGGCTAAAAAAGCTGCCGTGCAGGCACACAAACAGGCTGCCGCACCCAAAGAACAGGTTACCAACTACAAACTGTGGCTATGGATACTGATAGCCGTTACAGGATTGGTATACTCCAACTGTCTGGAGAACGCCATTCTCAACTTCGACGACATTGAGTATTTCCAGCTATACCCAGAGGTTACCAACCTGTCTTGGGCGAGTGTGAAGAAGATTTTCAGCAGCTACTATCTTATCATGTATCAGCCCTTACCGGTGCTGACGTTTGCCATCAACTATGCTACCACGGGGCTGGAGCCGATGCCCATACACTTGCTGAATGTATTGATGCACTTGGTAAACATTGCGCTTGTATTTCGTTTAGTTACTGAGCTTACTGACAAGAAAAACATGGCGTTTATCGTGGCGTTCCTGTTTGCGCTGCACCCTATGAACGTGGAAGCTGTATCATGGATTTCAGCGCGTAGCAGTAGTATGTATGTTCTCTTTTACCTGCTGGCTATTATTTATTATATACGCTACCACAAACATGAATACAAGGCAAAATATCTTATCATCACTGCTTTGTTTTTCATCCTGTCACTATTCAGTAAAGCCCAGGCGGTAACGCTACCGGTAGTATTGCTGGCGATAGATTATTATTACAAACGCAAACTGAATGCAAGGCTGATAATAGAGAAACTACCATTCTTTGCACTGAGTGTGGTGTTCGGTATCATCACCATCAGCGACCCCGGCACCAAGGGCAATCTTACCAATGGCATGCTGATAGAGTACAACGCTGCGGACATTTTTTTCATGGTGTGCTATTCGTTCATGTTCTATTTCTTCAAGCTGCTGCTGCCCGTAAACCTATGTGGTATTTATGTGTACCCACCCAAAGCGGATGGTATGCTGCCTTGGGAATATTATGCATCGCCGCTTTTGTTTTTGTTTATCATTTACTTGCTATATCGCTTTCGTAAAAACAGGATGGTGCTGTTTGGCGCGGCTTTGTTTTTCATCACTATATCTATCAATATACAACTCATACCTTCTCGTTTGTTTATTACTACAGACAGGTATGCCTACTTCCCCTACATAGGGCTGTTTTTGATAATAGCGTATGCGTACAATAGCATACTTGCCAACGAGGCATTGAAAAAGAAATTTGCCTATGTTTTTCAAACAGCATTTGTAGTATGCGCGGTAGCTTATTGTTACACTATCTACGAGCGGAACAAAACATGGAATAACGACCTCGACTTTATGAGCGACATCATAGAGAAGAATGACAGAGTGCCGTATGTATCTCGCGCATATGGCAACAGGGGCAATTACTATCTGAACAACGGGATGGTAAACGAAGCAATAGCCGATTTTACAGAAGCCATCACCATCAAACCAGACGACGGACAATCTTACTACAACCGTGCCATAACCTATGTAAAAGTGAGCCGTTGGCAAGAGGCGCTGGCAGACCTTGATAGTTGTTTGCGTTATACCCCCGATTTCGGCTTAGCTTATTCCAACATTGCATTTATCAAATACAATCAGCGCGACTATGAAGGCTCAGTTGCAGCATCTACCAAAGGTATAGCGGTAAGCCCCAAGCTGCCCGAATTATATAACATACGCGCGGCGGTGTACTTCATCAATAAAAACTACCCTGCTGCCGAGCAAGACCTTGATATGGCACTGAAGCTGAACAATAAATACAGCGATGCCTTTAAGAACCGTGGTATATTATATATGAATACCAATCGCAAACAGCAAGCATGTGCCGATTTTAAAAATGCTAAACAATATGGAGACCCTACAGTTGAAGCATTGATTGGCAGCACTTGTAATTAATAGAACACAGATGAACTTATACGACAGGATACAACAGACAGCATCTTATATAAAGCAACAAACGGATGTGCAGCCTACTATCGGCATCATATTGGGTAGTGGGCTCGGTGGGTTGGTAGATGCTATGCAGGTGAGCAAAGAGATTTCTTACAAAGACATACCCGATTTTCCACAGAGTACGGTAGAGGGACATGCGGGCAATATGCTCTTTGGCACACTGAGTGGCAAGCAGGTAGTGATGATGGCAGGGCGTTTTCATTATTACGAAGGCTATACGATGGAAGAGGTAACCTTTCCTGTACGTGTAATGAAAGCATTGGGTGTAGAAACCCTCTTCCTGAGTAATGCAGCAGGGGGTATGAATGCCACTTTTAAAGTGGGCGACATCATGCTCATCAACGACCACATCAACCTGTTTCCCGAACACCCGCTACGCGGGCCCAATGATGAACGCCTCGGCACACGCTTCCCCGATATGAGCGAACCGTATGACCATCAGCTACTGGCATTGGCCAAGCAAGTAGCGGGCGAACAACAACTGGACGTAAAAGAAGGAACTTACATAGGCTTGCAAGGACCTACGTTTGAAACACCTGCCGAATACAAATGGCTGCACATAATAGGCGGCGATGCAGTGGGTATGAGCACTGTACCTGAAAACATTGTTGCCAAACATGGCGGTATGCGTGTATTTGCAGCCAGCATCATTACCGATTTGGGTGTGCCCGGCATCGTACACAAAGTATCGCACGAGGAAGTGCTGGCAGCCGCCAATGCAGCAGCGCCTAAGCTGGCAGCGTTGGTGGCAGGCATCATCGGCAAAATCTAACCGCTATTCGTGTATCTTTGCGAAGTTTTACTGCCCATTTGAAGAACAGGATATATATATATGTATGCATATGGCTGCTGTGCGCCGCGCATACAGGCTATGCACAGATACAGCCGCCCGGGCAAGGACAGTCTGCCTTTGACAACCCGAAGAAAGACAGCACACAGTTTACTAAAAGCAATACAGCAGAGTGGAAAGACGAAAGCTACCGTATCTTTTACCGCAAGCTACATTCCGACAAAGTATATACGCCTGATACCTCATTGCACACCTTCCACCGCAGGCTGGTAAACCAACCCATACGCGATTTGGGCAACAACGGCACAGCAGCACGCAACCTGCTCTTTACGCCAGACCACCGCACAGGACCTACATTTGGCTACACAGCCTACGATGCGTATCGCTACGATGCCGATAGTCTGAACTACTATAACAGCAACCGCCCCTACTCCGTATTTGGCTACCAGCTTGGTGGCAAGCAAGAGCAGATGGCAAGCATCATGCACACACAAAACATCAAACCCAACTGGAACTTTGCCATCGGGTACAGAAAAATCAACTCACCGGGTTATTATAATATTCAGCGTACTAACAACGATAACGCGTTTTTATCTACCTACTATCAAAGCAAAAAGCTGCATTATGAACTGTATGGCGGCGTAGCCTACAACAAAATGCAGCAGGATGAAAACGGTGGCATACTAAACGAAACGCAATTGGACAGTGCAGCTTATAACGACAGGCGTACCATACGTGTTGCATTTCAGAACGATGCATTCGGCAATGTAGGCGCAACACGCCGCAGCGCCGTTTCAAATATGTTGCGCGACTATTCGGTGATGGTACAACATGGCTACACTTGGGGCAAAACCGATAGCCTGTATAGCGAAGACAGTACACGTTACAGCTTGTCGCTCACGCCACGTTTCAGCATTGTGCATAGGTTGGAAATAAGCGGCGAAAGACATGTCTTTAAAGACCTGCGCCCTGATAGTGTTCGTTACGCTCCTTTCTTCAATCGTGGATTTGCAGCTACCGACTCTGTGTACAGCAGGCAGGAATGGTTTTTTATTGACAATCGTTTTTTGCTCAACGGCTTTATCGGCAAGCGCGAAAATCAATTACAATTTAATGCCGGGCTGGGTTACCGAAACGATGTGTTCGAAACCGTGTACCTGCGTGGCACATCCAAATCAGTCAACAACAACAGCTATATTACCGCATCGTTGAAAAAAGAAGCATTGCTGCAAGGTAAGTGGTTTTACGAAGCCCACTTGCTTAGTTACTATGCAGGCAGTGTAGCGGGTGCCACATCAGTTAGCGGACAGGTTGGCAAAGACCTCGGCGCTAAATGGGGCAGCCTGTCGGCAGGGGCAGCACAAAACATCAATGCAGCGCCATACAGCTATACTACCTACTACAATCAGTACGATACCATAACTGCTACATTCAACAAAGAAAGTATAACACAGGTACATGCAGCCTGGGTGAATGATGCATGGCAAGCCAATGCAGGTGTGCGCAATTATTTAGTAAACAACTATATATACCTTAATAGCAACCAGTTGCCTGCACAGTACACTACAGCATTCAACGTATTGCAGGTATGGGCAAGAAAAGCATTGCGATGGAAGATATTGGTATTAGATAACGAATTGACCTATCAACAGGCAGACAATAACACACCTGTCAACGTACCTGCATTGCTGGGCAGGCATCAGTTAGCCATCGAAACAAAAATATTCAAGAAAGCATTGCAGATAGCTACGGGTGTTGAGGCGCGCTACCACAGCAGCTACAGTCCCGCAGGCTATTCGCCTTTCTTCAACCGCTTTTATTTTCAGAACACCTATACTGCAAGTAATACACCGGAGCTAAGTGTATTCTTCAACTTCAAAGTAAAACGCTTCCGCGCCTACCTGATGGCCGACCAAGTGCAGCAGATATACAGCCGCAATACGCTCATTACACAAGGCTACGCAGCACAAAACTTCATGATACGTTTCGGGTTTAATTGGGTGATGATAAATTAAACCTATTTCCTATATCAATGGCTTATTATAAGCCTGTATTTCCATTTTCAGATTCCCCCAATTACCGTTAACTTTACACGCTATCTTATATACATAAAGCATATCTGCAAAAACTGACGGTTTTACGATGAAAGATTTTTCGTACGTGATGAGTTCACACCCTTCTTACATAGAGTCAATGTATAGTGACTACATGAAAGATTCGACAACAGTTGACCCTGAATGGAAAAAGTTTTTTGAAGGCTTTGATTTTGCCATATCCAAAGCAAACGGCAATGGTGGTGCTGCAACAAACACCATCACGATAGACAAAACACCCGTTAGTAACGAACAGATATCGAAAGAACTGAGCGTTTACCGACTGATACGCAGCTACTGGAAGCGCGGACACCTGGTAGCTACTACCAACCCCATACGCCCGCGCAAAGACCGTAAGCCATTTCTGGCACTGGCAGACTTCGGGCTGACGGATGCAGATTTGAATACCGAGTTTCATGCAGGCGCATTTGCAGGTTTGGGCAAAGCCAAACTGAGCGACATCATCGCCCGCCTCAAAAAATTATACGCCAGTAATGTAGGCATCGAATATACTTACATCAACAACTATGATACCTGTATGTGGGTGCAGGAAGCCTACGAAAAAATGCAGGAGCAGGAACTGACGCTGGATGAGAAAAAACGCATTCTTGAAAAACTGAACGAGGGCGTAATATTTGAGAAATTCCTGCACACGAAATACATCGGGCAAAAACGCTTCAGTCTTGAGGGTGGCGAAAGTACCATCCCCGCGCTGGACACACTGATAAACGAAGCGGCAGACAATGGCGTGAAAGAAGTAGTGATAGGCATGGCACACCGTGGCAGGCTGAATGTACTGACCAACACCATGCGCAAAACATACGAGCAGGTATTCTCTGAATTTGAAGGGAATATGCCACCCGATACTACCATGGGTAGTGGCGACGTGAAGTATCACCTCGGTTTCCGCAGTAATATCAAAACACCGAAAGGCAAAGAGATAAACGTACAGCTTACACCCAATCCATCTCACCTTGAGGTAGTTGACCCTGTGGTGGCAGGCTTCTCTCGCGCCAAAGCAGATATATTATATAACAGCAAGTACGACGAAGTATTGCCCATACTGATACATGGCGATAGTGCCGTAGCAGGGCAGGGTGTAGTGTACGAGCTGCTGCAAATGAGCAAACTGCCCGGCTATCAGACAGGTGGTACTATCCACTTTGTCATCAACAACCAGATAGGTTTTACTACAGACTTTGATGAAGCGCGCAGTGCCGACTATTGTACAAGCATAGCTGCTATGGTACAGGCACCTGTACTACATGTAAACGGTGATGATCCGGAAGCAGTGGTAAAAGCTGCTAAACTGGCTATCAAATACCGTCAACAGTTCAATCAGGATATATTTATAGACATGGTATGCTACCGTAAGCATGGCCATAACGAGGGCGACGACCCAAGCTTTACACAACCGCAACTGTACGACCTGATAAAGAAACACCCCAACCCGCGCGAGGTATATACTGAGTATCTGCTGAAAAATGGTACAGCCGATGCGCAAGAGCTGGCAAAGGAAATGGAAAAACGTTTTTGGGACGACCTGCAACAAAGGCTGGATGAGGTGAAACAAAAACCACTTCCCTACCAGATGCAGGCGCCTGAAAAAGCATGGGCAGAACTACGCCGCTCTACGTTTGAAGATTTTGATGCATCTCCCGAAACGGGCATCAGTAAAGAACAAGTTGAAAAACTGTTCAAAGCATTGATGAATATACCTGCCGACTTCAAACCACTGCGTAAAATACAGAAGCTTATAGAGGAGAAAGTGAAACTGCACGACGAAAAAGGGCAGCTTGACTGGGCAACAGGCGAATTGCTGGCTTACGCCAGCTTGCTGACTGAAGGCATACCTGTGCGCCTTAGCGGGCAGGATGTAGAGCGTGGTACGTTCTCTCACCGCCATGCTGTATTGCACGACGAAACTACCAATGCGGAATACAGCCGCCTCGGTAAGCTCAATGATGCACAAGCACGTTTTCAGATATACAACTCGCTGCTGAGTGAGTTTGCTGTACTGGGTTTTGAATACGGCTACTCTATTGCCAACCCCAATGCACTAACGATATGGGAAGCACAGTTTGGCGACTTTGCCAACGGTGCACAAACAGTTATAGACCAATACATAGCATCTGCAGAAACGAAATGGCAGAAGATGAGCGGTTTGGTTATGCTATTGCCGCACGGCTACGAGGGGCAGGGGCCCGAACACTCATCGGCAAGGCTGGAGCGCTTCCTGCAACTGTGTGCGGAAAACAATATGATTGTTACCAACATCACCACAGCAGCCAACCTCTTCCATATGTTCCGCCGCCAGATGAAGTGGAACTTCCGCAAACCATTGATAAACTTTTCGCCCAAAGCCAATTTGCGCCATATTCGCGCATACTCGGCTGTAGAAGAGTTTACATCAGGTGGTTTCCGCGAAGTGATAGACGATACAAGCATCAAAACAGCCAGCAAGGTAAAACGTGTATTGCTGTGCAGTGGTAAATTGTACTTCGACCTGAGTGAAAAACAAATGACTGAAAACAGACAGGATGTAGCGATAGTAAGGCTGGAGCAGATATATCCGTTCCCTGCCAAGCAACTACAGGCACTGCGTGAAAAATATAAGAAAGCGGAATGGGTGTGGGTACAGGAAGAACCATATAACATGGGCGCACTGGGCTTTTTGAAGATGCAGGAAGAAGCTGCTGTAAGTAAGTACCTGAGCCGCCCTGCAGGTGCTGCCAGTGCCACAGGCTACAGCAAGATGCACGCTAAAGAGCAACAAGCGTTGATAGATAAAGCGTTTGAGGTGTAGAAACACAAACAACACACTATGACAAAAAAACTTATAACCACCATATTTTTAGCAATAACCTGTTTCGCAGCATCGGCACAAAAATTCGCCATTAGCCTGCAAACAGGTTTTGTTTTTAACACCCCAATCAACGATAAATTTTATAATGAACCGGGACATATCAACATGGGGTTAAATGCGGTATTGTTGCCTACATATAATTTTCATAAAGATTGGCAAGCAGGTTTATTATTAGAAGCCTCTGCCGTTGAATCATTAAGTGGTCCGTTTGGTGTTGTAGGAGGCATGCTTAACAGACGTATTTATTTCAGAAAAATGGAATTATATGCTGGCATCATGGCTGGTTATTTGTTTGCAGATTTCCAGGTTGACCGAAGTAGAACTGTAAGCAACGGATATATGTATGGCTTGAATGCAAGTACCATTGTTCCTTTATCAAAACATTGGGGGCTTCATTTATCGGCTGGTGCAAGACGTGTAATCCAAAATGAGCGGTACTATAGCTATTATTTTTCAGAAACTCCTACAACCTTTCATGCCCTTACTTTCCCTGTGATGGTTGGTGTACGCTATGCATTTTAGTATTAGTTGGGCAGCAAACAACTCTCGGAATATCCCCCCAATTATATTATTTTTGCGCCACACCTGATATTTGATATGGAAGATTTAAAACTTACGTTGAAGCAACAAATCATCGAATCGCTGAACCTGCAGGGCATGACACCCGCGGATATTGATGATAATGCACCTCTGTTTGGCGATGGCCTTGGCTTGGACAGCATAGACTCGCTGGAGATGATGGTATTGCTGGAACGTAACTACGGCATCAAAATAGAAGACGCTCGCGAAGGCCGCAAAGTGCTGGAGTCTGTAGCTTCTATGGCCGACTATATAGCGCAAAACCGCAAAATATAACCATACCAATACCCGCATCATACATGGCGGAAAGAATTGTCGTTACATCGCTTGGCATTGTATCTGCATTGGGCAACGGAGCAGATGCTAACCTTCAGGCGTTATTATCAGGCACACCCGGACTGCATTATCCACGACACTTACAAAGTGTACACGCACCGGAGTTTTTGATGGGCGAGGTAGCCCATAGTAATGACGACCTGTGCACGCTACTTGGCTTACCTACCGGCAATAATGGCTATACACGCACTACCCTGCTGGCACTTGTAGCTATGCAGGAAGTAATGAAAGGCATAGACAAACAACTGCTGCAAGACGAAGGATTTGCCTGCATCAATGCAAATACGGTAGGTGGTATGTGTGCGGTAGAAGACTTGTATCCAGACTTCATTTCAGACGTACAAGAGGGCGACTTCCTTAAATATATTGATACGCTGGACTGTGCGGAGAGTACACAAAACATCGTCAATTATTTCGGCAT
Organism: uncultured Chitinophagaceae bacterium; assembly: GCA_937919945.1. Classification (GTDB taxonomy): domain Bacteria; phylum Bacteroidota; class Bacteroidia; order Chitinophagales; family Chitinophagaceae; genus Polluticoccus. The sequence continues at coordinate 17,335 of CALESY010000177.1, read as the reverse complement.
AAAGCCATTTACGGCTACCATCAGCACCGCCTGTTCATCATCTGCCAACGCCATCATACTGGGTGCCAGGCTTATACAACACGGCATTGTAAAGCGTGCCATATGTGGCGGCTGCGATGCGTTGAGCCGTTTTACGCTCAATGGTTTCCACTCGCTGAAGAATGTAGATAAACAACCGTGCCGCCCGTTTGACAATACACGCTTCGGGCTGAATCTGGGAGAAGCTGCAGGCTACCTGTTGCTGGAAACTGAAAAATCGGCCAAAGAACGTGGTGCAGAGATATTAGCCGTCCTGTCGGGCTATGGCAATACCAACGACGCCTACCACCCTACTGCCCCATCGCCCAACGGAGATGGCGCGTATAACACCATGCAACTGGCATTGCACAAAGCAGGGCTGCAACCACAAGACATTGACTACATCAACGCGCATGGCACCGCCACCATCAACAACGATGCGGCAGAGGGCAAAGCCATAGAGCGATTGTTTGAAAATAATATACCACTATTCAGCAGTACAAAGCCATTCACAGGGCATACGCTGGCGGCTGCAGGCAGTATTGAAGCCATCTTCAGCATATGGGGATTGCAGCAACAAAAGGCATGGGGCAACCTTCATTTTACAACAAAAATGGAAGAATTAGCTATAACGCCCGTAGTGCAAACACAAGACGCGCAGTTGCATCATGTACTCAGTAATTCATTTGGTTTTGGCGGTAATAATGTATCACTGATATTCAGCAAAGCATGATGAAACCCGTTTACATATCAGCCGCAGCAGCATTATCGCCTCAACATAGTTTTGATGCAGACAGATTGTTGCCCGATGTTGTCAGTAGCAGCAACGGCAAGCTAAATGTAATAGATACGGACTACTCCAAGTTCATCAATCCCGTAGCTATACGCCGTATGAGCCGTATGCTGAAAATAGGCATCAGCACAGGTATGCGGACTGTGCAACTGGCAGGTATTAACACACCGGACGGCATCATAACCGGTACGGGGCGCGGCAGTATGCGCGATATGGAACTGTTTCTGGGCGATATGATACGCCTGCATGAAGAAGCACTGAACCCTACCTACTTTATACAAAGCACCTACAACAGCATCAATGGCTGGCTGGCCATGCAAACCAAATGCACAGGCTACAACCAAACATACGTACACAGAGGGCACTCGCTTGAAGTAGCCCTGCTGGATGCCCAAATGCTGCTGAACGAAAATGATGCGAAGCGAACCTATCTGGTAGGCAGCTTCGACGAAATGACCGAGGAGTATTTTGTGGTTAAAAACAAAGCCCATTACTGGAAAAAAGCCCTACCCGAAAGCCTGTACCTGTTGCAGCACAGCGATACCAACGGCACTATCGGTGGCGAGGGTGCTGCTTTCTTTACTATAACGAATGAAGCGGAAAAGGCCATTTGCCGTATTGAGCAAATACACTTGCTGCACGAACCCACAACCACAAGTGTGCAGACAGCGATAGACAGCGTATTGGCTACAAATGGCATGAAACTGAAAGATCTGGACGTGGTACTGTGCGGTATGAGCGGCGATGCCCGTTACCAACCATTGTACCAACCTATACTGGAAAACACTACAGCACACACCACGGTTGCCGCCTTCAAACACCTGTGTGGCGAATATGACACAAGTACCGGCTTTGCTTTATGGTTGGCTACCAGGCTTTTTGCCACACAAACAGTACCCGAGGTATTGATACAAAAAAAGGGTATTAACCCCTCAATCGGCAACTTGTTGCTGGTTAACCACTACCCGCAGGGTACGGCTTCTGTGATGTTGCTCAGCATCGACAAATAAAATAAAATAAATATATATAAATTACTATTTTTCATTATTGAAAATGAAAAAATGAATTATACAAGCAAAATGAATGAATAAGCCATTCGTTAAGAAAAAAATAAAGATGGGCTATTTCATTTATAGATAGTAATTTATACCTTTATCGCGTGGTTAAAGTACCCTTGAAGTGCTTGTATAATCTGTGTTTTCACAAAATTTTATAAGTTGTAGAATCGGTGTACGGGTGTTTAGCCGCAAACCCTAGTGTTCGTATACAGAAGGAGAGAGCTGTGTGCGGATTTATTCTGATTAAGTTACATATAGAGAGGTTTAAGACAGGGAAGCTATTGCTGTGATGCAAGGCTAGTACATAGTGCATATATGCCTGTGTTCTGCCATGGTCAACAGTCAACTAAAATTGTTTTTTCATTTATTAATTATACATATGCGAACGTTGAAAATCTACACCACGTTAATGGCCTTGTTACTGGCATTGATGTACAGTAACAACTCGAAAGCACAGTGCAGTGTGGCTAGCATCAGCTCTCAGCCCACCAGCATGACTATTTGCCAGGGAGACCCCTCTGCATTCTTTCTTGTATCTGCAAGTGGTACCAGCCTTACTTACCAATGGCAAACAAACTCAGGTACTGTTGCTACATGGACAAACCTGACCAATGACGCAACCTATTCGGGCGTTAATACAGGTGCATTGGTGGTTTCAAACCCCAGCAATTCATTGCACGGATGGGGCTACCGTTGCGTTATCAGTGCAGCTTGTGGTGCGCCGGCTATTACCAATGGCCCGGGTCTTTACATCCGTACGCCGCATGTAATCTTCAGCCAGCCTACTACTCAGCAGGTTTGCTCAGGCACTACGGCTACCTTCTCGGTAAATGCCAGCACAAACAGTGTCAATACACTATCTTACCAATGGCAGATGAATCAGGGTAGCGGATTTGTGAACATACCTAACGCGGCTCCGTATTCAGGCATCACTACATCAAGCCTCAGCATCAGCAATGCTAATATCGGCATGACAGGCTATTCATATCGTTGCCAGGTGAGCAGCCTGTGCGGCACTCCAACTTTGACAGACTCAGTAGCTTTACACGTTGTTATACCTCCTACTGTTACTTCTCAACCTGTAAGCAACAGTGTTTGTCAGGATGGTACAGTGAGCTTCAGCGTAGCAGCTAATACAAATACGGCATTCCCTGTTTATTACCAATGGCAGGCTAATACCGGTAGCGGTTTTACCAATATAGGTGCAGTACCTAACTACCAGGGCCAACAATCAAACACATTAACACTTTACGCAACTCCGCTTTCTTTCAGTGGTACACAATACCGTTGCATCGTATCTACTTACTGTGGCCCGTCTGCTACCAGCAATACAGCAACAGTAACCGTACTTGCTAAACCAACAGTTACTGCTAACCCAACCAATGCTACATTGTGCGAAGGTGGTAACACATCATTCACAGTAGCCGGCAGTGGTACAGGTATTACTTATCAGTGGCAAGTTGCAGGTCCCGGTTCATCAGTTTACAGCAACATAGGTGTAGGCACACCTTACACAGGCCAATTCAACCCAACGCTGAATATAGCCGCCGTAACAGCAGCTATGAGCGGCAGCACATACAGGTGTGTGATTGGTGGTACTTGTGCACCGGCAGCTATTTCAAACGCCGGCGTACTTACAGTAAACACAGCACCGGTTATTACTACACAACCTGTTAACCAAACAGTTTGCGAAAACAATGTAAGTGCATCTTTCAGCGTAGTAGCAACAGGCAGCGGCCTCAACTACCAATGGCAAAGCTCTACAGCTTTAGGGCCATTCACTAACCTTACTAACACTGGTGTTTACAGCGATGTAAATACTAACATCCTTCGCATAGGTGGCGGTACTATTGCACTGCAGGGTACTGTTTATCGTTGTATCATTACAGGTTCATGCGGTTCTCCTGTTACAAGCGGTTCTGCATCACTGACTATCAATACTCTTCCTGTTGTAACACAACACCCGATAAGCACTACAGTTTGCGAAAACGGAAATACTTCGTTCGGCGTTACAGCTACGGGTTCAGGCCTTACATACCAATGGATGGTGAGTGTAGGTGGCGGCACTTATGTAAACCTTACCAACGGTGGTGTTTACAGTGGTGTTAATACACCAACACTAAACATAACAGTCGCACCTCTCAGCCTGAATGGCAATGCTTACCGTTGTCAGGTAAATGGTACTTGCTCTCCTTCAACAGCATCAAACGGTGGTGTACTGAGTGTAAGCGCACAGACAGTATTAAACACTCACCCTACACCGGTAACAGTTTGCGCCGGTACAGGTTCATCTTTCTCAGTAGGTGCTACAGGTGGTGGCATCAACTATCAATGGCAGGTAAATACGGGTAGCGGTTTTACAAACCTTACCAATGTGGCTCCATATACAGGTTCTACAACAGCTACGTTGAATATCGCCGGTTCTCCAGCATCACTTAACGGTGCTACATACCGTTGCGTAGTAAACAGCTCTTGCGGCCCGGCTATTAATTCAAACCCTGCTTTGTTGACTGTTAATACAGCACCGGTTATTGTATCCGGCCCTGTAAACGTAACGCTTTGCGAAGGCAGCGGTACAGCATTTGGCGTAACAGCTACTGGCACTGCTCTTAACTATCAATGGCAAGTAAGCACAGGCGGTGCATATACCAACGTGATAAATGGCGGTATATACAGCGGTGCTACCAGCAACATACTGAACATATCTACTACTACTGCAGCTATGAACAGCTATGCATACAGGGTAGTAGTAAGCGGCACTTGTACACCTCCTGTAATGGCGAGCGCACAATTGCTTGTACAAACTTCTCCTGTTATCAACATTCAGCCGGTTAATACTACTGTATGTGCAGGTACATCTACCAACTTCAGCATCAATGCTGCAGGTAGCAACCTCAACTATCAATGGCAGGTAGATGCAGGTAGCGGTTTTACAAACGTTGTAAACGGTGGTAACTATAGTGGTGCTACAACTACAGTACTGGCAATCTCTGCTACTCCTGCTACGTTCAACGGTTATCAATACCGTTGTGTAATAACAGGTTCTTGCACACCAATTGCAACATCACTGGTACGCACACTGACTGTTAATACTTTACCTGCTATATCATCTTCTCCAAGCAATGCTACTGTTTGCGAAAACGCAGCTACCAGCTTCTCTGTTGTGGCAACAGGTACAGGATTACAATATCAATGGCAGGTAAATACCGGCAGCACATGGAACAATGTATCTAATGGTGCACCATACAATGGTATCAACAATGCTACGCTGACTATTACTCAACCAGCAGTTACACTCAGCGGTTATCAATACCGTTGTATAGTTACAGGTTCTTGTACTCCTTCTCAAACAAGTGGTACTGCTACTTTAATAGTAAACAGCATACCACGCATCGTAGGCAACCCTGCAACATCTGATATTTGTGCAGGTGGTAATACAAGTTTCTCTGCAAACGCTACCGGTACATCTATCAGCTACCAATGGCAAGTAGATATGGGTAGCGGTTGGGCTAACGTTTCTAACACAGGCGTATATAGCGGTGCTACAAGCAACGTATTGTCTCTGACAGGCGTACCTGCTACTATGCACGGATACGGTTACCGTTGTGTTGCTTCAGGTGCTTGTACACCGGCGGTTATTACTACACACGCACAATTGCGCGTAAGGGTAGCACCGGTTCTCAGCTCTCAACCAAAAGATGCTACAGCTTGCAGCGGTACAAGCACTACCTTCAGCGTAGGTGCAGCTTCATTCACAAGCTATCAATGGCAAATGCTGAGTGGTAGTGTATGGGTAAACCTGACAAACGCGGGTAACTACACCAACACTACAACACCTACACTGAATGCTAACAATGTACACTTGGGTATGAACGGTGCACAATACCGTTGTGTAGTAGGTAATGGTTGCGCTCCTGATGCTATATCGGCTACTGCAACACTTACTGTGTTTACACAACCACAAGTATTGCAAGTACCTGTTAACACTACCGTGTGCGAGGGTACTACGGCTAACTTCAGCATCGCTGTAAGGGCATTGAATCCATCATATCAATGGCAGGAAGACAGGGGTACAGGCTGGATAAATCTGGCTAACAGTGCTAACTACTTCCTGACTAATACACCAACACTGTCTGTAGCTAATACTACATTGTCTATGAACGGCTATGGCTACCGTTGTGTGGTAACAAGCGACTGCGGTACAACCATCAGCACGGCTGCTGTACTGACGCTTGAAAACAAACCGGCTATCACCAAACAACCTTGGGCTGTAGGTGTAGCTTACAAAACATCTGCTGTATTTGAAATATCTGCTACAGGTACTAACCTGACTTACCAATGGCAGGTAGATACTACTATTGGTGGTGCGAAAGTATTTGTAAATGTTACTGACAAAGCAGGTGCTTATGCAGGTGCTACTACCAACAGGCTGGAAGTATTCGGCTCTGCAGGTTATATGAACCTGAGACGCTATCGTTGCGTGGTAACAGGCAAATGTGCTCCTGCTGTAACATCTGACTACGCGCAGCTGACAAACTTCTTCGCTGCCAATGTAGCTAACATAACTAACAACACAGAGGTGAAAGTTTATCCTAACCCTGTAACAACAGCTACGCTGAACCTGCAAGTAGATGGCTATACTGCCAACGAACTGAAGGTGAAGATTACTAATACTGTAGGTAGCCTTGTTGTAAACGAAACAGTAAAACTGCAAAACAACACTGCAGCCATCAATGTAAGCAACCTGGCAGCAGGCACTTACAACCTGCACATTGCAGACAGCGACAATAACACTTTCAAAGTAGTACGCTTTGTGAAGCAATAAATCTCGCATAATTGATAAATGAAAAACGGGTAGCAATTGCTACCCGTTTTTTTGTTGTAGTAAATGCTGTAAATATTTCCCGATTACTTTTACCCGTAGCAAGAAAACAGTATTTTGCCAGCATTGAAAAAACCTTTAAACAAAAAAAATTATGCTTAAAAATGTTGTCGTTGTTTGCTTAACACTTATGCTAGCGTCTTGCGGGAAGCCGGGAGATAACTATTATTGCGAGTGCCAGATAACATATAAAAACAATGGTGGCACAGGTTACTACAAAGGTGCAGATAAAACAAAAGGCAATGCAGAAGTGGATTGCAAAGAAAGAGTAACAATGGTAGAAAGTAACGGGCATACTGCACAGTGTAGCGTGAAAGAAAAATAGTACCAATACATAAAGAAAACGGGTAGCGATTGCTACCCGTTTTTTGTTGTGTGTATGTTTGTTTATTATTTGTGCCATAGACGCTATGCCTGTGCATGGCCGTTGCAAACGTGTAGAGGTACGAGGATAAAGCGCTTTACTATTTCAATAACCTACCGTAAACTACATAACGGCATAAAGCATCAAAACACCTGTTACCATCATAAAAAATAAAACAATGTACAAAATCGTAATTATGCAACCGTAGATAATTGCTCTTATCCAACCGGTATGGTAAAAATTACGAATAGCTAATATCAGATATGCCAACATGGCCCATTTGGCAATTGTATTGACAACATCAGGTAATGGAAGTAGGGTGATAATGAATAGCAAAAAACCAAAAGAGTGCACATGCAGTGCAAAGATGCTATGATCTGCATAATTCACATTTTGTTTTGAATAAAAAAGCAACAACAACATAAGGCCTAGTATCGGAACCATACAAAAGAAAAACTTCGGCATAGCTTTCTCCGTTTTTTTCAACACTTCGTACATTCTTTCTTCATCGTTCAATAATGCTGATAGCTTTTGTGAAATATTATCTGATTCCTGTACTGTTGAAATTTCTGTTTTTGATTTGACTTGTTTTTCAGACAACAATTCCGCTACGTCTTTTTTGGTATAATTACTTTGTGTGTATGAAAACAGTATGAAATAGATAATGCTAACGAATATATATAATGATATAGGCGGTACATATCTGGCACGTTGTTTATTCTTGTAAGCTGTCGTTAACATACCAGGTTTGAAAAACAGCGTCTTAATTGTAGCCCAGAATTTTGAATCGTAGTGAAAATAATGACCTGTAAAGTGTGTTACTAAACCCCAAAAATTGTCTTTATGCAGATGTGTTTCCTGCCCACATTGTGCACAGTAATTATGCGATGTTTCAAAACCGCAGTTTGGGCAAACCACCTTTTCTCCATTATTATGCATAAACTAAAATAAATAATCTTTAGCGAAATTGCTCTTTAGATAAAACCGGCAATGTATATAACAGGAAGGGATGTCATAAAAAAAGAATAAGGCACCAGAACTGAATCTGAGCCTTATCCTCTATGAAAAATAATACACCCGTGGCTAAGTTACCACTTATTTGTATTCGATGATTTAAACTCTTTAGGTTTAACAATTGTAAACACCCTCGATATATTGAAGCCGAAGTGTATGCCACCATCTGCCCAGTCGCTGGTAGTTTGGCCTATAAAGGCACGCTCTGTCATAGCATTGGCGTTGGTCAGCATCAGTTGGAAAACGTGGCCACCTGTTTCTATATCCAAGCCCAGCGATAATGAATTGAAATAGCCGTTCAGCTCGTTGAAGCGATAATAGTATTCCGCATTCAGCGATACACGGTTTGATAATTTCAAACGTCCGCCAACACCCAATGCTATTACATCATTTGGTTCTGCCGTAGTTGGCACCAGATTGTAGTGTATGTGCGTAGGCATCAATTGCAAAGACAACCATTTGTTGAACTTTCTGGCTATCAACAGTTGGTTTACGTAAAACAAACGGTTGCTGAAATGGAACTCTGCACCCGGGGGTAATACTGGTGCCGGCATAGCCTGTGCACTGATTGCTCCGTAGTAGCTAACGCTCAAGGGCATGCCACCTTTATTATCCGTCTGGCGGAGAATCTTCACTTTGGTAAAGCCCAGAAACTCTTTCTGATAAGTACTGCGGCTGATTCCTATCATCAACCAGTCTGTAATACCATAGTCGAACCCGATGAGGGTATTTGCATTATCCAGCCCGAAGAAGGTAGATGCCCCACCCTTCAGCTCGCCAAAGCGGTGATTAACTTTAAAATCGAGTACGCCTGCTGCCGTATTTTCAATGCTGTGGCCATTTACCACACGCGATGTTTTGAAAGTAGCCGTTGTATATTCTTTGCCTTTTTTACCATTCTCCTCATCCAGCATATCCAGCAGGTCTTCGCCTTCGTCTGCTTGTTCTTTCTTTGCTTTATTGTCTTGCGCGTAGGCAGGCTGTATAGCAAAAACAGATGCTGTCAATAGTATTGCGGGTAGTATGCGCATCATTGTTGTATTGGTTTGTATTGAGTATTGAATTTATTTTTTTTCAAGTATCGAATTAACGGTTACTTCTATTTCCTTGGCTATTTTATTCTCTACCAGTTTTGGTATGTTTATCTTATAGTCCTGCGGCTTTACTTTGAATTTGCTGTTGAGCGTAGCCTGATTTCCCTTAACGGTTACCGTACCGGGTATAGTTACATCTTTGGTAACACCGTGTATAGTCATTTTACCTGTGCTTACCACATCGTATTTACCGTCTTTAGCAAAGTTTACTTTTGATATATCTGTTATCTTGCCTTTAAAATCGGCCTTGGGGTATTTGTCGCTCTCCATGTAGTTTTCGTTGAAGTGCTCCTGCATCAGGGCTTTTTCAAACTTAAAACTCTTGATGGCTGTCTGAAAAACAAGGTCGCCCGTTTTGCTATCCAGCACCGCGCCTGCTTCGTTATTTACTGCCTGGATGTTCTCTACGGGTGTGCTTGAAAAAAAGCTCACTTTGCCCGTGCGGGTAATGTATTTCTGTGCCGATGCGCCGTAAGCAAATGCTGAAAACAGCGCAACCATTACTATCCTTTTCATGTTCTTTCGTGTTTAGAATTGTCCTTTATAAAAGAGATTAATTATTCAATGCACCGAGGTTTACCCAGCGAGCTATTTTACTGATGCTGCAATTATCCAGTTTAGGCATACCCTTAGGCATTTGTGAAAAACCACTTTCGTGGCGGATAGAACCCAATAATTTACCGTCGTTTACAGCTACTTTAACACCTTCATAATTACTGAGGTTGTAGCCTGTAGGTGCTGTAGTAGCATGGCAGCCCGATGTAGCACATTTCTGCTGCATAACAGGCAAAACATCTTTAGTAAAAGCAGCGGTAGTGGTATCGCAGATATTACCCGGCGGCTTGGGATAAAGCTGGTCTTCTTTATCGTAGTAACAACCAGAAAAGGCTACTACACCCAGAAACAGAATCAATAGTTTTTTCATAACGTGCTTGATGTTCTTATGTATTAAAGTTATTATTATTTTTTTATAAATCTAATTCTCCGGCGCACCTATTGCTGCCCATTTTTGTACTTGTGCTATCTGGCAATTGCTCAATTTTGCACCACCCACCGGCATGGCAGCAACACCTGCCTCGTGGCGGATAGCTTGTAACATTTTACCATTAAGTGTAGCATCTTTAATACCTGCATAGCTATCAAGTGCAATACCTTTCGATGCATTTGCACTGTTATGGCAACCCTTACAATTATTATCCATCATAGGTTTAATAACAGCTATATAAGTAAAATTGTTGCTATCACACAGCGTGCCGCAATTATCCGAGTATTTTGCCCCCTCGTTTATCCACCTGCCTATCAGTGCTATTTGTGCGGATGATAAAGGCGGGTTAGGTGATAAGGGCATACGCTCGCTGATGTTTGTTTCGGTAATGGCATCGTATAGTTTTGTTTCGCTTGCATTTCCTTTTACAAACTCTTTGGAGTTAATAATATTCTCGTACGTTGTAAGCACGTAGCCATCTGCTTTATCTACACCGTTATGACAACCGGCACCTGTACAGTTGCCTGTGAATATGGGCAGAATATCTCTTGTAAAACAAATGCCCGTATCAACGGGATTATTACCGCCACCGTTATTGCCAGTAGTAGTAGAAGCAGGTACCGGTGTATTTTTTTTATGTGTGCAGGCTATTGCCATTACAATGAGTAATACAATAGTCGTTCTAATCAGTAAGTGTTTGTTCATTTGATATACCGTATTTAACATTTCTTATTGCAACACACAATCAGTAAGCGTAACATCGGTAATGATAAAACCCGTACATACACCTTTGACGGTTACCTGCTGTCCTGCCGTTACTTGCGCATCTTTTTCCCGCATAGTACACAGTACATTGCCATCTGTATTGCCGGTGATGGTTACAGCCAAGCCGCCATCCTGGTTCTGTGATGCCTCTGCCACTGTGCCGCTTACTACCAATGCCTTGTTCAGGTACTTTTCGTTGGCGGCTGCCTCGTTGGTAGCAAATGCCGTGCATAGTTCGCCAGCGTTTACGGTTACGCCTTTCATGTCTTCCACTTTCTCATGTGGTTTGTTCCACATATAGAAGCCAATAGCACCACCGATAAAAACGGCTGCTAACAGCAGATAGAGTATTCTTTTCTTGTTCATAAACAAACGGCTTATTTATTTGTCAAAAATATGTCATCACTTGCACGCATAAAACCGGTTTCTGACGAAACGGGAAAATGCGAGTACGAGTGCGGACTATACAAATATGCGATATATATACTGTATTGAAGAACAAAAGGTTTTTATGGTTCTCCTGCCAGCCAGCGTTTAAACTCTGCAGCGCGTTCAGAGCTTACTACGGGTAGTTCTTTTACAGGCGGGTTCAGCGTTACTATCACACGGGCTTTGGTGTACGACTTCATGTCTGTAATAGCTTTGATGTTGATAATATACTGCCTGTTGAGCCTGAAAAACTGTTTGGGGTCGAGCATCGCCTGCAGGGCATCGAGGTTATGGTCCATCGGGTAGTTACGCCCTTCAAACGTTCGGGCAAGTGTGGCTTTATTTTCGCTGTAGCAATAGGCAATATCGTCTGTTTCCAGTGTTTTAATGTGTTCGCCAAAACGAATAACAAAGCGTCTTTTGTACTCGGGTTGAGCGAAAGTTTTTGTCAGCACTTCGCCTTTGTCGTTAAATATTTTCTTAAGGTCATCGAGCTTATTGAGCGCAGACTTCAGTTCTTCTTTCTTTACGGGCTTCATCAGGTAGTCTATACTTGATGCTTTGAAAGCATCAATGGCATACTGGTCGAAGGCGGTGGTGAAGATGATAGGTGCATCAATCTTCACGCGTTTCAGCAGGTCGAAGGCAGTACCATCTGCCAGATGCACATCCATAAATACAATCTCCGGTAACGGATTGGTGGTAAACCATGCAGCCGCTTCTTCCACACTATCGTGGTGTGCCACTATCTCTGCACCGGGCACAGTTTCGTCTATCAGTTTCACCAAACGCTTGTAGGCTGGCGTTTCATCTTCTATGATAACTACTTTCATAACAATGGCAAGTTTACAATAAATTCTTTTTCGCTGACACCGTAATACATTTTTTTATCGGTGAGCAGTGTGTATCGTTTCTGTATATTTTTCAAACCCAGCCCCGCGCCTTTCTCTTTACTTATTTTAGGATTGAAGCTATTGCGAATGGTAATAGAATCGCCGGTAGCAGTGATAATGATGTGCAGGGGTTTTGATTTTGAAACCACATTGTGTTTCAATGCATTTTCTACCAATAGCTGCAATGCGAGCGGCACAATACGCTTGCTCGACAGAATTGTTGCAGATATATCTATTTGTATATGCAGGGCATCCGCAAAACGGCTCTTTTGTACATAGAGGTAGTTTTCCAGTATGGCTATTTCTTCGTTCAGCAGCACCAGGTCTTTATTACGGTGCAACAGCATATTACGATACAGGTCGCTCAGGTGGCCGGTATATTTGCCTGCCGCATCTTTATCATCTTCTATCAGGCTGGCAAGCGTGTTCAGGCTGTTGAACAGGAAGTGCGGATTTACCTGGCTTTTCAGGTTTTCGTATTCAAACATCAGGCGTTCGCGTTGCAGTGTAGCCAGCTTGCGCAGGTTTTTTTCGCGGATGGTAATGTATGCATATACGACACCAAATATGAGGCCCGCAAAAAAGATAATAAACCACGGTGTGCGCCAGAAAGGCTGCCTGATACGGAATGTATAGCTTGCCTCGTTGTACTTGCCAAAGCTGCTGTTGAGCGATGCCTGTACGGTAAAAGTATATTTGCCGGGTGGCAGTTGCGGAAAGGTAACTGCCTCGTCATTGGTTACCACCCATGTATCATTATACCCATCCAGCTTGTAGCGATAATGCAGCTTGTCGGGGTTGGCAAAGTTGATGCCATCGTATGCAAAGCTGATGTGGTTTTCGTTGTGGGCGTATTTTGTTTTTTCTATTGATACAGGCTTAAAGAAAAGGCTTACGTTTTCAATATGCACATCGGGGCGTATATCGAAAGGGGCATAAATATTCCTGAACACGATAAAGCCATGCTCAAAGGGTACATAGACGTTGCGTGATGTATCTCTGGCATACAACTTCAGTATGCGCGACGTACTGTCTATATGTATGCCCTGCCTGCTGTTGTAGCTACGAAACTGATTGCTGTACGGATACCACACATCTATACCATTATCGTGCACCACTACTACCTGCCCTGTGGCGTTGGCTGCTATGGTATGTATGTTTACATCCTGCAAGCCTTGTTTGCTTGTAAGCAGTTGCCATTTGCTGCCATTGAAATAGTATAATCCATCGCCCAATGCAGATGCCCATATACGCCCGTCTGCATCCTCTGCCACTGTGTAGGCTACTTTGCTTTTGATGCCTTGCGCGGCATTGTATTGTGTGTACACACCGTTTTGCAACATGGTAACACCCCCCCCGTCCGTTGCCATCCATATACGCCCTTTGCTATCGGGGTACACCTGGTATATGTAATCGCTGCCTGCCCCGCTGTTTTTATTATGCACTCGCCGCAATGTTGGTATGGGTTGTGATATATCCAACTCCGCTACACCATTCAGCCCCGATACCCAGAGCGTATTACCTGCACTACTGATGTCCAGTACATTTTCTTTTTCCAGCATAGAAATGCCCTGCAGCTTTGTTAGTTTTCCGTTGGCACGCGTATACCATACCCCATCGCCAATGGTACCGGCCCATAGTGTGCGGTTGGCATCTACATGCAGGGCGGTAATACCTGCCGTTGCTGTATGCTGTAGTACGGGTGTGTTTGTTTTACCATTCAGTGGTAGTTTGTATAGTTTCTCTTCCAGCGAAAACCAAAGATTATTGTCCTTGTCGCATGCCATAGCCCGTACGTCTTTCAGCGTGTAGGGCTGCAGTACGGGCAGGTATTGCATATAGGCATCGGTTATCATAGTCATGCCCGTATTGGTGGCACACCATATAACCCCCGAACGCCCCAGCAGCAGTTGCTTCGTCTTGCGCCCTTCAAAGTAATGCGCGTTTACATACACTGTATCATAGTCGCGCGTATACAACTCCAGCAGGTAGCCATCTTCTGTTGCAACCCATGCCCTACCCTTGCCCATAGGCAGTATATCGTTTATCTGCCCCCATCGCCATGCACTGTCTATATAGGGTGTCCATACTTTGCGGCTGTTGCTGCAATAAAATGATATGCCACCCTCTTGTGTGCCCACCCAGCAATCCGTAACATCGGGCGATGGCTTCAACACACGTACTATATTGTCTGCTAACCCCTGACGGGTAGTGACATTATTTATTTGCAGTTTGCCTTTCTCAAAAAACACTTCATTGATGCCCTGGTCTGTACTTACTACTACCCGCTTGTTGGGAAACAGGGAGAGATTGTACACATAGTCGTCTGACAGACCGGTGGTTTTGTTGCAAGGCACCCCAATATGATTGATGACGGCAAAGAAACCATCACCCTCGCTACACAACCACAACACCCCTGCCCCATCCATACGAATGTCTTTTATAGCGCTGGCAGGCTTTGCGCCCTCTATGTTGTAGGGTTTTATCAGTTTATCGTCCAGCACACCAACGCTGCCATCTGCAAAGCCTATAAGTATGGTATTACCATAAGCCGTAAGCGCTGTGATGGGTTTATCTTTTTTCGCTGTAATGAACACTACCTGCCTGCCGTTGAAGCGATAAATACCCATGTCTGTACCTATCCATATATACCCGTGTCCGTCTTGCGTGATGGCATTGGTTTTCACAGGCATATCGGCATCGTTGAGGAAGAAGTGGCGCGAGAAGGTATGCTGCGCCTGTGCGCTGCCGGCGCATACAAGCATCATCAACATAAACAGTACACAACGCATATATTACTTAACAGCAGGCACCATGCTACCACCAACGGTAACGTGTATATCGGGCGCCAGCTTGTCGTACACCACTTTGGGTATTTTAATATTATGGTCGTAGAGTGAAACGAAAAATTCGGAATGGACAATGAGCTTACCGTTTTTAGCCCTTATTTCCACATCAATAATGCGCTCCTGCTCTACACCGTGAATCTTGAGTTTTCCCTTTGCACGTAGTTTGTACTCACCATCTTTGCTAACGTCTACATCTTCAATAATCTTACCTGTAAAGCTCGATTCGGGGAACACATCGCTTTCCATGTAGTTTTCATTGAAGTGCTCGCGTTGCAGCGGACTGTTGAAGCCCTGAAAGCTGGCGTTGCTCACCTTGAATGCAAAGGTTTTCTTCTTAATATCCAGTACCCCTCTCAGATCTTTGGCTGTGGCTCTGATAAGCTCGTGCGGAGCGTCAGAAAAAAAGCGTATCATGCCTTTTTGCATTTCATATACTTGTGCTGCAGCCTGCAGACTGATGAATGTACTAAACGTTATGAGCAGGAGTTTTAACATGAGGCGGAATAAAGATAAAGAAGGAAAACTTAAAAAATGTTAATGCGTTAGCGTATTATACACATGTAAAACATTATCTTTATGTCAGTTTAAACCTTTTTTAATTAAAAACTTATAAACAAATGCGTACCCCTTTATTGCTATTAGCATGTATAGCATGCTTGCAAACTACAGCCCAGGTAAACCTTAAAGCTGGGCTGAATGCTTACTACAAATTTTCGGGCAACTTAAATGACAGCAGTGGCGCCGGCAACCATGCTACCGGAAGGGGTGGCGTAGGATTTACTACTGACAGGTGGGGAAAAGCCAACAGTGCAGGCAACTTTGACGGCATTGATGATTGGATGTTTGTTGCCAGTAAAGCAGGCATTACTGCAAGCTCTAAGCTTACTATCAGCTTTCAATTCAAAACTAAGAACCCTGCAGGACAAGTACTTATTTCTAAGAGCGACACCATTAACAATGCAAACTATAAACAGTTTCAGATAGGCATCAATTACCCGTCTTTAGGAGACAGCGGGCTGATGTTTTCTACCGAACACGATTTTAATTGTATTACAACGAGTGGTTCATTCAACAACTATTCTTTCTCAAAATCTGCCATTGACACCAACTGGCATTGTGCTATTATGGTATTCGACTCCAGCTATAAAAAAATGTATTTAGACGGTATACTTGTAGCAAACGATACTATCAAGACAGGCAATATGTATGCCATAGATAGCTGTGACGGTGGTGTACTGAAATTTGGTATGTGGTGGCTACCCGACCCGCAATGGTATAATGGGCAGTTGGATGAAATACGCTTTTACAAGAGAATATTAAACACAGAGGAGCTTGACTCTGTTTGTAAAAATGTAATTGAAATAATAGATGACAATCCAAGTTCTGTTGCTAATACTAAGCTAAATGATGTAGTCCTATACCCCAACCCTATGACAGGCAATGTACTTCACATAACTCATACAAGCGCAATAGACTACCAGGTACTGAGCATGGCAGGTACTAAACTGGCAAGTGGGAAACTGTTGCCAGACCAAAACACCATCTATCTGCAAGAACTGCCGGCAGGTGTATATATGCTTCGAATATATACAGATAAGGGTATCAGCAATCAACGATTTGTTAAACAATAAATACACTCAGCAATATTTGGACAAATAACAAGCCTATATAGCTTTGTTTCATTCTTAAACCTAAACTTTTATAAACTCATGCGGATTTCATTATTACTATTAGCATGTATAGCATGCTTGCAAACTACAGCCCAGGTAAACCTTAAAGCAGGGCTGAATGCTTACTACAAATTTTCGGGCAACTTAAATGACAGCAGTGGCGCCGGCAACCATGCTACCGGAAGGGGTGGCGTAGGATTTACTACTGACAGGTGGGGAAAAGCCAACAGTGCAGGCAACTTTGACGGCATTGATGATTGGATGTTTGTTGCCAGTAAAGCAGGCATTACTGCAAGCTCTAAGCTTACTATCAGCTTTCAATTCAAAACTAAGAACCCTGCAGGACAAGTACTTATTTCTAAGAGCGACACCATTAACAATGCAAACTATAAACAGTTTCAGATAGGCATCAATTACCCGTCTTTAGGAGACAGCGGGCTGATGTTTTCTACCGAACACGATTTTAATTGTATTACAACGAGTGGTTCATTCAACAACTATTCTTTCTCAAAATCTGCCAT
>CALESY010000176.1 GCA_937919945.1 uncultured Chitinophagaceae bacterium | reverse complement strand
ACCAGGTAGTTTCAACACATCTGGCTCTACTTATTTTGTGGCTAATACAAGCGGCACTATCAACTTATCTGCCAACTGGTCTGTCGGGTCTTCCGGTGGTGGGCTTAATATTGGTTCAGGCATTGTACTCGGCATCAATGGTAATACACTTACTGTAAACGGCACAGTAGGGGGCAGTGGCACATTTGCTGGTAGCAGTACGTCTAATCTTACTATTGCAGGCAATGCAGGTACGCTCAATTTTGCAACGGGAACATCCAACCGTACATTACAAAACCTTACACTGAATAATAGCACTAGTGCAACATTAGGAAGCCCTATTACAATTACGGCTGGTTCTTCCTTCGGTGTTGTAACGGTTAATACAGGTGCAACACTTACAACAGGCGGCAATCTTACCTTAGCGTCTGATGCAAATGGCACAGCTGCTATAACTACCTCTAACGGCACAATAAGCGGCAATGTTACAGTGCAGCGTTATATACCTGGCGGGCGCAGGGCATTTCGTTTTCTGAGCCACCCGTTTTCTTCATCACAGGCACTAACTGCAATTACAGACAATATAAATATTACAGGTACTGGTGGCAGCAGTAATGGCTTTACAACTACATCTACAAATAATCCATCTGCTTATTGGTTTGATGTTACTACGGCTGATGGCAGCACTACGGGCAACAACCCAGGCTGGACAGCTTTTACCAATACCAACGGTAGTGGTGCAAATGCTTGGGGACAATATCAGGCAATACGTGTGCTGGTGAGAGGTTCATTAGGAGAAGGGCTTACTGTTGGTACATATACACCAAGTGCTGTAACCCTTGATATGACTGGAACTGTAAATCAAGGTACACAAACGGTAACCGTTACTAAAGGTACGGGCAGTTCATTTGCTTTTGTAGGCAATCCGTTTCCTTGCCCTGTCAACTTACAGGCCTGCTCACAAGGGTCAAATATTGGGGCTAATTTTTATGTTTGGAATCCCAGTAGTGGTACAAGAGGTGCATATGTTACTAATCCTTTCTCATCAAGTTATATACTGCCTGCTTTTTCCGGTTTCTTCACAACAGTAAGTGCCAACAGTAATAATACGATTACGTTTGAAGAAGGCGATAAAAACCCTACTACATCCAGCGGGACAGTATTTAAAACAACAGGAGCTTTGACCAATGAAGTTATGCTGCATCTCTATAGTAATAACGACTCAATAGATTGGGACAGAATACGCATATTCTTTGATAATAACGGCGTGTCTGATAGCGACTGGTACGATGCGGTAAAGCTCTATAATCCTGACGTAAGCATGTACACTCTATCTAAAGACAATAAGATGCTGGCTATAGATGTTAGAAAGTATGAAGATAGCACGACCATACCTGTCGGCTTGGTATATGCACCTGCGCGCACTTATACTTTGAAAGCTGAAACGATTGATATGCCACAGGGTACAAAGCTTTTCCTAAAAGACAAATACTTAAATACAATAGTAGGACTGAAACAAGGAGACTCTGTTCTGTTTGATGTTACTGCCGATACTTTGTCACAAGGAGAGAAAAGATTTGAATTGTATACACATGGAAAACCAACAGGCATAGCCGTTCATAATACAGTGCTGGGCGTACTGCAAACTACACTGTATCCCAACCCAACAAATGGGAATGTAACGCTTCATTATAGTACAGACATCAGCGATGTTTTGTGCGTCCGATTGATAGATATTCATGGTAAAGCATTGTACAATGAAAAAATTATTCCAAAAACCGAAGGCGAAATACTGATACCAACTGATATGTTGCCTCAAGGTCTGTATTTTGTAGAGCTTCAATGTAGTGGGCAACACATTACACACAAACTGATAAAGCACTGATAAACTATATCGAATGTATGTGGCACACAATATACTGCCGTGGTTGAAAAAATATTACTGCAAAAACGATATAACTCGTTTCGTTTGCTCTTTTACAGTACTGTTTTCAGCAATGGCTTTTATAAATCATGCATTCATTAGTTTAACTACCGAGGGTGGATATTATAATGCATGGGTTGCAAAATACTTAGATTATGTTTCACTCTACAGGTCTGTTTTATTAAAATCGGCAGGAGCAGTAACAGGGCTATTTGGTTACGATTATAGGGTAGATATGTACCATCTTTACATCAATAATAATTCCGGTGTAAGGATGGTGTATTCTTGTATCGGTCTCAATATTCTTTCATTCTGGGCGGCATTTACATTATCATTTCCCAATACTAGGACAAGTAAATTGAAATACTGTTTATCCGGACTTATTGCTATCTCATTACTCAATGTGATGCGCATAGCAACTTTGGCGATGGTGAGAACTTTGCATGATTTCAAACATTCGCAGTTTGACCATCATTTGATTTTTAATATTGTTGTTTATTTATTCATTTTCGGAAGTATAGTACATATGATAAACAACTCCACGGCGAAGAAAATTCAAGTGGAAGCCTCTTGTATATAGGCTTTGAATTATTCGTTTGCCTTTTCCTTATCTACATCTTTATCGTGCTTCTAGATGTGTATCATCCCAAAGCTTTATATTGTTATCATTCTGTTTTTTAAAGCCAGCTTGCTGTTATTTCTGCACGTCCCTCATTGACAGCCCTCATTTTAAATCCCTTCATACAGCTATTAATTACTGCGGCTAAGGTCGCCTTGAAACCGTCATGAAGTGAACAAACAAGGATTTGCTTCTATCGAATTCCTCCTTGTTTGTGACGGTTCTCTACGGCTGATTCCTTGCCTGGAATTAAAGCTTATTCCGGTGATTTATTATTTAACCGTCTGCTTGCGTTGAGCATGGCCAGCAAAATGCAAGCAGGCACAAACAAAAACTTCATGAAACAAGATGCAAAAATTGAAGACAAAAAGAACGGACAAGGCAAAAACAATGTCCCCAATGTGATGGCATTGCCGCAGCCTGCCACACCAGCAGCTACGGACAAAAAGCCTGAACCTGCAAAGACGGTCAATATCGAAGACCGCATTGCGAAGATTGACCAGTTGCGCTCACTCTCAACGAAGCGTCAACGAACCATTCTTACGCTCAATGAATTAAAAGCGTTTCATTTTGCGGCAGATGATAGCTGTACGCTTGTACTTAGCGACAGTCAAAGACACAGTTTCGAAACAGGCAATTCCAATTTGATTGGAATGCTTAAAACCTATCTCGAAGCCTTGCTGACTGAAAAAGTCTCTGCATTGGATGATGAAATCCTGAGCTTCC
>CALESY010000175.1 GCA_937919945.1 uncultured Chitinophagaceae bacterium | reverse complement strand
CAAAGGCGGTGAACCTCTTTGGACTCGAACCGCTAATAAAACTCGTAAATAGCCTTTAAGGCAACGATCAAATTGTTCGAAACTTGTCCCTCTCTCTCCGCCAAGCAGTACAAAAGCCCCTGAGAAGGGGCTTTTGTAGTTTACAGCTATTTACAGAATGAAAATACAAAGTGTTGATTTTCAGATAATTACAACGAAAGTTCAGTATTATATCAGTTTTATAAGAATTATTAGCCTACGTGTTATATTCCATAAGTTCATTTAAAGACTGTTTGACATCTTCCAGCATTTGTATTACATCGCTACGATGTTCTTGCGTTATACTATTTTCACTCTCTTCCAATTCTTCAGCTATGGCAAGTACTTTTTTCATACCCATCATTGCCCATTTAGGTTTGTTACTGTGTATTAACTTCGAAATCTTCTCATAATTATTATTTGATAGTGCCTCCTCAACTTCATTACAAAAAGCAGGTACACCTTTTACATACAGGCTTATATACTGTTGCATCCTTTTTTCGTCATCCTCGCAAAATGCTCTTAAGTCGTATAGGTTAATAATCTTTTTTTGTTCCTCATTACTTTTACTGCCTATTTGTACTGTATTCTCAAGAGATTGTTTTCCATCTAACCTACCAGTCAGTTTTGCTATCTCAAAAATGAGTGTTCGGGCATTAAACGGTTTCGTAACGCACACATTCATACCTGCATTTATACACTCTTGTATATACGTTTGCTGTACGCTTGCAGTCATTGCAATAATGGGTACTGATTTTTGAGGTGCCGGCAAATGTGCCCTGATATATCTTGTTGCCTCAATGCCGCTCATAACAGGCATTTGTGCATCCATTAATATAATATCATAATTATTCTCGCGCAATAAATTTAACGCCTGTTGGCCGTTTTCTGCGATATCAATCATCACGTAGGCCTTTAGATTCAATGTTTCAATTACAGCCAATCTATTATATTCATTATCATCAACAACCAAACACCGAAGCCCATTCAATACACTACCATCTACTTGATGTTTATTTTTTTCAAAAACATTTATATCATCTTTTGTCGGCAATTTTATTGGTATAGTAAATGAAAATACAGAACCAACACCTGGAATACTATCTGCAGTTATTACACCACCCATCAACGACACAAGCCCTTTTGATATTGAAAGTCCGAGCCCTGTGCCGCCATGCGTTCTGGTATCAGATATATTTACTTGTGCAAAATCTTTAAACAGTAATTGAAGTTTATCAGGAGATATGCCAATACCTGTATCTGTAATGCTGATTTTAATGCACTCTTCTTCAGATTTTGTCAAGTCAACGCGTATTGACACGTTACCTTTTTCTGTAAATTTTATAGAATTGCCGCATAGATTCAATAACACCTGGCTCAACCGATAAGGGTCACCTGCAATTATATCGGGCACATTAGGGCTAACGGCAACTTTGAGTTCTAGCTTTTTTTCAGCAGCAAGCACAGAAAGTGTCTCTGCTACACTATTTACAACCTGCCTTATGGAAAATGGAATTGTTTCGAGCTGCAATTTACCTGCATCCATTTTAGAAATGTCAAGTACATCATTAATAATATGTAATAGCAAGTCTGAAGATTTTGAAATTGCTGTCAGGTATTGAAGTTGTTCTGGTTTAGGTTCTTTTTCCAACAACAGGTGTACAAAACTATTGACAGCATTCATGGGTGTTCGTATCTCATGACTCATATTGGCAAGAAACTGTTGCCTGAGACGTTCGCTGGTTTCTGCTTTATCTTTTTGCTCTTTATATTGGCTTGTTCTTTCTGCTACTTGGCTTTCTAATATTTTTGTACGCTTCAGGAAGTTCTTTGTTCTATATCGGTTGTAAGAGTATATAGCCAAAACCACTGTTAGAAAACACAGTGAGTAAAACCACCACGTCTGCCACCAAGGTGTAGCTATTACTATTACTATTGAATTGCTCTCGCTTGTGTATTTGCCATCTCGTGTACTTGCCCGCACCCTGAAAATATAAGTGCCGGGGTTCAGATTCGTAAAGTTAGCTTCTCGCCTATCTCCAACACTTACCCAATCTTCGTTAAGCCCTTCAAGTTTGTAGGCATAATTGTACAATACATTCTCTGCATAATTCAGTACGTTGTAATTGATGGTAATAAAGTTTTGGTTGTGTGCAAAATGATATAACCGTTTTACCAATGCCGACGAATCAGTTAACGCAGGCTTGTTAAACATCTTAAATCCAGTAACATATATAGGAGGCACTGTGTTTTTATCTATAAGTTTCTTGGGATAAAATTTCACCAACCCTTCATTAGCAGTAAAATATATAGCATCATCATAACTATCATACAACATTCTGTATTCAGGTTTATGTACAGGCATATCTTTATAAGGCTCGTACGTTGTCACATCCTTATCAGGGGTCATTCTTATGAGAGCATCGTTTGTTATAAACCACATATTGCCATCGCCATCTTCTGTCATACCATGGATGTTGCTATCCGGCAAGTGACTGATATCTTTATAACTATAACTTTTTTTGTTATCAATATCATACACATCAAGTCGCTTATTACTGGCTACCCACAATTTATTTTTAGAATCTATATACATAGCTTCTATAATCTCTTCTTGATATTGTTTACCGGCATTTCTCCAATCAAGCTTTGTCACCTTATTACCCCTGTCAATTTTCATTACGACATCACCGGGCTTTAAAGATAAGGCAGCCCATAAGTCTCCATTTCTATCTTTAACGATGGGACGTTCGATCCCGTTCATTATAGTGTCCGTCTTTAGCTTATTGATATATAATACATAATTGAAATTGCCAAAAAGATTGGCTACCAAGCTTGTATCATTTCGCTCTGTGAGAGATTGAATATTAAGAGGCAGCCTGCTTACGTACTTATGATATTTATATTCCTTTAGCTCTTCGGTGCTTGGATAATACCTCCACAAGTCATTTATATAAGCTACCCAATAATGACCTAGTACAGACGGATATATTGCCTGTACTTTTGATGCCTCTTTTTGGCCATTATACATTCTGAACTTCTGCAAAAATTTCACTTTGTTGGTACGTGTATCTAATACCGTGAGCCCGTCACTGCCGCCAAGCAATACCTTACCTTCTCCTGCGGCACATAATGCATGTATTGTCACATCTTCAACCCTTGCATTAGGCCGTATTTTAAGAAAACTATAAGGGTATACTATAAAATCTTGCTTCTGAGGGTCTATGATGTTTATGCCTCCACCTATAGTACCAATCCATATCCTATTGCTTTTATCCTTATACAGATACCTAACAAAATCATCAGACAGGCTGTTGGGGTTTTGGGGATTGTTCTTGTAATTGGTAAACCTCCAGGTTGTGGTATCTAGAACGCTCAATCCTCCACCTTCTGTTGCAAAGTACAATTTGCCATCTAGCTGGCAAATAGAACGAACAATGTCATTCGATAAGCTTTGCGGATCATCGTCTTGAAACCTGAATGCGATAAATGATTTTGCAGCAATATTGTATCGCAATGTGCCAGCGTATGTTCCGAACCATAAATTACCTGAGCTATCGGGGAAAATAGTATGTACTAATCTGTGTAAATGCCTGACACTACCCATATAACGCTTGTTAATGAGTGCGCTTTCTATAGGCAATGCATAGAATCTATTCGTTCTTAAATCATAATAGTTGATGTTTCCGGAGTTTCGTAAATCTTTGTGCAGATTTCCTCCCGCCTCAAAAGTGCCTACTATGTATTTATCAGGAGATATTTCGTAAATAGACTTGCATTTAATGCCGGCAATGCAATATGGGTCGTTTTCTTTCCATATATGATGAATGAATGTTTCTGTCATTTCGTCAAACAACTCCAACCCCCCTCCATACAAACATATCCAAAACCTACCCTTACTATCTTCGTATATCTGCGATACATAGCCTGTATTAATACTTCCCGGCTTATTTGCTTTGTGTTCGTAACGCTTAAATTGTTGTGTAAGCGGATTGTAAATGGAGATACCGTTACTATGTGTGCCTATCCATATTCTCCCTAACCTGTCTTCAAACAATGCAGTAACATAATTCCCACTGAGGCTATTAGTATCTTTAGGATTATGAACAAATAATTCGAAGTTTTTGCCATCATAACGGTTCAGCCCATTATCTGTACCAAACCACATAAAGCCCATACGGTCTTGCAGTATAGCACTAACCGTGTTGCCTGCCAGCCCGTGAGAGATGTTTAAGTGCCTAAATACAACAGGTTGGCCAAAATCATTTTCAATATTATTCTGAGCAAATGCAGCGGATGCAAAAAGCACGAGGCATATCAGTAGCACTCTTTTCATACTGCATGATTAAGCGTTAAATCATTTGAAAATATCAGAACTGTGAGACTAGTTTTAGCAATTCATCTTTTTTTCTTCTTGACACATCCAGTGCTGTACCATCTGCCATTATCACCTGCCCGCCTTCGCCGCGTAAATATTTCTTCAAATGATTTAGGTTTATCAGGTGCGACTTATGTATCCTGAAAAAACCATGTGGCAAAAGCAACTCTTCAAAACTTCCCAGTGTTCTCGATGACATAGTCATCTTATTTCCTAACTGGTATATTTTAGTATACCTGTCATCTCCCTCGCAATATATAATATCGTGCAGGCCAATAAATATCAGGCCTTCCATAGTAGGAATTGCCAGATTTTCAATTTTTGTTTTGGCCTGTGTTACCACCTCCATTTGCCACAGAGACAGGTCTGTATTATTGCTGCGTTTTTCATACACCCTGCTTACAGCTTCCTGCAAATCAGTAATATTTACCGGTTTTAACAAGTAATCTATTGCTGAAAAACGTATAGCTCTGATGGCATAATGCTCGTGTGATGTGGTGAAAATGATTTCAAAATTGATATGCGGTATTTTTTTCAGCATATCAAATCCACTCATTCCTCCCGGCATTTCTACATCCAGAAATACAACATCAGGTTTCAGAGACGACAGTTTGCTTATAGCATCTTCCGCACTGTTGAATGTTGCTATCACCTCAACATCGCTCACTTTATGACTGATAGCATCTTGCAGGTGGAAACAAGAAAACTCGTCATCATCTATTATTACAGCTTTTAGTTGGTTAGGGATACCCATTCCCTAAAGATAATATCTTTAGGGAATGGGTAATATATCAATCATTCATTTTTTATCGGATGAAACGTAGGTCCATGCATATTACCTGATTACTAATCTTTCTTTTGCCACTTTCCCATTTTCGCCAGCTACCTCTATGATGTAAGCACCCGGCGAAACCTTATCAACCTGTACTTTCAGTATATAGGCATTAAATTGAGCAGTTTGCTGCCACACAGTTCTTCCTGTTACATCTATCAACCTGGTCTGAATTTTTTGATTACCAAAATAACCTGCTTTGTCTAAAATAGTAAACTGGCCGTTGCTGGGGTTAGGGAATACGCTCATAGTATTCATTGCATAAGGTATGCCTTTTGGTATGCCAAGTGCTTTTTCATATTTGGGAGATGCCCACATACCCCTGCCCCATGTTGCAGATACCAGTTCGCTGGTTTTATAGTTAATGCCTATATCGAACACATTTACCAGCGGGTGTTTGGTACTATACATTTCCCATTGTGTCATATCTGTAGTGCGATAGTAAACGCCCGTATAGGTGCCGATATATAGTGTACCATTGCTTGTATCTTGCGCTATGCAATACACAGGCAAGTCGGGTAGGTTTTCATTCATAGTTGTCCACGCACCGTCTTTATACATAGCTACTTTGGTTTTATTCGTACCATAGCCGGGAAATGTTATCCAAAACTGCTTGCTATTCTTGTGATCAACCAATATATCAGATATCATTGTTTCATTGTACGGGTGCGAGATTGTTGACCATACGCCCCCTGTATCATGTGTATAATGAATATTTTTGCCTGATACTTCCGTGGCATAAATAGTACTTGCCGATGCCTTGCTCATACTAAGTCTATTAATCAGTTGACTGAAAGTAGATGATACAGCAGTCCATGTTTCTCCTTGGTCGGGGCTGGTATATATTGCTTTATAGCCCGCATATAGCCTGTTATGGTTTGTAGGGTCTATTAAAAAAGGTGTAGTCCATGCGCCCTTTCCAGCCGTAGGGTTTTTAGCACTAATTTGATTATAATTACCTACACTAATAGGTTTTTTTAAATCCCATTTAACAATATTGCCATTTTGAGAAGATGCATAAATAATATCAGGATCGACAGGGTCTATCTGGCACTCCATGCCATCACCATTATTAATAGAATAATTTACATTTGAAGTTCTCTCAAGCAAAGATGATCCATTATCCTGCGCTCCGCCCAATACAATAGAAGTATTGCCCGACACGGCATTTCTGTAGTATTGTGTAATATTCATTCCAGCTGTAAGGTTTACCCAAGTAGGAAGAGTACTTATGAATGGTTGAAATGCGTATATTCCCCCATCATTACAATCAAAAAGTATAGAATCAACCATGGGATGATACCCCATATAATGGTGGTCTGCATGTACCAATGGAACGGCATTTTTAAATTGTGCCCATTGTGTCATAAGCCTCCAAGTACGACCGCTATCTACCGACTCCCATGAATTTACACCACCAACCACTATGTGCTTTACATCTCTTGGGTCAATAGCAATGCATAAATCATAAGTCCCTTGTCCACCCATACCTATTCCATCTGTATTATCATGTAAAATATTATTTGTGAAATTATTGTGTCCTGCAATTTTTGTAAAAGATACACCTGCATTGTTTGAGCTATAAATACCCTCTAACCCACCATAGTTATCAGATACAATAATTTTGACGAGGTTAGGATCAGACTTTGTAACAGCAAAAGCAGCTCTTCCAGGGTCCTCTTCTGCGAAAAGGCTTATCACCCCCTTATTCAACCATGTTACCCCGCCGTTTCCTGAACGAAACAATACTACATATCTATTGTTAGTTGGTTTTTCAAGAATTGTGCATGCGGTGAATATGATATTCGTATCAGTCGGGTGGTACACAAGCTCGTAAAAGTCCGTCAATTCATAGTTTGGACCAAAATTAGGGGTTACGTTCTGCCAAGTTTTACCGGCATCAAAGGTTTTAATAATTCCGTTTCCTACTGATAATATCATCGAGTTGGTATCAATGGGGTTTATAAGCAATGAATTTGTTCTTCCCATATCACCAACTGCCATTGAAATATTAGTAGTATCCCATGTTTTACCAGCGTCATGAGACTTTATCAATCCTACACTATTATATGCTAACCAAACATATGGCTCATATTCTCTATCTCCAGTGCAGATGTATATTGTATTAGGGTTTTTCGGGTTGTAATCAATGTCAGACACAGCTGCGCTCATCACATTTTCTGTAAGTATTTCCCAAGTACTTCCAAAATTTTTTGTAATCCATGCTCCACCACCTGCACTACCTACTATATAGGTAGACGTATCGGTAGGATGAAATGCCATAGTGTTAATACGCCCAACACCAACTTTCGAGAATCCTACAAATATCCCATCGCCTGAATATGGCCCGATTGCCTTCCAATCAGATTGGTCTGCTGCTGTAGCTTTTGCTCTGGCCTTACTTGTCGCTACATCATATCGCTTCCACTCTCTATATGCTTCCTTTTCTGGCACAAGGTAGCCTTGCTGGTCTGTATGTTGGCGGGCTCTCCACAACCATCGCTGAAAATGATAATCGCCCTTTTCGGCAGATTCTTTCAGATTTGTATGTGAGGAAGCATTGCTTTCCGTTTTTTTCAAATCATGTTCTTTAACCAGTTCTTCCAGTTTGATGCGGGTCTGTGCGTCTGCACCACCCATTGTGGCCAACATGAAGCCGCTACATAAAATGATTCTCTTTAGCATATAGAGGTAGATTTAAGCATTATTGGATACCACAAACTTGAAAAAAATAATACCTCATGGATAGCACTATGTAGCCAACGGCAGAAATGAGTAGGCAACGGCGAGACTTCTTGTAAAAACAAAGCCCCTCAATCAGGGGCTTTGTTGTATCGTTTAACAATGGAGTATTTGTGTTTTAGTGCAGCTCTTACTGTTTCACAATCTTATATACCGCCTCTTCGCCATTGCTAGCTATACGTAGTATGTAAACGCCTGCTGGGTTGTTTTCCATACTCACTACATGCTCGCTGCCACCTGCCAGCGTACCTGCTTCTTTGCTATACACTACTTTGCCAGTAACATCGCTGATGCTAATCAGCGTATTACTCGCCTGCTTATCAAATGCTATATGCAGCAAGTTATTGGCAGGGTTAGGATATACTTTCAATGTGTTGTTTACGGCTGCTTTTTCTACACTCAGCGTCATACCCATAAAGGCATTGATTTTGCCCCAGCCCCAGGTGTTGCTGCCTATAGCAGGTATTGTACCTGTATAGTTATCGGTAATGGCGGTTTTCTTCATCATATCCAATGCCTGTGCTCTTGTTAGGTTTGGATATTTCTGCAGCCACAATGCTATAATACCTGTTACCATAGGGCAAGCCATAGATGTGCCGTGATACATGGCAAAATACCAGGTTTTAGAGCCGTAGGTTACACTTTTTACCAAGCGCCCGGGAAAAGTGGCAGGAAATGTCGTTGAAAAACTATTAACAGAAGAAGCTATTTCATTACCCGGTGCGGTAATATCGGGTTTTGTTCGGCCATCTGCAGTAGGCCCTCTGCTCGAAAAAGGAGCAATATCCCCAACTGCAGAAAACTTATCGGCTTGTTGTATGGTGCTATTTAGCGCTGTCCATGTATTTGTACTTGTGTAAGCGCCTACACATATCGTGCTATTACCGCTACTATTGTCGCCAACGCTATAATCAGTACTGCCAATTTTAAAAGGGTAACCCATTCCAAAATCTGTGAAAGAATTCTTTTCTTCTGACCACATTTGAATACTGGTATTATTGGCTGTAATAACAATAAGTATTTTCATCCCCGGATTTGGCAACGCACTCGGCAATATCTCTAATTTTACCTGGGGTTTATTGTTGTCCGTATTTATACCTGAACTTATTTTTACAGGTATTGGGTTAATCCCCGGCCCTCCTTTTATTGTATCATACGTAGCAAGCGTTGTATTTCCAGCATATGATGTATTTAATTGTGCTGGGTAACCACCATTTATAATATCGTATAGTACAAGGGTTACTTCAAAATTTTCACCCGGCACACCCCATATTTGTATGTGGCCTGTGTCTTTTGCAAGAAAAGTGAGCATACCCTGATTACCGATAAACTTATTGCTTACGTAAACCCCTTCTGCACCGCTATTACCAGCGGCATTTATTAATAATTTTCCCGGCCCAACAAGGCTGTCCATATATTTGCAAAACAATGAAGTGCCGTCATGTGGGCCCAGAATTGTCCCAAAACTCATATTAACAACGCTGGGCTTGCTAACCGATGCGGCATAGTTTTGTACATACCGTATACCATCTGCAACCTGCGCATCAGTACCATCTTCATTCAGTGCCACAAGTACTATATCGCTTTCATATGCCACACCTCTATATGGACTACCAGGATAACCGCCTGAACCGGCTGCAATACCGGTTACATGCGAACCATGATCTCCAAAAGCATTATCTGTTCCTTTAGCCAGTATTGCAGACTGCGTAGATAATTCAGTGCCATAGTTATATCCTGCAGGGGGGGTGCCAGAATTATTTTCCTGCTCCCATACTCTTTTTATACGGTAGTTATTAGTGCCAGTGCTATCGTAAAAATTCGGGTGTGTATAGTCAAAACCAATATCTAAATCTGCTACTACTACCCCTTTCCCGGTATAAGGCATAGTAAGCGGTGCAAGACCCTGGTGCACTTTTGTAACGTTCGTGGCCCTTCTGGCACTATCCATCATCAGGTGCACCTTTTCACCTATTTGTACATATTTCACTTTAGGCGAAGCTGCCAGTTTTGCAATTTGATTTATTGGCACCAAGCCGGTGTATATTCCCGCAGATTTGCTGCCGGGTATCACACCAAACTCATCTAGTGATGCAATGGTATTATTACCATCACACACAATAAAGCTATTGGCATAAAGCACGTTGCCCCGGCGCATAAGGCTATATTTTTTTCTTAGCTCTTCCTCTGTCAATGATGTTCTGCCCTCTGCCATTGCTTTCATATCCAACAACAGGAACGCTGTATTGGGCGATATGCCTTTGGAATTTATTGCTCCGTCTTCGGCGGTAGCAACCCTAGTAGTCGGCAAATCCAGCAGTTTTTTTCCTATACTTTTTTCCTGTGCATTGGCATTAAAGGCAAATGCCAGGAATAGAATTAAGTAAATGTTTAGCTTTTTCATATAGAGTATTTAATTGACTTCAAGTTTTTTTGATAATTCGAAATAGGTGATGCCTTTCTGTTTCAAGAATGAAAGGAAAGCTGATAAGGGAATATGTACAGTTCTGATATTTCCGGAAGGCTGTCCGAGAAACACTTTTATTCTTTTCAATTGCTTTTCTGAAAAGCTATTATCGGTTTGTATAAAGCCACTTACATGGTATTTACCTTTTATTTTTTGCAAGCTGTATTTATCTGCAAACTGTGTAGTAGGAACAAAATTTTTTAATGTTTGCTTTGATGCATTCAAATCGTTCTGCAAATCCATCATAAACATACTAGCCTCTATAGAAACGGGGAAGCTACCCTGCTCTATTTTGTTAGTAGTAGCTTGCCCATATACTGTTGCACAGCTTACAAACAATACAATTGGCAGTATCAACATCAATAAAACACAAAACGGCTTCATAGAACATAATTATCAACCCAAACTTCCAGTTATTCGGAATAAAATAGTACCACTATGTAGTGAACGGCAGAAATGAGTAGGCAACGGTTATTGCGCATTAAGACACGGCATTACATTTGAAACATATTATTTTTCTTATGGGAGAAGTACAGATTGCCAAAGAACCAACATGTGCTAATTGTGGCTCAGTAATAGATGGAAATTTTTGCAAGCAGTGCGGGCAAAAAGTAATTGAACACAAGCAGACAGTATGGCATTTAGTTATGCACTTTGTGTCTGACATTATCCATTATGATGGCAGGTTTATCAGAACCTTGAAGCTATTACTTACCAAACCAGGCTTCTTATCTTCCGAGTACAAGAATGGTATCAGGCAAAAGTATGTTGAGCCCTTCAGGCTGTATTTATTTATCTCGGCAGCAGCATTTATTGTTTTAATCAATTTTGAAAAGGAGGGAGAAACCTCTACCAAAATAAGCAATCCAGATATTATTCATTTTATAGACTCTACAAGGTATGCCTTACTGCAAGACACTGCCTACCAAGCGAAGATGGAAAAAATCAGGTATCGCACTATTAAAAAAACAGTGTACGGCAAAGAAATTCAAATATTTGATGTGTCAGATATGCTGAGGCATGGTGAGCAGTATTACGACTCTGTACAAAATACTTTACCGGCAAACAATAGGAGCAAAGGCTATAGACGATTCAAAGAGAAAAAAATAAGCAGGATATATGAATTGTATGATACAGCACCATACAATTATTCAAAAAAAACATGGGAAAGAATATCTCTGATTATACCGAAATCCTTTTTATTTTCTATGCCCTTTTTCATTTTCGGATTATTTCTACTCTACTACAAAAAGCGAAAAGAATACCCATCAGCATATCATGCCATATTTACTATGCATTTTTATGCTACAGTTTGGGTATTCATTACGCTTGACAGTATCTTTTCAGGATTGTTGGAAAACCCTGTAACTAAAACCATATATACCTATGTAGGTTACGGAATTCTTTCCGGTTGCTTACTATATCTCTATGTAGCTATGTTGCGTTTTTATAAAGAGCGTTGGTGGCAAACACTTATTAAAGCAATCTTACTAATAATTTTTACCGTGCTTATATATTACCGCATTCTATTAATTTTTAAAGAATACCATATCATAACCCTCACTTCGCTACATGCCTAAATAAATATGTATAAAAGGATAGCCGTAAAAATTTGATTGTAAGTTGAACTAATAAAAACTTGTGCTAAACAAATGAAACGAAAACACGCATAATTTTAAAGCCGCTCATAACCAGTGGGTTTAACGCTGTGAACTTTTTGTATTTACATCAAACCATTAATGATTGTTGTAAATGCCTAAAATACCTCATCAATATTGTTCGAAAGCTGACAATCTCTCCTTCAGCAATACAAAAGCAGCTATATCCTTCTCTATTTCCTTTCCACCCTACTTTATTATCTTTAGATAAAATAAAATAACAATATGCGTTTTGTACAATGGCTGCCGGTAGCCTTATGCTTGTCGTTAACGGCACAGGCAGGCGATAAAAAGAAATGGGATGTAGAAAACCCCGGTAGCCCGCAGCAGGAAGTTTCCTTTACCATCAATGAAGGCACTTGGCTTAATGTGGATATATCGCCCGATGGTAAAGACATCGTGTTCGACTTGCTGGGCGATATCTACATCATCCCCGCAACGGGCGGTCAGGCAAAGGTTCTGCGGCAAGGTAAGGCTATGGAAGTGCAGCCACGTTTCAGCCCCGATGGCAAGAAAATATCCTTTACATCGGACGCTGGTGGTGGAGATAACATCTGGATAATGAACCGCGATGGCAGCAATGCCAAACAGATAACCAAAGAAAGCTTCCGTCTGCTGAACAATGCCGTGTGGTCGCCCGATGGTAAGTACCTGATTGCACGCAAACACTTCACATCCACCCGTTCATTAGGTGCGGGCGAGATGTGGATGTACCACATCAACGGTGGCAACGGGCTGCAACTTACGGTAAAGAAAAACGACCAACAAGATGTAAACGAGCCATGCGCATCGCCTGATGGCAGGCACGTGTATTATAGCGAAGATGTGTACCCCGGTGGCTACTTCCAATACAATAAGAACCCCAACGAGCAGATATTCGTCATCAAACGCTTCGACCGTGAAAAAGGTACGAATGAAAATGTTACAGGTGGGCCGGGTGGAGCTGTACGCCCGCAGGTATCGCGTAATGGCAAACTATTAGCTTTTGTAAAAAGAGTTCGTACAAAAACAGTTCTGTATCTGCGCAATCTCAAAACGGGCGAAGAATGGCCGGTATATGATATGTTATCCAAAGACCAACAAGAAGCATGGACAACATTCGGCATCTACCCCGGCTATTGCTGGACACCTGATGATAAACACATCATCATTTGGGCAGGTGGTAAAATAAAGAAGGTAGATGTAAACCGTACAAACAGTGCGACGGACATACCTTTCACTTGCCATGTAAAACAAAAATTATCGCCCACGCTGCGCTATGCGCAAGAGCTGAATCCTGACAAGTTTAACGTTCATGTCATTCGTCATGCCATTACATCGCCCGATGGTAAATGGTTAGTGTTTAGCGCATTAGGGCAACTTTATAAAAAGGCACTACCGAATGGCAAACCCATGCGTGTAACTAATAGCAAAGAATACGAGTATGAACCATCATTTTCGCCCGATGGTAACAGCATTGTATATGTGTCTTGGAACGATAGCACAAGCGGCAGCATTTGTAAGACAAATTTGTCTGGCAGTGGGGTAGAAAAACTAAATACAAAGAAAGGCATCTTCCGCACCCCGTCTTTCTCTAACGATGGCAAATGGATAGTGTACGAAAGAGAAGGTGGTAGTAATACACTCGGCCCTGCTTACACAGCCAAACCAGGCATATATATTATGCCAGCCAATGTTGGTAAAG
>CALESY010000174.1 GCA_937919945.1 uncultured Chitinophagaceae bacterium | reverse complement strand
TGTTTATTAATTAGTTTTTCTGAAACCTGATGGCTTTGCTGCCTGCATTGCCTTGCAGCAATACATGGTATATACCGGGTGTCAGTTGTGCGATATTTACCTCTTTGATGGTTTTATCAATATTGTGTAAACTCATTACCTGCCCGAGGTTGTTCAGCACTTTGGCTTGCTGATAATCTTTGTTGTTTGTTTGTATATACAATACATCATTTGCGGGGTTGGGGTAGATGCTTAGCTTTTCTTCGTGTACAGCATTGGCAACATTGAGCGGAGCTATGATGTTTTGCACGGTATTGGTCATTACTACAGGGTTGATGTCGAAGTAGATACCTGCGCGGTTTTCGATAGTAGTAGATGGCGATAAATTGTCTTTTAGTTTGATGCTATATTTAATATAGCCTTTGTTGTAGAGCTTGCTGTTAGAGTCGGGCAGGTGGATGTCATCAAATTGAAAACGTGCGATAGCTTCACCGTTTGCCCCATCAATTATTTCTGCATTGATGTTGTGCGAAAAATCGGTAAGGGTAAAAGTGCTGAGATCGAAATGTTGAGACAGTGTATCGAGCACAGTTATATTGAATGCTGTATCGCTGCCAAGATTTTCGAAGTGGATTGTATAGTCCAATTGTTTGCCGGCTGTAGTATAGCCGCCCGGGCTTACCTGTATTTCGTTAGGGTCAAATGCGCCAATTACATCTGTTGTGTCATTTACAATATTGTTATTGGGGTTTACATCGTCTGTAAGAGGGCCGAGTATTGCTTGAGCCCAGATATTATCTGTAAGCGATACTGCACCTGCGAAAACAGGTTCAAGTTCTACGTATATAGTCTTTGATTTTGCAATGTTCAGGTCTGCAACATTCCATGTCAACGTATTATTGTTGTTTGTAGCAGGGGGAATGTTTGTGCGTATTATTTTATATCGTGGGTCCATGCGGAAGGTAAGAGTGCCACTATTGTTAATGCAAGAGAGGTTTTTGCAGGTAATATTCAACCTTGATACTTCAACGGGCCTGTAACGGGTAACTGTAAGATTTACTGCCAGGTCTTTGTTGAGTGCGTTGGTGCAATAAAGGCCGTATGGCAGGGTGGCAGTAGTGTTAGTGCTGTTGATTGTAACAGATTGCGAACCTGTACTACCGCAGGCTTTCAACGAATTTGATTTCGACGGATTGTATCTGAACTCATAGCTCTTGTTAGGCTCTGCATTGTATAGATGTGGGCGTGTTACAAACAGCTTGTCTTCCAGAACGCCTTCTTTATACACATCTACCAATACGGGAGAAGATAATACACGTTCATTGGCATCTTCCGTACAGTTTTGATTGCCGTCAAAATAAGGTATGACGTTTACGTAAGTGCAACTGGCATTTATTTTATAGCTGTATGTGCTGACAATAGAGCTGTTTTTAGTTACTACAAACTTCATATTATAAACGCCCTGCAGTTCGTAGGTATGATTGCCTGAGAAGCTATTGCTTACAAAGCTTGTATTGGTTTGTTGCTGCCCGTCTCCGAAATAGGTAGTTACGGCTACACCTGCTCCGGATATGCCATCCAAATTGACGACATAAGACACATCTGCCTTTATGTTGCCAATGCATGTGTTTGCGGTTGTTACCATTATTACTTTATCAATGGCATAGCTGCTGAATTGACAAAATGTAAAGAAGAGTACGGCTACGGATTGTAGTAATTTCATAGAGTATTAATTATTATGAAGAATAGATTGAAGCGGTATTACATCAATTAAGACTTTTTAAGAATCGGTAACGTTGGTTAATATTATCTCTTTTTTTAAGATTTAGCAAACAAACTAATTTTTAGTTAATAATTAAAGTCTGTTTTATGTATGCGGGGTATATTTATGCTGTACACTCCAAAGCAGCAGCAGATTATATTAGCTTTTCTTTAACGTGTGTCATTTGCAAACCGCCTGCTTCGTTTTGTAGATTTATATAAATACCTGCCTAATGCGTATAATACTATCGGGCCTGCTGCTGTTATGTTCTATAAATGTGCATTCTCAGCCCTTTGCAGATGTGGTAACAGACTATGGGATACCGGCACCTGTAATGCGCAATGGTGCTATGGCAAAAGCATTTCTTTTAAATATAGGTGCAGATATATACAAGGTGCAGAAAGATAAACCTTTTAGCTTACTGATGGGGGCTAGAGTGGGCATTTTGAAAAACGACGGGCTGTATATACGCGATGCTACCCAACAGCTATGGGGTACTAAACTGCAGGCGGGTTTTGTAGCTGGCATACAAGCTACCCGCATAGCACGCGGCAGGGCATTGATGGCTATGGTAGCAGCAGGGCCTATGCACATGGCAAACATAGAAATAGGCCGTTTAGACCAACCCATGACAGCAGCATCTACAGAAGCCGCAGCGTATGCAGAAGTGTTGCGGGGTGTATATTTTGGTGCTAAGTATGTGTATTATCCCCTATTCTTCGATCATAAGTTACATAGGTTACCGTTTGCTATGCAGTCTGTTGTTGCCGTCAGTATGCGGGTGGGTATATAATTCCATGTAGTAATTAAATAAAAAAAACCGGGGGAAGATTCCCCCGGTATCCCTTTATACACCACCAAAACCTCTATCGAGGCCCTTATACAGAAGTGTTATTTTCTTTTGCATATTACAGCTTCCCGCCCCTCCCGCTAAGAGAGGTGGGCGGCTGTATGCTGACTTTTGTTTGTTTTGCCTGTAAAAAAGAATGTCACTTTTTCACATGCTGTTTTGTTACTTATAGAGGATAGAATAATATCAATGCCATAATAAGCCCGAGTACAAATACTACCACTAACCAAGATAGGGTTGTATACTTATCTATTGTTTTTTCCATACTTGCGCTTCAGGTTGTAAATATGCATCCAACGAGCCCCGCTATGCAAGTTTTTGCCGTTACAACT
>CALESY010000173.1 GCA_937919945.1 uncultured Chitinophagaceae bacterium | reverse complement strand
TTGATTAATAATAAACATTCAGATGTATGTGTGTCCGTATTACATGGTACAATTGAAAATGATTTTATTCAGTTTTGTATTTCATTAGGTTTACAACCAAAGAAAGCAATTGGTAATACGTATTATTTATTTGCAGTATCTGGAAGCGTATTGTTACGAATTGCTGAACATTATACCGTATCAGGTATAGCACTATATAGGGAGCCTTCAGCATTAAATTTTGAAGCAAAATGTGTAACAAAAGCCAACGAAGCTAATTTGCCAATAGCTTCAGGTGGGTACAATCTAAGAGGTAAAGGTGTGGTAATTGGTATTGGCGATAATATGTCTGGTATTGGAAATATAGATCTAAAAGACCGGATATTGGCGAATAATAACCCGCAACCGTATACCAATCATGGTGTTCATATTAACGGTATTGCAGGTGGGGCAGGTATCGGAGATATAAAAGGAGAAGGTGTAGCACCTATGGCCAATTTTGTCAATCACTTCTTCAGCCAGATATTAGAAAGCACTACTGATTTTTATTATCAGTATAATATGACCATTACCAATAACTCTTATGCTGCGGTAATAAGGGATTGCAACTATGCCGGTGTTTATAATGCATATGCAGAAGCAACAGATGTGTTAGCATTAAAGCATAAAGATGTGCTACATGTATTTGCAGCAGGTAATGACGGCTTAATAAATTGTGCTCCTTATCCTGCAGGGTTTGGTACTGTAGTTGGTGCTTACCAAACGGCTAAAAACTGTCTTGTAGTTACCAGCATAGATAAACGCTACAATAATGCAGTAGATGGTGGTCGTGGTCCGATACGTGATGGTAGATTGAAACCTGAAATAACGGCTGTAGGTGTTGATGTTCGTTCTACAAACAGGGTTGATTCCTATTATGTTTCCGGTGGTACTAGTATGGCAAGTCCGGGTGTTGCAGGTGGCGCTGCCTTACTAACCGAAAGGTATAAGCAAATTAATGGTGCTGTAAATCCGAGAGCAGATGTGTTGAAAGCCTTGCTTATGAATGGTGCTACCGATATTGGTAACCCGGGCCCTGATTACAGATACGGATTTGGTTTTATGAACCTGCCCCGCTCACTGATAATGCTGGAGAATAACAGAGTTATTACCAATAGTGTAGCCCACGGTAATCAGCAAGTACATAGTATAACTATACCTCCTAATACTGCACAGTTGAAAGTGATGTTATATTGGCACGATGCCGTTGCCAGCACATTGGCAAGTAAACAGCTTGTAAATGATTTAGACCTTGTACTATCTACACCATCTTCAGCACAACATCGTCCATTGATATTAGACCCAACACCTGATAAAATACTGAATAATGCTTTAGAGGGTGTTGATAGGTTGAACAATGTAGAGCAGATAGTGGTAAATAATCCAGCAACAGGTACTTATACTGTTATTGTTAACGGATTCAATGTGCCATCGCCACAGCAAGATTATGTATTGGTATATGACTTTGTGCCACTGGGGCTAAAACTTACTTACCCCACAACAGGTGCACAGGTTAAAACAGAAGACAGTTTACGTATATATTGGGATGCATCTGATAATAACAATACACAAAAACTGGAAATTACTACTGATGCAGGTAACAACTGGTCTTTGATTGCAGATAATATAGCATCTGCACAACGCCACTATGTATGGTGGCTACCTCAAGGTATCAGTAGTGGAAAATGCAGAATACGTATAAGCAGGAATAACACCGGTGAACAGCATAGTACCGGCAATTTTGCTATCAATTCTATACCTCAGGTTACACTTGATGCTAATCAATGCCCCGGATACATAAAAATAAACTGGAACAGTATCACTAACGCTGCAGGTTATGAAGTGATGATGAAACAAGGTGCAGAGATGCGCATTATGGATACGACTAATTCCACAACCTATACATTTGCAGGTTTGCATCCTGATAGTATGTACTATGTTGCTGTAAGGCCATTGATAGACGGGATGCAAGGATACAGAAGCCTCGCAGTAAAAAGAAAACCATTTGACGGAGATTGTAGCGGTAATATATCAGACGGAGATATGGCTATGGTAAGGGCGATAAAGCCACTCAATGGCAGGTTGCTAACCAGTACAGCTTTAACAAGCAATACATTGCTGGAAGTAATGGTGCGCAATTTAGATGATAATCCTATCAACAATTTCAGGATATCGTATAGCATCAATGGTAGTTCTTGGAAAGCTAAAGACTATACCATATCAGTACCAGCACGTGATTTTTTTAGCGTTATTGTAGATACGCTGAATCTGTCTGCTCCAGGCGTTTATTCTTTTATTATTGCCGTCAATAATCTATCAGCAACTGATATTGTTCGTGCTAATGATACTATCAGGTACAACATAAAGCAGATGAATAACTTTCCGATTGACCTGACTATGCCAATGGTAAATGACTTTGAAGATTGGACAGTATTAGAATTAATCAACCCGGCCAGTGGCATATCGCCGGATGAGCGATGGGACTACAATAATGCAAATGATACTTGCAGGCTCAGAAGTTTTGTAAAACCCGATATAACTATTAAGGGAAGCCGTTCTGTAAGCCTAGATGCTACTTATAATACTTTTAAAGACCAGCGTAACGAATTGAGCGGCACTTTCAACCTCGCTAACTATAATGCCAATAACGAAGAAATAAGATTAGAGTTTGATTATAAACTGCATGGCTATTCAGGTGAAGAAGACAGTAATAAAGTGTATGTAAGAGGTAATGATACACAACCATGGCAACCGTTACATGCTTACGATAAGAAAAGTGCTGCAACGGGTAAGGTTACTAATTCAGGCTCACTATCGCTCACAGACGCTATGCTGGCTGCAAAGCAGAACTTTTCTACTAGTACACAGT
>CALESY010000172.1 GCA_937919945.1 uncultured Chitinophagaceae bacterium | reverse complement strand
TGTGATCCGGATTGGATTCGAACCAATGACCCTCAGCTTAGAAGGCTGATGCTCTATCCAACTGAGCTACCGGACCAAAATGCGGTGCAAATCTAATGAAAATTGTGTGAACAGAAACGGCTTAGTTGTCTCCCCTACCCTTGTATGGCTGTGGCACGGGTGCAGCACCGTCTTTCAGCGCATCGATTGGTATCAGATCTTGTACCATATTCCAGTAGCCATCTGCCCAGCGCAGCCCGTCGTATTGCCCCGATGGCACATATGTGTATTTACGGTTCGGGTCATTCACTTCCGACTCTAAATGGTCGTAATACACGGCATTCATATCTGCATCCCAATTCAGGGCTACCTGTGCAAATTTCTTGTATTCGAGTATAAACCTGCTGATGCGTTGTTCAGGATTGTTTTTTGAACGGATATTGAACATCGGTGCGCCAAATACAGGGCCATTTTCGGTTATCTCCATCGGCTCCATAATCTTGCGGCTGATGATGGGGCTAGCCGTATTGGCACCGAACATGGTATATATTTTCTTACCGTCCACCTCTTTGGTAAGTATGCGGTAATAAATAACACCAAACCATTTGCCTTTTGTCAGTACCGTGTCTTCTGCCATCTTACCCAAATCGCCCGAGCAGTCTATCAACGGATATAGTTTCAGGGTTTCGCTTTTCATTTGCATAGCAGCATAGTAGCGACGTGTATTTTCTTCAGGTGCTATAGCCCAGTTAAATATGCGGAAACTCTTGTCTTCAGGATAAATAATATTAATGCGTTTACTGAGGCTATCAAAAGGATAGTAATAAGAGCCTTCAATTTTCAATGCCCGTACTAATTGTTTTACTATACGCTCGTTCATCATTGGCATCTCATCGGGTATACGGCGTTCATACATAGTATCTATCGCTATCACCAGTGAGTCTTCAATAGCCTTCAGCATTGCCTTATTATCTTGTGCTCGGGCAGTGCTAACAAATAATGATAAAAGTAAAACGGATAATACTTTATTCAACATCGGGCGGCATCATTTGCTTCAAACCTAAACAATTTCTGCGAAACAGCGTAGCATAGAGTGTTAAACTATGTTTTTCGCCTAAAAGCCATTATTTTCGAGGCATAAATACGTTGCTGCATGCATCTTGTACAACAAATATTATTCATACTCTGCGCAGGTATATCTGTGTATTTTTTCAGCAAAAAAGTTGGCGAAATAAGGCGCAATATAAAACTGGGCAAAGACGAAGACCTTACAGACAATCCATCTGCCCGCTGGCGCAATATGGTATTGATGGCATTGGGGCAGCAGAAGATGTTTAAAAAACCTATCCCTGCATTGCTGCACTTAGCTGTATATGCCGGCTTTGTTATTATCAACATAGAGATTTTAGAGATATTTCTGGATGGAATTTTTGGTGTGCACCGTTTGTTTGCACCCATGCTCGGCAGCCTGTATGCATACCTCATTGGTTTTTTCGAAGTATTGGCAGCACTGGTGCTTATAGCTTGCGTGGTATTTCTGATACGCAGAAATGTATTGAAGGTAAAACGCCTGAACCAAAGCGAACTGGAAGGCTGGCCCCGCAACGACGCTAACCTGATATTGATTACCGAAGTAGTGCTTATGAGCCTCTTCCTGATAATGAATACAGCCGACCAAGTGCTGCAAAGCCGTGGTGCAGAACACTACACACTGACAGAACCATTCTGGATAACGTCCAACTTCACAGGTATGTTCAGTGGCTTGTCTGACGGGGCATTGATAGCCATAGAGCGTGGCGGATGGTGGCTGCACATTATAGGTGTATTCCTGTTCCTTAACTATCTGCCCTACTCCAAACACCTGCATATAGTACTTGCTTTTCCAAACGCATACTATACAAGATTGAAGCCACAGGGTGAAATGGCTAACATGAAAGAAATACAGAACGAAGTACTGTATATGATGCAACCCGAACTAGCACCACCATCAGACGGCAGTCAGCCTGCGCAGCAGCGCTTTGGCGCAAGGGATGTAATGGACCTTAGCTGGAAAAATCTGTTGGATGCATACTCTTGTACAGAGTGTGGGCGATGTACATCTGCCTGTCCGGCAAACAGTACGGGTAAAAAATTATCTCCGCGTAAGATAATGATGGATACCCGCGATAGGCTTGAAGAAGTAGGTAAAAACATCAATGCAAATAAATCGTTTGTAGATGACGGCAAATCGTTAGTGCACGATTACATAAGTGTAGAAGAACTAAGAGCATGTACTACTTGCCAGGCTTGCGTAGAAGCTTGCCCTGTAGGTATTGAGCCTTTATCTATTATCAATCAACTACGCAGGTATTTGGTAATGGAAGAAAGTAACAGCCCGCAAGAGTGGAACCTGATGTTTGGCAATGTGGAGAATAATATGGCACCATGGAAGTTTAGCCCTGACGAAAGAGATAAGTGGGCGGAGGAAATGGCAGCAGAAGCTTAATTATTTAACAATCAGAACTAAAGTACTATGCATATAAAATCAATGGCGGAATATGCTGCAAATGGCGAAACACCGGAAGTGTTGTTTTGGGTGGGATGTGCCGGCAGCTTCGACCAAAGAGCACAAAAAATAACCAAAGCATTTGCACAGATATTAGACAAAGTAGGTGTGAAGTTTGCTATACTGGGCAAGGAAGAAATGTGCACCGGCGATCCTGCACGCCGAAGCGGTAATGAGTTTCTGTTTCAGATGATGGCGTACAATAATATACAAACCATGAATGCCTATGGGGTGAAGAAGATTGTAACTGCTTGCCCGCATTGTTTTAATGTACTGAAGAACGAATACCCTGCACTGGGAGGAGATTATGAAGTGATACACCACACTACTTTTCTGCAACAACTGATAAACGACGGGCGCATACGCCTGAAAGAAGGTGGCGAATTCAAAGGCAAAAAAATCACTTACCATGATAGCTGCTATCTAGGACGAGGTAACAATATATATGAAGCCCCCAGAGAAGTATTACAGGCTTTGGATGTAGAATTGGTAGAGATGAAACGCTGTCGTACCAATGGCTTGTGTTGCGGTGCTGGTGGTGCACAAATGTTTAAGGAAGAAGAAGCAGGCGATACACGTGTCAATTTTGAACGCTCTGCAGAAGCGTTGGAAACAGGTGCTACGATTATTGCTGCTAACTGTCCGTTTTGTACCACCATGCTTACAGACGGTGTGAAGAATAAGGAAAAAGAAGACAGTGTAGCCGTACTTGATATAGCTGAAATGGTAGCTAAGTCGCTGGCATAGTTTTTTAGCAGACGACACCTGTATGAAACAACTATTTTCAGGAAACCCGCAAAGTGAGTGGGGTAACAAAATCATTAAAGACCTTGTATTCATTAAGCGCAAGGGACGCTACCCTATTACATACAAAGTATACAGTCCTTTAGGTTCTGTTTTTTTGTTATTAACCATATCATTCCCAGTATTAATAAATGGCATTTCAAACGCTAATGGTATGGCTAAATTTGCATTAGCAGGTATGCTTTTTTGTATGTTCGTTGGTGTAAGCACATCCTTATATCAGCTATTCCAAGTATTCAGTTTCAGGAAAATACAAACTGCTTTTCATCTGCAAGCCAATCAGGATATGTTAAAGAAGTTTCTACAATCTCAACACTTAGCTTTTACCCAACACCCAGATGCTCCTGAAGTATTTATGATACTGAGCAAAAACCTGAGTATGCGTGGCGATTTCAGAGAAGTAATGATATTTATTACAGACGATAAGCAGATATTAGTTAACAGCCATTTTTCAGGTAATAAGCTCTTCATCACCCCACCCTCTAAGCACTACAAACAAATGGCTAACAGGCTGCGGGAATGGGTAAAAATACACGCTACTGCACCTACATCACAATCAGTTACATTAACCCAAAACTGACGTAACTTTGCCAACATGGATATAAGTGTTTTACAATCTTTAGTACCCAGTGAATTATCAGATGATTCACGAGTATGGGTGTACCAGAGCAACAGGCGGTTTATAGAACGTGAGGAAGCAGAAATAAACGAGCAATTATTACAGTTTTATACACAATGGCAGGCACATGGTGCTCCTGTAAAGGGATGGGCAAAACTACTCTTCGGGCAGTTTATAGTAATAATAGCAGACGAAACAGATGTGCAGGTAAGTGGGTGTAGTACAGATGCATCTGTAAGGGTTGTAAAAAGCATAGAACGACAATACGATGTCAATATGTTCGACCGTTTGATGCTGACATTTTTGGTGAAAGAAAAAGCCGAAATGCTACCGATGAACCAAGTACAATATGCATTGGATAAAGGTTATATCAATTGGGATACACCACTGTTCAATAATCTGGTTAATACAAAAAAAGAATTATTGACCAATTGGTTGATACCGCTGAAAGATAGCTGGCTTGCAAGCAGGCTTGTCACTACTGTTTCATAACAAATGCCACCTGTACAGGTG
The DNA here is from genome assembly GCA_937919945.1 of uncultured Chitinophagaceae bacterium. Lineage (GTDB taxonomy): Bacteria > Bacteroidota > Bacteroidia > Chitinophagales > Chitinophagaceae > Polluticoccus. The sequence continues at coordinate 19,510 of CALESY010000172.1, read as the reverse complement.
GCATTTGTTTTTTGACTGTATTGACGTCTATTATTTTAATTCCTTATCCAGAAACTTACCTAAGCCCTTACCTGCTACTGCATATGCCTCCTGTATGCGTTCGCCGGTATCATAGTCATTTCCGCCAAAAGTTCGACCAGGGCAATTTTGTACTGATATCTTAGCAATTACATTAGATGGATTAGCCGTTTCTACAATCCAGGCTTCACCATCTATCTCTGCATTTTTTCTGGTAACATACACATTAAAACCAGGCTCGGTATATGTTGTTTTGAATATAAGTGTATACTTTTCATTTGGGTAGTCGCCAATGTTTATGTCACTATGCTTGGCAAAAAGCTCTTTGAATTGAGGCTCAAAACGATTTTTACGGTCTGCCTTCCACGATCTTGCCCATTCATCGCCTTTACCTGTTTCTTTTTTGTTATAATCCTCTTTCTTTTTGTTGATGTATTCTTCTTCTGTTTCAAACTTGCCTACACCCATTTTACTGTAGTCAAATTGTATATTCAGTTTTGTAACTCCTTTCAGCACGTCGATACTGCCATCAAGTATACGCACACGTTGCGCATTGGCAGAAAATGCAAGTATTGTTAATACTGTAGCTGCAATAGAGGCTTTTATAAATTTCATAGATATTTATTTTAGGTAAAATAAACACAAAATGTGTATAAATACTATGACCAAAACCTTATATAACAATTAATTCCATGCTTATTTTAATGCTGAACGAATATTTTTGCACGCATAAAGCAAGAGAGCGGAATGTCGGAATACAATAATCATGAAGAGCAGCAATCGGTTTTGATAAACCAAATGTATCAAAACTGGTTTCTCGACTATGCAAGCTATGTAATATTGGAACGTGCCGTACCAGCAGTAGAAGACGGGTTGAAACCCGTGCAACGCCGCATACTGCATGCCATGAAGGAAATGGATGATGGTAGGTATAACAAGATAGCCAATGTAATAGGGCAAACGATGCAATACCATCCCCATGGCGACGCTTCTATTGGCGATGCTATCATCAATATGGGGCAGAAAGACTTGCTAATAGATACTCAAGGCAATTGGGGCGATGTACGCACCGGCGATAGTGCCGCAGCACCACGTTATATTGAGGGGCGTTTATCAAAATTTGCATTAGATGTAGCATTCAATGGCAAAACAACAGCCTGGCAACTGAGCTATGATGGTAGAAAGAATGAACCCGTAACACTCCCTATGAAGTTTCCCATGTTGCTTGCACAGGGTGCGGAAGGTATAGCGGTAGGGTTATCAACCAAAATACTACCGCATAATTTTTGCGAATTGCTTGAGGCTGCTGTCAAATATCTTAAAGGCAGAAAGTTTGAATTATACCCTGACTTCCTGACCGGAGGCATGATAGATGTAAGCAATTACAATGATGGTGGGCGTGGAGGTAAGGTGCGTGTAAGGGTGCATATAGAAGAAGTAGATAAAAAGACGCTAGCAATCAAAGACGTACCCTATGGCGTTACTACATCGCAATTAGTGGATAGCATATTAAAGGCAAACGATAACGGTAAAATCAAAATAAAAAGTGTAACAGACAATACGGCAAAAGACGTAGAGCTAATTATACAATTAGCCCCAGGCGTTACTACAGACCAGACTATTGACGCATTGTATGCTTTTACAGATTGCGAAGTGTCAATTTCACCAAATGCCTGTGTTATAATTGACGAAAAACCACAGTTTGTAGGCGTTACAGATTTATTGAAGTTTTCGGCAGAGCATACCAAAAAACTGCTGCTCAGAGAGTTGGAAATAAAACTCGGCGAACTGGAGGACGACTGGCACTACTCTTCTCTCGAAAAAATATTCATCGAAAAACGCATCTATCGCAATATTGAAGAAGAAACCACTTGGGAGGGTGTGTTGAATGCTATTGATACAGGGCTTAAACCTTACAAAAAGAAATTTCGCAGAGAAATAACACAAGAGGATATTGTAAGACTAACAGAAATAAAAATCAAACGTATATCAAAATTTGACTCTTTCAAGGCTGACGAACATATAAAAGGCGTAGAAGCCAATATTGAAGAAGTAAAGAATAACATCGCCCACCTGAATGATTATGCCATTGCTTACTATGAAGGCTTATTGAAAAAACATGGTAAAGGACGAGAACGCAAAACAGAAATACGTCCGTTTGAGACTATACAAGTACAAAACATAGCTATAGCAAACGCAAAACTATACGTTAACTATAAAGAAGGCTTTATTGGTACTGGCTTAAAGAAAGATGAATTTGCTTTTGATTGCTCCGACCTTGACAACATTATCGTCTTTCGCAAGGATGGGAAAATGGTTGTTACCAAAGTAGCTGATAAAAGCTTTGTAGGGAAAGACATTATTTATCTGGCTGTTTTCCAGAAAAATGATGAACGCACTACGTACAATATGATATATGTAGATGGCAAAACAGGCATTGCACATGGCAAACGATTTAATGTAACAGGCATTACCCGAGACAAGGAATATGACCTGACAAAAGGCAACCCGAATAGTAAGGTTGCATACTTTACTGCAAATGCAAATGGTGAAGCTGAAGTAGTAACCATCACACTATCGCCGGGCAGTAAAGCAAGGATAAAAGTCCTGGATTATTATTTTGAAGAACTGGAAATAAAAGGCCGTTCATCGCAAGGCAATCAGGTAACGAAATATCCTATCAAGGGTATTAAACTGAAAGAAAAAGGACGTTCTACACTATCTGGGCAGAAAATATGGTACGACGATACGATTGGCAGACTTAACAAAGATGGCAATGGGATACTGCTAGGCAGTTTTGATGAAAACGACCGAGTAATAGCATTTTATAAAGATGGCACATACGAATTGACAGATTTTGAACTGACAAACCGATTTGAAGCTAATGATGTGATTAGAATTGAAAAGTTTGCAAGGGATAAAGTTGTTACGGCTATTTATTATGATAAAAAGGGCGCACAGTTTTACGCGAAACGATTTGTGATTGAAAGCCAAACATTAAAGAATAAATACAGCTTCATCAAGGAGGGAGAAGGTAATTATCTGGAATTGGTAACGACAAAAACAGAGCCAATTGTGATACTACGTACGGGGAAGAAAAAATCTGAATTGAGTGAGGAAATTGTACCGCTACATGAAACTATTGATGTAACAGGATGGAAGACTGTAGGCACGCGTATCGGTGGCAATGACTTAAAAGAAATATCCCTTGTATTAGAGAATAGTAATGGCGAAACTGACGCACCAAGACTTTTTTAATATAACCTTAGATATTGACAAAAAATGCCTAACTTCACCAGCCTTTTTTGCCGTGCAAGAGGTATATAACGAATGAAAAAAATAGAACTGGAAATTGTTGCCCTGTCGCACAGTATCACACAGACTCATTCTTATGCAGTAGTATTAGGTGAAGTAGATGGCCTGCGCAGGCTGCCTATTGTCATCGGCGGGTTCGAAGCACAGGCTATAGCAGTGGCATTGGAGCGTATGCAACCCAGCCGTCCCCTTACACACGATTTATTTGCCAATTTCATGACAACTTTTGGCATAGAGTTGGCAGAGGTAATTATATACAAATTAGAAGAAGGCATATTTTTCGCCAAATTGGTATGTCGTTCTGATGATAATACTGTTGAGATAGATTCTCGGACATCTGATGCGTTAGCATTGGCAGTTCGTTCAGGTTGTAAAATATATACTTATGAAAACATACTGGACGCTGCCGGTATGTTTTTGGACAACCCTGATAGTAGTACATCATCTACACCTATCTCCGGTGCAGAAAAAGTGCCTTCGGGTGCTAAAACCTTTAATCATGACTTAAAAAACATGAGTCTTGAAGAATTGCATGCGTTATTGCAACAAGTGCTGGACCAGGAAGACTATGTGCGTGCCATAACCATACGCGATGAAATAAACAGCAGAGAAAATAAATAGTATTAATTAAGTATAAATATTCTCAGATGAAGAAATTATTTGCAGGTGCTGCCCTTTGCAGTTTAGTAATGGCAGCAACAGCAGTTGTAGCGCAGGAAGTAAAGAGATGTGCAACGGATGAAATTGTTGCAGAATTAGCTGAAAAGAACCCGTCTTTAAAAGTGGCACTTGATATATGCGAACAAGATATACAACACCGCACAGCCAACATTTCAAATCAAACAAACACGGCTGTTTACAAAACAACATCATCTTACCCTATTGCATTAGCTTTTCATGTCGTACTATCTCAAGCACAGATTAACCAAATTGGTGGTGTTCAGGGTATTTATGATAGAGTAGTTTCACAAATTGAAGTATTAAATATTGATTTTAATGCTCAAAATACTGAAACTATCCCGGCACCATTTGCACCACTTAAAGGAAACCCCAACATGAATTTCGGTTTGGCACATACCAAACCTGACGGGACCGGTACAATAGGCATTGAGATACTTACAAAACCTGCTGCATTTACAGGCTTTGATGTAAGTGATGGTTCAGTTAAAAGAACAGCTAATGGAGGGCTTGACCCATGGGATAACACAAGGTATCTGAACGTTTGGATTACAAATATTACTAACAGTGGTAGTGGAGAGATATTGGGCTATGCATATCATCCTAAATTAGCCGCATTGATAGGTGATGCTAAACTAATGGGAGTAGTTGTAGATTATTTAGCATTTGGCAAAAGAAATAACCTATCACAAACATTTATTCCAAATGCTGATAAGGGCCGTACAATGGTACACGAGTTTGGGCACTTTTTTACATTAAACCACATATGGGGAAATACTGCCGTTGGTAACGGAACATGCAATGATGATGATGGAGTTGACGATACACCAAAACAAAGCGATGCAAATCAAAGTATTTGCCCTTCATATCCTAAGCTTCCTAATTGTAACAATACTCCTGAAGGCCAGATGTTTATGAACTACATGGACTATGTACAGGATGTTTGCATGTCAATGTTCAGCAAAGGGCAAGTAACGCGCATGCATTCAGAATTTGCAGCTGGCGGTGGTTCGGTAAACTTGCCAAAAAACGTCAATTTATTCAGTTGGCCTACAAGTGTTGGAAATATTAGCATGAAGAGTGAAATTGATATTGTTCCTAATCCGTCAAATGGATTATTCACACTCACACATGGCGAAGGCTTAAAGCAAGTGGTAATAAATAATATGCTTGGGCAGGTAGTAAAGCAAATATCAATAGCCAACCAACAATCAGGCACTATGAATGTTAATATTACAGATGCGGGTAAAGGCATGTACACAATACAATGCCTGTACAATGAAGGAATGGTTAGTAAAAAAGTGATAGTACAATAATGACAACTACAGCAAACCTGCAGGATATATTCAGCAATTTACCTGCAGACAAAGATTTACAAAGAATTGCACATAAAGTAATTAATAAAGAACGCCTTACCGATGAGGAAGGCGTTCTGCTTTTTGAAAAAGGCGAGCTTGGATTTGTGGGTGCGCTTGCTGCACACGTTGCAAACAGGCTGCATGGCAATAAGGTATACTTCAATAGGAATTTCCACATAGAGCCAACTAATGTTTGTGTGTTCACCTGTAATTTCTGCTCCTATTCGCGATTGTATAAAAACAGGGATGAAGGTTGGGAGCTGAGCATTGAGCAAATGCTCGATATGGTGCGCAAATATGATGGGCAACCTGTAACGGAGGTGCATGTTGTAGGTGGTGTACACCCAAAGATGAACCTTGAATTTTTCTGCGAAGTCATCAGTAAAATAAGAGCACTACGTCCCGATATTCACATCAAAGGTTTTACCGCAGTAGAGCTTGACTACATGTTCCGTAAAGCGAAGGTGAACACTAAAGAAGGGCTGCAGACCATGCAGGCTGCGGGTTTACAATCGCTTCCAGGAGGTGGGGCAGAGATTTTTCATCCTGAGATACGCGAACAAATATGTGCCGATAAAGTAGATGGTGCAGGGTGGTTGGATATTCATAAAACAGCGCATCAACTTGGGATGCACAGCAATGCTACAATGCTATACGGGCATATAGAAAGCTACTGGCACCGTGTTGACCATATGAGCAAGCTACGTGCATTGCAGGATGAAACAGGTGGCTTTAATTGCTTCATTCCTTTGAAGTTTCGCAATCAGGACAATGATATGTCTGGCATACCGGAAACGACTGTAATAGAAGATATGCGTATGTATGCCATAGCGCGCTTGTTTATGGACAACTTCCGCAATCTGAAAGCTTACTGGCCTATGTTAGGCAGGCAATCTGCTCAGTTAACATTGTCTTTCGGTGTTAACGATCTGGATGGTACGATAGACGATACTACTAAGATATATTCAATGGCAGGCTCCGAAGAGCAATCACCATCGTTGAGTACTGAGGAACTTTGCAACCTTATAACAGCAGTAGGCAAAATACCCGTAGAGCGGGATACACTCTACAACGAAATAAAAGTGTACGAAGAAATAACAGCATAAAAGCAAAGCGGCATAACTGCCGCTTTTTTAATGCTCCAAGAAATTCAAATCTTTACCAAAGGTTTCTTCCGTAAATATAGCAGCGACAACACTTATCGTCATTACGATAGCACCTGTTATAGCTGCAGCTGTTAAAAAGCTGTATTGTGGTTGTAAACCTTTAAAAAGCATTACCATCAATGGCAAAGCACCACGCACCATATTGGGCACAGTGGTGGCTGCTGTAGCCCTAAGGTTAGTGCCAAAGTGTTCGGCTGCCATCGTTACGAATATTGCCCAGAAACCAGTACCAAAGCCAAGCAATGCGCACAATGCATACATTTGATTTGCACTGCCATTTTTTTGATTAAAATATAATACGATAGCTATCGCTGTGATAGCATAAAATATATACAGTGCCTTTTTACGGCTTTTAAGTGCCTGACTCAAAAAACCAATACCAATATCGCCAATGGAAATGGCAACATAAGCGAACATTACTGCCTTACCAGGATTAATGGGCTCTTCAATACCAAACTGCATACCAAACTTATCTGAAAAACCAACCAATATACCTATTACATACCAAGTAGGCAGCCCTATAAGAATACTTAACAGATACTTTTTTAACCGTTTAAGATCTGTAAAAAACATCAGGAAGTTGCCTTTGCTTACTTGTGCATGTTGTATGTCCTTAAACATACCAGACTCAAATACGCTTATGCGAAGTAGCAATAGCATCAACCCCAATCCCCCGCCGATAAAGTAACAAGTACGCCAATCAAAATGCTGCGCTATAAAATATGCCAATACCGCACCCGACAAACCAATGCCTGCAACTAATGAAGTTGCAATGCCTCGTTTTTCTTTTGGTATCAGTTCGCTTACCAATGTAATGCCAGCACCCAATTCGCCAGCAAGCCCAATACCTGCAATAAAGCGGCATACGCTGTATTGTTCTATTGTATTGACAAAACCATTGGCAATATTGGCGAGGGAGTATAATAAGATGGAACCGAACAAGACACTCAGCCTGCCTTTCTTATCGCCCAACATGCCCCAAAGAACACCACCAATCATGAGCCCCCACATCTGGTGGCTGATGATTTCCATTCCATCATTGGAAATCATATCCTCACTAAGCCCTAAGCTTTTCAGGCTCTGTACCCGTACTATTAGGAATAGCAGTAAATCGTATATATCTACAAAATAGCCAAGTGCAGCTACAAGTACCGGGATACTGAATAATGAAGAGTTATTACTTGCTTTGTTTTTTGTCATCAGAAGCGTCGTTGTCAATATCAAAAGTTTCCTCAATGATATCCATACCTACTTCCAATATAGGCTGTTTCTTTTTACCAAAAAACATCTTAAATAATACAGGAGCTGTGGTAACGAAAATTAAGCCAATAACTATCTTTTCAAAATTCTCTTTTACCCACTGGTTTTCACCAAGTATGTAGCCTGCAATTGTCATGCTGGCAACCCACGCTATGCACCCAATAACATTGTAGAGAAAGAATTTTTTTCTGTCCATAGCCACTACGCCAGCTACTATAGGCGCGAATGTGCGTACAATGGGCAGGAAGCGAGCCAATATGATGGCACTGCCACCACGCTTATCGTAAAACTCTTTTGCCTGAATTACATGCTTTTTCTTAAATAGTAGTGTATCTCTACGCTCGAATAATAGCGGCCCTGTTTTTCTGCCAAACCAATACCCTACAGCATTACCAATAATACCTGCAACGGTTATCAACGCAATCCAATAAAATAAATTTACCAAACTACTTTCAGTAGGATTAGGGATAGGAGCATTTGCAATCATTAGCCCGGTTACGAATAATAAAGAATCACCAGGTAAAAAGAAACCAACAAACAAACCCGTTTCAGCAAATATGATAAATGCCACGAGATACAAACCACCGTATAGCGTTACCAATTCTGCCAGTTTATCGGCATCCATCAATTGCTTCAAAAACTCTAATATATCGTGCATGATTTCCTTTTCGAGGCGTGAAAATAGGCAATTATTACTAAATGAAATCTTATCAACTTTCTAAATCTCCTTCCCATTTACTGACAACGGCTGTAGCTACACTATTGCCAACTACATTGGTAGCACTACGCCCCATATCCAGTAGCGGGTCTATACCAAGCAATAACGCCAGCCCTGCTTCGGGTATGTTAAATGTTGCCAATGTACCAGCTATTACCACCAACGATGCACGCGGCACACCTGCAATACCCTTGCTGGTAAGCATCAGTACCATTAGCATACTCATTTGTGTAGCAAAGTCAAGATGTATGCCGTACGACTGTGCAATGAACAACGATGCAAACGTCATGTACATCATAGAACCATCTAGGTTAAACGAATAACCTAATGGCAGTACAAAACTCACTATCCTGTTTTTACAACCAAACCGCTCCAGTTCCAGCATCGTTTTTGGGAATGCAGCCTCGCTGCTACTGGTACTGAATGCAAGTATAATGGGTTCTTTCACACGTTTAATCAGTGTCAATACCCTACCCTTTAAAAAAACACCACCTGCCAACATTAACACCAACCATAATACAAGCAGACCAAAATAAAACTCGCCGATAAAGATTGAATAAGTAGTCAGGATACCTAAACCTTGTTTAGCTATGATAGCCGTCATAGCACCAAAGACAGCCAATGGGGCAAAGTTCATTACGTAGCCTGTAACTTTTAGTATTACGTGTGCAATGGCATCCATCGCTTTTATTACCACTTCACCTTTTTCGCCTATGGCTGCTGTTGCTACACCAAAAAAGAGAGAAAAAACGACAATCTGCAATATCTCATTCTTTGCCATAGCGTCTATTACGCTGGATGGGAATACATGATACAGAAAATCTTTGAGCGTAAGGGCTGCTTTTTTGATGCCTGTTTCAACACCCGCATCGGGTAGCGGCAGGTTCATGGCAAGCCCTGGCTTGAATAGGTTTACCAGCATCATACCCAATAACAAGCTGACAAATGACGCACTAAAAAACCATAATAATGTTTTACCACCTATACGCCCTACTGATTGCAAATCGCCTAAACGGGCAACACCTACTACCAATGTGGTAAAGACAAGCGGGGCAACAATCATCTTTATCAATCGTAAGAAAATATCTGCTAAGAGTGAGAATGGTTCCAGCTTTTTATCGCGGGCTTCCATGGCGATTGTTTTGGCTTTTGCAATGCTTGTTTTTTTAAGCATTATTGCTTTGTATGCTTCGGTGTTTGTATCAGCAATAGCTTTTATCTGCGGCTGCAATGTTTTAATATCAGCTTCATACTTGGCTATGTTTTTGTTTTCTTCCTTTACATAACCCGAATTGAGTACAAAGCCTAAGCCTATACCCAGTACCAATGCTACAATAATATATAAAGTGAGCTTACTTCTTTTTTTAGATGTATCGATATCTGCCATGACGTATATTGATATTGCAAGATAATATTAAAAAATAAGCTTGTGTTGTATGCTGCTGTTGCCTTGCAAGCCGCCCGTGTGTATGCACAATATTTGAGCATCTTGCTGAAAATAGCCTGCTTTCAGTTGTGCCGATATACCCATCATCATTTTGGCAGTGTACACCATATCAAGTGGTATGTTATTTGCTTCATAAAAGCTGTTCATAAAGGCGATTTGTTCTTCAGTGTATTTTCCAAAGCCACCTAAATGCCAATCATCGTGCAGCGTGTACGATTTTTGCAATGTATTTGGCAAATAAGCATCGATAGTTTCTCGGACATAACTACCACCTTTCATGGGTACATACCCATACACTTGAATATATTCGGGCAATCCCAGCCTGATGCCTGCTAAAGTAGTACCCGTTCCAACAGACAGGCATACATGTGTATAGCGCGATGGTATATAATTTGCAATTGTTTTACTACCCGCAACACCCAACTCACCTGCCCCACCTTCATTAATAATATATGCTTGGGGAAACTGCACCTGTAATGATTGCTGGTAGTCAGCATCATATTTTTTACTATACTCGGCACGCTCTATAAAATGCAGCTGCATACCCAATGCTTTGCAATCTTGCAGTGTTTTACTGAGGTCAGCTTCACCATGCAAGCCTCGTACTATACCTATTGATTTGAAACCATGTTGACGAGCTGCCGCCGCAGTAGCCACCAGATGATTGGAATATGCACCACCAAACGTGAGTATGGTATCTGCTTCTTTCTTTACAGCATCTTTCAGATAGTGTTGCAGCTTATACCATTTGTTCCCCGACACTATAGGGTGTATAACATCCAACCGAAGCATATCTATACCTTGCACAAACGGTGTATACCAACCTCTATGCAACGGCTGTATATAAGGCTCCTGCTCAGGAATTGTACCCATACTCTCTTAGGTAAGTATCATTATCGCGCCACTTGGGGCGTACCTTTATAAACAGTTCCAGATGTACTTTCGCTTGCAAAAATTCTTCTATTGCTTTACGGGAGCGTATCCCCAATTCTTTTATCATACTGCCGCCTTTGCCAATCATTATCACTTTTTGTGTTTCGCGACTTACTATTATTTCAGCCTTTATTACTTGCAGCGTTGGTTTTTCTTCAAACGATTGTATGATAACGGCCGTATGATAAGGCAATTCTTCATGGTACAATTCGTATATCTGTTGACGGATGAGTTCGCTTACAAAAAAACGTACCGGCCTGTCTGATATACTGTCTTCAGGATAGTAAGGCGGTGCTTCTGGCAGATGTTTTAATATCGTGGGCAATATCTTGTCTATATCTGTTTTCTTTTGTGCAGACACCGTCAGTATTTCGCTTTGCGGGTATTTGGTTTTAAAAAGCTCAATAATTGCTGCTATTTGCTTTTTGTCTTTTACGAGGTCTGTCTTGTTCAATATGATGATGGCAGGTACTTTTAGTTTCAGCATACCTGCTATAGTATCAAACTCTTCAGCAGGTTGTGTTATATCATGCATCAGTATGGCAACGTCAGCATCCTCCAATGCACTCTTTACATGCAGCATCATTTTTTGGTGCAATTTGTATTTGGGCTCGATAATACCGGGTGTGTCAGAAAATACAATCTGGTAATCAGGTTCTGTGAGTATGCCTAATATGCGATGACGTGTGGTTTGTACTTTGTGAGATGTTATTACCAATTGTTCTCCTAGCAAGGCATTCAGCAAAGTAGATTTACCTGCATTGGGTGCACCGAATATATTTACAAAACCCGCTTTGTGTTGTTGCGACATAAGAACTGTAAAAGTACATCGCGTATATCATTTACAACTATGTGGTAAATAAAAACAGATTTAGTTTGTTTATTCGTTGTCATAGTCTATCTTTGCACCCCACATCGCGAGGTAGAGCAGCGGTAGCTCGTCGGGCTCATAACCCGAAGGTCACAGGTTCGATCCCTGTCCTCGCTACAAACATAAATGCTTCATTTTCAACAACTTGAAGCAGAGGAAAAGAGCCACATTAGGTAACCTGTAACTGGTTGCTAAATGTGGCTTAATCTTTATTTATGACAAATGGTTAACTAACAAAAAACAATCAAATAACTATAATTAACAATAACTGAAACTATTTTTACACTGCAAAAACAGAAATAATGAAAAACGTCCTCTTCCTCTCAATAGTAACGCTTGTTGCATTCGCATCTTGCGAAAAACGCATTAATGTTAATGGCGACCACAAGAACCGCCACCAGATGATACTCGGTAAAAAATGGATAATCGTTTCCAAAGAGGTGAATGGTAGTCCTGCTACTATTAAAGATTGTGAGAAAGATAATTATTATGTATTTGAAGATAATGGTAACGGCCGCTGGGAAGAAGGTATAAACAATTGTTTTGCTACTGGCAATGGCGGAGGTAATGGTGGTGGCGGCAATGATACTATATCAAACCAGAAAGAAGGTGAACCTACACCTACATACACTGGTTTTACATGGTCTATGACTGGGGATGGTTTTGCCATATACATGAAAAACTTTGGCATACCTAACTACAATCCTGAATGGAGTATTGAAAGCATGGATTACACAACGCTCGATGTACGCTCTGTAGAAAAAGCTAACGGTATGATATATGTTTATAACATACACCTGAAAGCGCTATAATATTAATTACACATTATTGATAAAAAAACAGATACCATATGGTATCTGTTTTTTTATACATTATTGACAGATATATTCTTAATGCAAACCATACTACATTAGCTAAACATTAAATTTGCGCAGCTACATTGGCTGATGAAGAAAAGGTTGCTTATACATACTGTACTTGCTATGCTGGCATGCATAGGCTGCGAAAGCAGTGAGGAGTTGTTGCACCCTAAGTCTTATGTTTTGGCAAAAAAAACTAATGAGCCACAAGCAAATAATTATCCGTCAGCCATCAGAACAAGTGGCACAACGCGAAAACCGGTAAACCCTGAAGAAGCCGAGCGTTTACAGGAAAAATACAGCCAATACCTAAAAGCCACACCCGAGGAAATAAAAAGCTTACTGTTATATTCTTTTATAGACGAGTGGCATGGTGTACGGTATCGCTTAGGTGGCAACGACAAAAATGGCATTGACTGCTCAGCATTTGCACGCAGGCTATATGAAGAAGTTTTTGGCATCAATTTGTTGCGTACATCTATTGAACAATACGGCATTTGTAAGTTCTTTACAAACAAAGAAGATTTGATGGAAGGTGATTTGGTATTTTTCAGGGTACGAGGCAAGCGTATTTCTCATGTAGGGGTTTATTTGATGAATGGGTATTTTGTACATGCATCCATCAGCCATGGTGTGATGATAAGCAACATTGAAGACGTATACTGGGGCAAACGCTACGCGGGTGCAGGCTATATACCCAAATAAGAATCTTATCTTTCCAGCACAGGTTCTATGACTTCACCAATACAACCGTTTGGCATTTGTATGTTGAGCAATGCACAGATGGTGGGCGCAATATCTGTCATGTGGACCCTACGATGTGTTTCACCTGTACTGATTCCAGCACCGTAAAACAACAATGGGATATGTGTGTCATACGGATTCCACGTACCATGCGTAGTACCAGTAGGACCATAGCCACTATACCAGCCTGGCTCGGTTATTACTTGTATACAACCGCTACGCTTATGGTGATAACCTTTTACAACCATTGCCCTTAGCGACTCAGGCAGCACGATATCGCCCATATCTTCCATATCTACAACGTACTGTATGCCCTCTTGTTTTTTAAACCACGCGATGATTGCATCTTTTACTTCTTCTCTGTCTGCTTTTTGTTTCTCTATATTATTTTCGTTCAGGTACACTTGGTAATTGCTCAAATCAAACACCATACTATCCTTGCCTGTTTCTTTTTTCACATAGGCATTCAGTTCTGCCAATGCCTCGTGTTCAGCTTTATTGCCGGCGGGTATCTTCAAATCTTTCAGATAATTGCTATTGTGTGCTGCCCCATGGTCTGCAGTCAGGAATACAGTATAGTTTCCCTTGCCTACATGTTTATCCAAATAATTGAGAAATGAAGCCAGTTCCATGTCCAAACGTAAGTACATGTCTTCTGTCTCTACAGCATTAGGCGAAAACATGTGACCAACATAATCCGGGGTTGACAGGCTTAGGCAAAGCATATCTGTTATATTATCAGCCCCTAAAGCCTCTGCTCTTATACATGCTTTAGCGGCTTTGAAGATAATTGTATTACCTCCAGGCAGGTATCGTAGTAAACCATAGCCATTACCTTTTTCTTTACTTAGGTTATGTGGGAAAACAGGTTGATTCTCGCCCTTTAGTTTACCCTCATATATATTATTATCGGCAATACTGCTTGTATATGTTTCTGCATTGTATAGTGTATACCATTCCTCGCGTATTAAACTATCTGCATGTCTTTTATTATTAAAACGTATTAACCAGTCTGGTAATTTTGGCCCGTAAAATGTACTACTAATAAAATTGCCCGTACTGTCGTCAAACCAATATGCTCCGTTGGCTGTATGCCCTGCGGGCAATATCGCTCCCCTGTCTTTAATAGCTATTCCATATACTTTTGCACGCATATTGGTAGCTAGCTTCAGCTCATCTCCAACGGTGGTAGTCAATAAATTCCTCGGACTATTTCTACCTGCTTTATAACTACCGCCAACAGGCAGTACAGTCTTATCTTCTGTACAGTAAACCTGTTTTTCATTTTTTATATCTACCCAGTCATTAGCTGCAATACCGTGTACAGAAGGCACTGTACCCGTATATGCACATGCGTGGCCCGGAGCAGTGAAAGTAGGTATGTAATTAATCATGGTTTGTTGGCAATTATAACCTTGTTCCATTAACCGTTTGAAACCGCCATCCGTATATCTGTCATTGTACTTGTACAGGAAATCCCAACGCATCTGGTCAACCACGATGCCAACAACTAATTTGGGCTGCCCTTTGCCCTTCCTTGCCATAGCATTGAAAACACATAAAAAGAAAACAACAAATAATACGATGTACTTCATAAAACATGGTTAAAGCCTCTACAAAAATGGACAATATCAGCTTATGTTTAGCGTAATATTTTATTAATTTTGCCGATTATTCATAAAACACATAGTAAATATATATGGATTTATTTGCCAAGTTTGAGAAAAGGTTAGGTCCTATCGGTGACTACGCAGAACAAGCACCCGGCTATTTCGCATTTCCGAAGCTGGAAGGAGAGATAGGCAACCGTATGAAGTTTAACGGTAAAGAGAAGATAGTATGGAGCCTGAATAACTATCTGGGATTGGCTAACCACCCCGAAGTGCGCAAGGCAGATAAAGATGCTGCTGAACAATATGGCTTAGCTTACCCTATGGGTGCACGTATGATGAGTGGCAACTCTAACAACCACGAAAAATTAGAAAAAGATCTTGCAGAGTTTGTAGGTACAGAAGATGCCATGCTATTCAACTTCGGATATCAGGGTATGGTGTCAGCTATAGACAGTCTTTGCAGCCGCCGTGATGTGATAGTTTATGATGCTGAATCTCATGCTTGTATAATAGATGGTTTGCGTATGCACCCCGGTCATCGCTATGTTTTCAAGCATAATGATGTAGATGACTGCGAAAAGCAACTGCTACGTGCTACTGAAATGGCAGCACAAACAGGTGGTGGTATATTGGTAATTACAGAAGGGGTTTTTGGCATGAGTGGCAACCAAGGCCGTATCAAAGAAATAGTTGCACTGAAAAGCAAATATGAATTCCGTTTGTTTGTTGATGACGCACATGGCTTTGGCACCATGGGTAAAACAGGTGCAGGCATTGGTGAAGAACAAGGTTGTATGGATGGCATAGACATCTACTTCTCTACGTTTGCTAAATCTATGGCAAGCATTGGAGGTTTTCTGGCAGCAGACAAACAAGTGCTGAAATTCCTTCGCTACAATATGCGCTCACAAGTATTCGCCAAATCACTGCCTATGGCTATCGTAGTAGGCAATCAAAAGCGCCTTGATATGCTGCGTAGCATGCCAGAGTTGAAAGCTAAATTATGGCATAACGTAAACCGTTTGCAAAATGGTTTGCGTGAGCGTGGTTTTGATATAGGTACTACAAATACACCCGTTACACCAGTACTGATGCACGGTGGCTTGTTTGATGCCACACAGTTGATATTTGACATGCGCGAGAACTACAATATTTTTTGCTCTGTAGTGGTTTATCCTGTTATACCTAAAGGACAAATTATACTGCGACTGATACCTACAGCCGCACATACAGATGAAGATATTGACCTGACACTAAATGCATTCAGTGAATTGCGCGATAAGATTGTAAACAAAGCATACCCGCAGGAAATGCCTGATATTAAATCAGCTATTGCCAGCGTGTAAATATGATACAGGAATTAACTAAAAAAGCTACCCTGACAGGTAGCTTTTTTAGTTAGTCCAATCTCCTTTCTCTATCTGGATGGACTGCCAATGTATTTTGTGGAAGCCGTGGAAAATGAGTCGGAATAAAATCAAATTTTGTATCCGGTTGCAGATCTTCCTCCCTTATGTTTATTTCATAAAACTTGTATCCTAAAGACTTTAGTAGGTCGTCAACTTGCTTATACTTCTCAAACTGTCCTTCAACAACAGATTCATACAAAATAGTAGGCTTGTTCTTTTTAATCAATTCAAGTGCCCCAAGAAAAACTTCCAACTCCATGCCTTCTACATCTACTTTCATAAAGTCTATCCGCTCATTTTTCATGAAATCGCAATCGTCTAACCGTTTTACAGGCACTTTAATATCACCTTTGTCAGACAGATAAGCATTTCCCGGATGGTTGGGGTCAAACATCCAGTATAGTACCCCATCTATATCAGAAAGACCGTAATTGTAAATTGTAACATTCAGGAAACTATTTAGCTCTATATTTTTTTTCAAACGTTGAAACAATATAGGACCGGGCTCAAAACAGAATAGTTTACCAGACTCACCGATAATATGCCTCATTGGAATACTTATTGCACCTATATTAGCTCCTACATCAATACACACATCGCCCTTTTTCAATATTCGCTTTAGGTACATCAGTGTTTTTAAATCATAGTATCCGTCATTAATCAGCCTTGAATCAATTTTATATCCGGTATGCAACAAAAGGGTTACCTTGCCCAGAAGATTATTATTAATTTTCACTAAAACATCCCTATTGTCATTAATGAATTTTGCCAGATATGGCATTTTCGTTATTGCTGCCGACGCTATCTTTTCAGGCAATTTTGTAAACACTGAAGAGAATATTTTCCCAATTAATATTTTTGTCTTACTCATTGTAACCTGTTAAAGCTTATTAAGTCAACAATAAGGCATCAAAGTCCTATCCTGTTGAGTTTTGTCGGGTGTACGGCCAACGTATTAGCCGGTAGTTTCGGAAAATATGTTGGCATGAAATTGAACTTTGAATGAAACTGCAAATCCTCTTCACGCATATCAATTTCATAAAATCCGTAGCCTAAACCCGATAGCAAGTCTATAATTCCTTTTTGTTTTTCGTATTGGCCATCAGACAAGTTTTCGTATACTAAGGATTCATAAAAAATTATCGGGAGGTTTTTTTCTATCAATTTCAAGCCGCCTTTCATTACTTCAAGCTCCATCCCTTCTACATCAATCTTAATGAAATCAATATTTCGCGAAGAGAGCTCGTCGATATCGTCCAAACGCTTAACATCTACTTTAATGTTACCCTTGTCTGATAATTGTGCATTACCCGGCTGGTCGGGCACATAGTCCCAAAACATGGTACTATTCGCATTACCTAATCCGCAACGATTTAGTTTAATATTATTTATTCTGTTTAATCGGATATTCTGCTCCAACCTTTCGTGCAAGTCTGGCCCGGGTTCAAAAGCAAAAATATATCCCTTCTCTCCGACTAACTTCGACAAAGGGAAAGTAATGGCACCAATATTTGCACCGATATCTATACATACATCTCCCTCTTTCACTACACGACGCAAGTATAACATAGTTTTCAACTCATAATATCCGTTATTGATGATGCTTTTATCAATACCGAATCCTGTATTTAACATTAGCTGAAGCTTACCAAAGAATGGATTATCTACTTTAACCTTCACTACCTGACCTTTCGCAACAAACTTGGCTAAAGTTGGCAACATATCAACCAGTTTACGTACCAAACCGATTGGCAATATGCGAAACAATAGTATTATTAACTTACCGATACTTCTTTTTATGAAGTTCATATATACAGATTATACAAAGATTTGAACTAGTGTATTTTGCTAACTAATTCATGTTTTCGTTCAGATTTTTTGCAAGATAGTATTTCATTATTAGTTTTATCATAATGAAAGTATTTATCGCTGGTGCATCAGGACTTGTTGGCAGCAACTGTATGCAGCATTTTACAGAACAAGGATGGGAAGTTGTAGGGTCTTATTTTTCTTATCAGACTCCAGACACTGTATATTATAATACTTTGGAGCCGAGCAACACCAATAATTATGATGTAAAAGCATTTAGCCCAGACGTAATTGTGCATTGCGGTGCGATGACACATGTTGATAATTGCGAATTACAACCTGACCAAAGCTATCAGCAAACGGTACAAAGCACTATCAACCTGATTGCGTTAGCTAAAGACTGCAATGCTCGATTTGTATATATATCTACCGACTATGTGTTTGATGGTAAGAACGGCCCATATACGGAAGAAGCGCCAGTTAATCCACTTAGCGTATATGCACGCCATAAACTCGAAGCAGAGCAGCTATCATTGAAAGAAATTGAGAATACACTTGTACTACGTATTACGAATGTGTATGGCGATGAGGTACGTGGTAAGAATTTTATTGCCCGC
Organism: uncultured Chitinophagaceae bacterium; assembly: GCA_937919945.1. Taxonomy (GTDB): domain Bacteria; phylum Bacteroidota; class Bacteroidia; order Chitinophagales; family Chitinophagaceae; genus Polluticoccus. Next base: position 694 of record CALESY010000172.1, on the reverse strand, counting down.
ATCATAGAGCAATGTATAAACAAACAAAAGCTGACACTTAAACTACCTTACGACCAATATGCTTCGCCTGCTAATGCCTGGGATATTGCACGTGCTATGTATATACTACTACGCGATAATAAAAAAGGTATTTACCATATAGGCAGCACTGACTACCTAAATAGAGTTGAACTTGCTATGCGCGTACTGAAATATTTCCCGGATGCGGAATATGATTTAATACCAATGAGTACAAGTCAATTAAACCAACCTGCTGCAAGACCATTATTGGGTGGATTTGTATCGCTGAAATTCAGTAGTGAGTATCCCGAATTTATGTTCAGCAATGTAGATGATTATCTGAAGAAGAAAACATCGCACGCATAAAGGGTGTTTAGCATACGAAGCCCACAATTATCTATTTATTTAATAAGAAGTACAAAAAATAATCCCGATGTAGGATATACATCGGGATTGGACTGTACTTACTAACCCATCGTAAGTAAAGCAAATATCTAAAAAAGGATTGGGAAACAGAAATTATTTTTTCGTTTATATATTCACGCCTGTAAAGGATTATAGCCATTATTTATAGTTCACTTTCCATGAGAAATTCACCCTCATCTTGAACTGCTGTCAGCTTTATTATTACAAATCAGCAATAATGGCAGTCTATTTTTCATAAAAATGACATTTTGTCTTTTAATTTACATTG
>CALESY010000171.1 GCA_937919945.1 uncultured Chitinophagaceae bacterium | reverse complement strand
CATCAGTGGCGAACTCTGCAATCCATCGCAGCAATGACGGACGATGCGAATGTTATAAGTAACATTTGGAAACAGGTTTGAAATTTCAATATCAGGCATATACACAGGCGGCAGTGTGGTGTAGTTTGCTTCGCCATTCAGCCTGTAGCTAACTGTGTAGTATTGTGTGCATACGGTCGGTGAGCTGTGGTTGGTAATCGGGATGGTTATTTTCTTTGTCATGGTTGTATATTATATATTGTAAACAAGATTTGTTAAGTACACAGTGCATCCGTTTTCATCTGCAGTTGTCGGCGAGCCCGAATAGCGTATCAACCCAGCATTGTCTATACTGATGAACACACCAATAGGTATGGTATCGTTATTGGCATTGGTAAGCACAGCCAGCACTTGCGGACGTGCAGCCGCATCTACCGTACCTATCACTTCGTAGTTTATCAGAACATCTTCATCTGGTGCTTGCACTATGGTATCGGTAAATGTTTTGATGTTGAGCGTTACCTGGTTGCGATGAATAGTTGCCCTGCTCACATCGGGCCATACCGTCCAATTGCCGTAAGAGCGTACTAATGCTTCTGTAGGTGTTACATCCGCTACCGTTATGCTACCTGCCGTTGGCGCGGTGCATACTATATCTTCCATTGTTACATCACCAGCTATAGGTGGTTTGCAGCTTAGTGCTTGCGGTATCAAATCATTTGCTTCCGCTACTACCCTGCCATACACACGATTGCGTAGTATGGGCGCATCGTAGTAAAAAAACGATGGCAATGCAGCCGTACCACTAACGCTTACTACCTTGTACAAGTCAGCATCCAATTCACTTATATCTGTATCATCGGCCTGTGTTACGCCATCCTGTGCACGCAAGTAATTGAGCAAAGCATCATAATCATCGGCTACCAATTTCTTGTTTTCGTTATAGAAAGCACCACCAGCATAAGACGATGGTATAGCGTACATCTTCATCGCACCGTTGTAGCTCACCGCGTTATTACAATCACCACAACCAAAAACCTGCCGTTGCGGACAGTCTTCCAGCATAGTTTCCAGCTTGAACAACTCAGCACACTTATGTATCTGCTTAAAAGCAGTGCCACCTGCATACTGATATTCTTTGTAGTTGGTATAGTCATCTACCCATATATGGTTGGCATGCAGTTGGTTTTCTATCTCTGCCATCTTCCATGGCGGAAAATATTCAAAACCTTCCAACAGGTATTGTGTTGTACTTTCCGATTGTTGCAGGCGGCAGTTGTAGCTGATCTCACGTTTTATCTCTCTCGGCCTGCGTACAATACGCCCTTTGATGTTGCTTATCTTCAGAAAAGGCACAAATGCACCTGATAGTATATGATTTGGTTGCCCGTAATAATCGCCCGTAAACTTATCTTCACAATCGAACTGCGATATAAGGCGTATCATGGGCTCACCACAATCGTTCAGCTTCCGTGCACCTGCAGGTGCTATGCTTGCAGCACCTACTACCAATGGTGGCGCTACAACCCCATCCTGCATCACCACGATGCCTTTAGCCGTATCACAGCAATCGCTGATGCACCAACGCTCTGTCCAGTTGGCAAAAAGATAATTGTGAGGGTCGCCCGCATTCGTTATGCCTACCCTTATCAAAAAACATTTATGCGCGCACATGGCAGGGCTAAAGGTTTTGAGCCTAGCCGTGAAGTAGTGCAGTTGGTTGGTTGGGTTGGTAAAAAAATAATAATCAAAATACGAAGTGGCCACTTCATAGGCTATGTTACCATCTGTACTCCACACCTCAATGCTTATGTTGTAGTTACCGCTGCCCCTGCCACCCGGTATCTGTCCCTGCAATATCATGTCGCCGGGGTATATCAGTTCTTCGCAATAGCAAGGTACGCCGGGCGACTGGTTGTAATACTGTAAATCTTTTTTATCGCTGAACCAAAGCATGGTGTAAGTTTTTTCAATTTGATAATTAATAAGGCGGTCATTACCGCAATTATACAGTTCCCTTCAGTTGAATAAATTGACCGTGTGTATCAGTAGGGTCGTAGCTTACTTCTATTTCCGTTATGGTACCATCCGGGTAGTATTGCAATGGCAGTTTTATCTTTTCGCCGAGATTGATACCGGCAGCATCATTAAACACTTCCAGCTTTTTCAAATCCTCACAACACAAATCAATCTTTGCTGTCCAGTTTTGATTCAATACAGGTTTCAGTTTAGGGTCATCTATCCAGTGAAACCAATCCCATAGTGTATCATAATACCCCGGCTCGAAGTACATGGGGTAGTTTACCAATAAAGCGGGTTGCTTTACTTCCCTTGCCCCGAAGAAATCTGTTACTGTATAATACCCGGGATAAAAAGGTGGTATCGTCAATCCTTGCCCTCTCACTTTCGTATCTTGAGGATGACGTACATGCCATGGCGTATTATTATACTTGCTGTTTATACCAGGCATTGCATAATGATGGATTGGATGGCCTGCATATTTCTTTATAGCTCTGGCGTTCTCATATCGCTCTCCATCCCATATCAATATCTTTGGCAGCGTACATGTTTCATCTTTCAACAACAGTGCATAATCTCCATACTCCTCTATCTTTGGTGCAACAAAATCAAAAAATATCCCTGCCAGAAATGGCGTAAGAAAAGAACCGTTTACTACCACCTGCATAGCATCATACACATAGTCCATTGTAATACCATCCAACCTGAAACGTGTGGCACCGTAAGCAGTATTTTTATCCATCTTACCTTCAAACGTTGGGTTTTCATCGGTATTGCCGAACGATACATAGCCATTCATAAATGCTTTGGCTTCATTACCACAAGTATCTGCAGCATCAGTATCGTATACGCCAGTAGAATATGCATACGTTTTGCGTTCATTCCATTCAAAACATATCCCTTCCAGCAATTTTAGTCTATCTAAGCTATTTGTCGTAAAGTCAAAAACATAACTGCCGCTTGCATCTAAATAATAATCTTTACGTTGAAAATAAAGATGCGGGACTTGTTGTCCGTTAACATTGATACTTTTAATACGCCATTCAGCATTGTATAGTGCCTTCAACTCATCGAGAAAAGTATCCAATGTATGCAGCGGCATATTGTCAGGTATATAATAGTCAGTTGTATTAATACCATGCGGTGCAAAGAGGTTTAAAGACTCTGTCCTCCTGATGCCTCTCTTGACAGTAGGTGTAAGATAGCAGGCATTGTAATGCGGATTATCAGTTGTGATTACGCCTCTTTCAGATGTTTCTATAGTTATTTGCCCTGCAAAAAATATTGGGGCTGTAATTGCATCTACAGCTATACCACATTTATCGCACACGTTTTTAATATAATCGCGCACTAAAGGTGCGGGGTGTTCCCTTCCGCAACCTGCACTTTCTATAAACATCTGCTGAAAAATGTCCAATACATCTGCAATGGTAGGATACGTCGGGTCAAAATCTATGAATTTAAGTTTTGCACCTAAGGCATTCAGAAAACTGATAATTCCATTTATTACTTTCACTATTACCCATATGATAGTCATTATTACCCATATCACCGGCAACAGGCTTACAAACAACAGAGATGTTATCATGCCCAGTATAGCCATGTTCCACCACAACATTACCATCATTCCATTTGGTCGCTGTTCATTACAATAACTAAACCTCGGGTGTTTCTTCGCAATGCCTGCACCTTCTTCAAACCAGTGCTGCCAGTTATCCGCTATCAGCGTACTCTTAATACAGTTCAATGCTTCATCTTTCTGCTTGAGCGTTACGTCAAACGTACAGATGCTGTTTTCGCACCAGCGTATATCTGTGCTTTTGATGCTATAGTCAAGGTATTCACCGCATCCCTCATGGTCTATTTTTACATCCACACAATTCAGTGGCGCACTTACATCATCTATCAGCCATTTCTTTAGTAGCTGATATGCCTCACCCTCAAACGTAAGCGTACCGCTGGCGCTCTTCTTTTGTTGCAATGCGCCGGGTGTTACAAAACCGCTGTTATCACGCTCGGCAGTCCATGTCAGTTTTAGTTTGTACAGATTGCCGGTGCTGTTGGTAACATCTACATAGCTGCCGTAGTTGGGCCAACGCCTGGCATTAGGCAATGGTCCGCTATACAACTTCAGTGTAGCCGGCGATGCACCATCATAATGTATCTGTCCGCCGGTAGCTTTAAACGTATCCGTTTGTTTTATGTATAGTTTCAGGTTCAATGCAAATAAGGTTTAGGATTTAGTATTTAGGTATTAGGCTTTCCTGTTTACATCCACTTCTTTCTGTCCTTGCGTATGGCGCGCTCCGTCATGATGCCCACACCATGCTCGTTGAAGAAGATGTTTTGTTTCATACGGTTGTCTTCTATGGCGTTGATAACACCGTCCAGTTTGCTTTCCACAACTTTCAGGTCGTAGGTAGATGCGTAGCCTTGCGTACTGTATTGCGGATTGGCAAACACAGGTATCGTATTGGCCAGTGCGGGATTCATGAATTGCAACTTCGCTCCATTATTAATGGCTTCCAGCAGATGCCGGTTGTTGCGTGTACCCTCTGCCGTTATCACACTCTCACCAGTGCTTATGCGCACCCAGTTGGCATCATCGCGCGGGCCACCTTTACCCCGAAAGTCTACTACGCCATCGGCATAAGCGTTGTCGTTTGACATACTGGTAACAGCTGCATAGCCTGCCGCCAGTGCAGCCAACAAAGCTGCTATTGTAGCTACAGAACCAAAACCGCCACCTTCCAGCGCAGCACGTGCCACAGCGGCAATGGCGTTTGATACCGTGATGGCTGCATTCACAGCCTGTTGCCTCCGTGCATATTGCTCGCGCATTTGTTGCGTTTTTTGCAGGCGTTCTTCTTCTATTCGTAATGCTTCTACATTGCCTTTTTCAGCCAGCTTCTGTGCAGCCTCAACACGTTTTTCACGTATTGCAATTTCTTTATCCAGTGCATTTATTTGCACCTGTACGATTGTATTGTACGCGTCTGCTACTGCCTGTGCCAGGGTTTGATGGTCGGCAATGGTATCAAGTATTTTTTGTTTATGCAGGTCTGTAATAGATGCCTGTATATCTTGCTCATTTGTTTTTAGCGACGAGAGTTTTATCTCCAGTTTATTGATAGCGTTGTCAAGTTCTGCTGCACCTTTACTATCAGGGTTCAGTTCACCTCTTTCACTTTTTGCATCAGCCAGTTGCCTACTTACAATATCCTGCTGACTCTTGTTTTCATTCAGTTCGTTTTGAAGTTTCAGCTTTCGCCTTTCTTTCAGGTATTTTTCGTAGCTAATGCCACCTTTCACATACCTATCGGTCAGCTTATTCATTTCTTCCGCACTCTGCGCTTCAACCTCTGTCTGCTCGTACTCATAGCTACGCTTTTTGTTTTCTTTTTCGCGTTGCTGATATTCTTTTTTTATTTTTTCAATATCCGTACTACCCTTTTCTACAATGCCTGCAATTTCTTTCAGATGCTCCTGCTCCAGTTTTTTCAGATCTTGCTTGGCTTCTTTGGCAGTTTTGTATTGCTCTATATACCTGTCTTCTGTATCTGTCAGCACAATGCTAGTTTCCTGTTTGGAAATGGCTATCTGCAATGCCAGCGTATCTTTGCCTTCGTGCTCATCCAATTGTTGCTGGCGTTTCAGGTTTTCCAGCTTTAGTTTTTCAAGATTGGCGTAGTGTTGTTTTCTGCTACGTGCTTCTTCCTCTTGTTGTTTACGCGTTAATTGTAGCTTTGACTCTATACTGCCTGATACTCTACTATCTGTTTCTCTTTCCTCTGCTGGTTGGGTAAAAGACAAGTCAGGAGATAGTGCCTCAAATTTTGCAGCATCAAATTTATCATTTTCAATGCGTGTCTTTAATGCTGATACTTTTTTTAGAATGTCTTGATAGTTTTTGTCTGCTTCTTGGTATTTTGTATTAAGTTTTGACCTTGCATCACCAGTAGTACCTGTTTCCAAATCTGCAAAGCTCTCATTTGGTGCCTCTTGGAAATTTTTTTGTGCTTCGTCACGTACTGCTTTTGCATTTTTCAGCAATGTCTGTTGCAATCTTAACTGCTCTTGAGCGTCGGCAGCATTTTTCTTCTTTAATTCTGCATTTTGTTTATTCGCAATTTGCGCACTCAGGTTATAGAATTGATCGTTAGCTTTACCACTGACTATATCGTCAGCAGTGTACTTGCCAAATATATTCGGATACGTATCAATAAAATATTGAGCACTACCCTTCTTTACTTTCGGGTCAGTAGATTTTAATCCTTGTCGCTTTATTAAAAGTTCAGTTTGCTGCTCATCATTAGACCTTAGTGTCTGTTTAAGATTGCCTTTTATTGTTTTAAGGTACTCTTTGTAAGATGCATCAGCTTCAGATGCCGCGTTACTAGTATCAAACAGCTTGGCAGCTAGGTCTACCAATAGAGACACCGCCAAAGGAGCTATATTGGTAAATGAAAACAGATTGGTAGCCAGTGATGCAATAGATTTGAAATCAAATTTCTCAACTTTCATAAAGCCACCTACCAGCTTTTCCGTAAAATTCTCTACTGCTTTATCCAACTCTCCGTTCAGTCCAAGCCCTTTCAGCATACCGCTACCCACTTGTCGAAACATGCCTTGCAACTTCGACCCGCTGGCTTCTATCTTTTTATTGGTTTCGTCAATCTTGCGGGATAACTCGTTAAACCTTGCTGTTTCGTAAGACTTTACCACCACAAGCTGTTGTTGATGCTTGCGCAAAGTTTCAGTAAGGTTTTTAAGCTCCAGTATCTGCCTTTCAATAAGTACAGTAGCATTTTGCAACGCCTTATCATCTACCTCATAGGTTATTTTGTGTACTACATCTATTACATCTGCCATAGGATGCGGGTATTGGTATAAATTGAAACGGGAAATCTTGCACTTACAGGCGGCAAGGGTTGCCTGATAGCGTATTATTAAGTCGGCACGCCTGCCATTGAAAAGAACAATTTCACAACAAAAGTACAACAATTATTTAGTTTACAAAATTTATTTTTCTAAGCCGGATAGATTAATTTCAAAACAAATTTCACTACATGAAAAAACTGACTAAATATTCCAACATGAAAAATATCTCATTGCTACTCTGCATTGTTGCTATCGCATCCTGCCAATCTGACAAAGCAGGAGAACAGCGAAAACCTACCTCTAAATACTTAGCGGGCCTTAAAGGTCCTGTACATGAAACAACAACAGAAATTAGCTATTATAAAAACGATAGTAATATGTCAACGATGTTTTATAAAAAAACTATCAACAATTACTACAGCAAAGATGGAAACATTGAGAAATCAACGGTCATTTCACATAATATTAAGAATGAAACAATAGATACATCTTACAATATTTTTACAATAAAAAACAATAAAGTAAATCAGGCAATTGAAGTATCAGGTAAAGACACGTTTAATAGCAATTATATTTGGGAAAGTGATTACAAATACACCATCATTACGAAAAAAGACAGAACAATAATTTCTACAAGTACATTCATACTAAATGATAGTTTTTTGACAACTAAGAAAGTTTCCTCTATTCCAACACCCCATGGTACTGAGGAATCAATACAATACAGTTTTCACAACGAAAAAGGTCAATACATAAAACTGATAACTCACAAAAAAAATGAGCCTACTAAAACGATAGATAAAGTTATCCTGTCTGAAGACAACTTCGGCAATATTACACACTACAAAAGTGTTGACAGCGCTACCGGCAAAATACTGGAAGAAGCTTATGTAGCGCTTAAGTATTACTAAAAACCTATTTATAGACCATCCATTGAACATCAAAATCTGGTTTATGAAAAATATATTCACCCTGTTTGTACGAATACTACTAATACACCGGCTGCAGGCAGCATTTTTTAATTATTATAGGGCGTGTATTGGTATAAATTGAAACGGAGAAATCTTGCACTTACAGGCGGCAAGGATTGCCTGATAGCGTATTATTAAGTCGACAATCCTGCCATTGAAAACAACAATTTAAAAACAAAAATACATCAATTTTTTATTTTTCAATAATTTATCTTTCTGATCAGAATATATTAACTTCAAACTAAATATCAATACATGAAAAAAATTATACTCCTACTTACAATCATTGCCATGGCATCTTGCCAGCCAAGCAATACTACCGAACAAAAAAAACCTACTAACAAAAAAATACTCGGATTACATGGTCCTGTAAAACAAACAACTAACGAAACTTATTATTTCGATAAGGATAGTAGTGCAACAGAAAATGAGATGTCAATGAAACAGACAACTTATACTTATTTCGATAGAAATGGCAATGCACTAAAAGACATAGAAATTATAAAGGATATAGCTACTAACACTATTGACACCTACATTGCTTACTACACTGTAAAGAACGATAAAATGCACTTGGTTAATACCATTACAACAAAAAAAGACACTGTCACCACCACCTACTCATGGGAAAATGATTATAAATACACCGCCATTACTAAAAAAAATAACCAACACACAAAAACAGTAATCACAACATTAAATGACAGCTTACTAATAACTGAAAGACATATTACATTGCTATTTACTGACGAGCTAAGAAAAATCACTCACAGATATCATTACAATAAGAATAACGAACCAACTAAAGTCTCAACCGAAACCGATGACGGCAAAAAAAACGCAAGTAATATCATTATCTTATCCAAAGACAATTACGGGAATCCTACACATACAAAACAAGCAGATAGTGCTACAGGAAGGATAAATATTGAAGAACATATAGTGTACGAATACTACTAATACATCCTATGACAAGTAGCATTTTTTGATTATTATAGGATGCGGGTATTGGTATAAATTGAAACGGGAAAATCTTGCACTTACAGGCGGCAAGGGTTGCCTGATAGCGTATTATTAAGTCGGCACGCCTGCCATTGAAAAGAACAATTTCACAACAAAAGTACAACAATTATTTATACTGAAAAATTTATTTTTCAAACAACACTTTTATATTTTATGCATATATATTTCCGGCTTGAAAAAAATCAGACATTTCTTTATCATTATAGTACATTCTTCTATTACTCTCAATGCAGTCTTGCAACGAAACAGGGTATAAGGAAAAAAAGCGCAAAAGGGGACACCCAAAAAATGCCTCTATACCTTTATGATAAAAGGGGCTGAAGGTGTTAAAAAAACACGTATGTGCGAACAGATAATTACTGATGCACACAATCCACAACTGCAATATACCGAAGCAGACACAGGTAATCATCGCTTCTCTTTAACGGATACATACTACAACAGACATGGATATGCAGATTCGGTGTTTATCATTTCTAATCTGGATGACTTACATGTACAAAAAATCACCATCAAATACCGGTATTATAACAACAAGCTGATTGTTAAAGAAACTAGCCTTACTAAAACAGGAGAAATGACCTATATAGACTCCATGATACAAACCGATGCATCAACCATTGTTAACAAAACCTACCGTGTATATAAAACACATCAGCTTGAAAGCGTTCTCACACGAATACTCGATAAGAACTGCCATAAAATAAAAACCATTTTTGATAAATACGAAACACAGAATGGCAATACTGTGATGACAGAACATTATGTATATAACAAAGACAGCTTTGCACAACAAGAAAAACGAGAGCAGGAATATCTGGCCAATGATAAAAAAATAAAAATTGATACTGTTAGCAAAGACCCTAATGGTAATATCCTAATACTACACACCACTTATTTCTACGAAGACGATAAACCACTAACAAGCCAGCAAAGCTTTACTTATACCTATTATTAGGTAGCTTATCTTTACCCATATCTCTTTACAGATTGTATTTTTTATCATTAACTTTATAAAAATCAATCCTGTGCGTTATCTTATAATCACTATTTGTTTTCTGTCAGCACAGTTAGCAACTGCACAAAGCACGCAATACTCACATGCACACGAGCTGGGCTATATCAGCAAACCCAAAACCGTAGTAATGCAAGCTTTCGAGGCACGGAAAACTACAGATGGTAAATTCGTAAAAGCTGCCAAATATCCTTACTACAAAGAGGTTACACGTTTCGGTGCAGACGGGCGTGTTACGAATAGTATTGAGTACACATTCGATAATATACATGCACCTTATACAGACACTGTCAGCTTGTCTCGTGCTGAGTATAAGTATAACGGTAACAGGTGTACCAGCATAACGGTGTACAACAATGATGTGAAGTTTATACAAAACAACAGAGCTTGGCATACAGACAGCACCTATACCGATAGTGTCTATACCTATACATCAGCCAAAGATAGCGTGGGCACACTTACAGCCGTTGCTCTGGTTACGCTGAGCGAAAGCCATCAAGTAAAAAATATTAAACGCACAGACTATTATGATGTGCAACTTGGTGAGCAAAACAATAACTTGGCCATGTTGCGCCCGTATGAGCCTGCGCTGATAAGGGAAGTAACTCCTAAAGAAGAATACATACACCGTACTACTGATGCCATTGGCAATACCGCAACAGCTGTTTATGAAACTGGCTTTACAGAATACAAAGAATACCTGCAAGAAGAATACAGCTACGAGTATTATTGAATGTTTTTTCTTTAACTTTATAGAAAATAATCCTATGCGTTATCTTATACTCACTATCAGTATGCTGACTGGCCTGTTAGCAACTGCACAAAGCATACAATACTCACACGCACGAGAGCTGGGCTACATCAGCAAACCCAAACAAGTAACACTACATACTTACGAGGCGCGAGTAACACCTGCAAAAAGCTATGAGCGTGCAGCAAGCAAGCCTTACAGCACACAAATAATAACATTTGACGATAAAGGCCGTATTACAAAACGCATTGAGTACCTTTTCAACACCGTACACTACGACAAAAACGATACTGTATCTGTAACAAAACAAACTTATGAGTATGATGCAAACAATCGTCCTTCAGTAATAAGACAATATTTCAATAAAGACCCTTACACCTATACACAGCGTACCTGGCTTAATGATAAAGAATATATTGATACTGCATGGTTTTTGTACACTAATGAAAAACATGTAAAATACGGTATACCGACAGAAAAAAAATTCAACGTTAAAAGCACATCTAACGTGTGGCTGAATGATGAGTATAAAATAGCACGTACTGCATATACATTACATATTGATGGTCTGCCATCATCATCGTTTCCAGGCAAAAAAACAAAGGTACCGGTAACAATGCGCCCGTTCGACCAACATGCTATATACAAATCTGTTGATGGAGATTTGTTGGTGTTTGATAAAAAAGATACTAAAGGCAATATGATGGTAGCAGTGTATAAAACCAGTGCCGACAAACAAGCTACTGAATACCTGCAAGAAGAATACAGCTACGAGTATTATTAAGCCCCTTTCTTTGCTGCTTGCATCTGCTCATTGTGCCATTTGGCATATTGCGCCTTCTGGCGGATGCGGTAATAAAACATAAACACACTCGTATCCATCATGTGTTCTGCGTCGCGTATATCGCCCTCGTTATATTTCATGGCTATGTCCCAAAAGCCATCATACCACTCATCTACCTGCGCGCTTATGCTGCGGATTGCGGCATCAGGGCGTTCAGCAGCTCTCGCCTTTGGCTGAAATAGTTCGTATCTGTCAAAGTAGCTAATTGTTCGCTCCATGCCGGTGTGTATGGTACGCCTATGCTCAAAAAAAAAGCGTACAGGGCGGGGTCTGGTGCTATGCCTTGCATAGCATCGCCTTTGGCAAGCAGCAATTTGCGGTTCGTCCAGTAGTCTTCAGTTGCATCGGGGTTTTCGCCCTCAATAAAAGTATAAATAGCCCCCATACGCAACGCACAATCTTCATCTACCGGGTAGCGCAGGCGATACTTAATGTTGTTGGCAAGTGTAGCTATATCTGTTCGTAGCGTCTTTACACTTTTCTCATCGTTGCATAGCTCCAGCATTTTATCCATCATAGCACCCAGCAGCTCTTTGGTAGCACCACCTGCTGCATATATGTTTTGCGCACCAGCAGCCACATAGCGGCTCATGTGGTAGCCATTGGCTACATCTTGCGGCATGTAAAAACGGATATTGTGTATGGCAGAATGAAATACTTCTTTATAAGCAGGGTTGTCGGCAAACATATTGCGATAGTGGTTTTAAGTAACCACAAAAATAAAACATTATTACAAAATAAAAAACTAAAAATTATACAGCAGATTTGTGTTACCTCGCGTTATTATCTTCTTACAAACAGGTGCAAATCAGTCTAATCTGCTAAATCCTGACTCAGCATATACGCTGCATCACTCACCTCTTGGGCAGATGGTTGTACCATTATCATACGCAGCCCCTCTTCGGTGCGTACATATAGTGGTCGTTTTCGCTTGCGTAGTATTATCTGTTCAAGCAATGCACGTTTTTCTTCTATGCTTACAGGTTGCACTTCGGGAACGTCTAATTGCGGGAAACAATCTTTGTAATAATAGAGGATGCCTGCATCTATACGGCGGCGTACTTCGGGGTTGCTCATCATGTATTGTATAGCGGCGGGGAAGCATTCGGGCAACATACGGGGGTAAGCTGCGCGCACCGCACGTTCTTTATTGCCGTGCAGTATCATCTCTCTTACAAAAATGTCTTCCGTAGAAGAAGGTACATGCTTCATCTATCGCTATACGATGGGTATTACAAATGTACCCAAGCCACAGAGCAGGTGTATGTTTATAATATCCACATATCCACAGGGATAATAGTAGTATGTAATAAGTTCCCAGAATTACAAGTGCAGACTTACTACTAAAAACTCAATACAAAACCATCAACCCGCATAGCAGCAACGCGATGAGCAGTATCAGTAAGGGCAGGTATTTTTCCCACATGGCTTGCAGGTAGCTGCGGCGTGTTTGTTTGTGTATGCGTATCAGTATATCGTTATCTGTAGGTACAAGCAGTGCCATCCTGTCTGCCAATGGCTGCATGTATTGGCGCTTCAGGTGGCGGGTGCTTTGCAGCAGCTCGTGTACAATGGCGGTGTTGCTGTCGGCATCTTGTTGCAGTATAGCCATGTGGCTATCGGCCAGCAGCAGCATTACATAATCGTGCAGCGCGCTGTGGCTCATACGGTAGGTATCTATGCTTTGCATATGCGCTTGCAGACGGCGAGCCTCTTGCAGCAGCCATGCGGCAGATATTATTGGCTGCTCTTTCGTGCGGTTGCTCATGCCGTTCAGCCAGCGTTCCTCGTCATACTTGCGGCGTTTCTGTTCGTGGCTCAGTATGCTGTAGGCTTCCTGTATGGCCAGAAAATGGGTATGTGCAAAGGCATTGTCGGGGTTGGTATCGGGGTGGTATTTGAATGCCAGCGCGCGATAGGCTTTCTTTATCTCATCGGCGGTGGCCGATGCTGATACTTCCAGCGTTTGATAATAATCTTTGAGCGCGGCGGCAGGCATGGCGCAAATGTAAGGCGTATAGCAGATATATGGAAAGGGCCATAGCGATAAGGCTATAGTGATGCTAACATTATTTGTTCTTTATCTCTAACACTTTATATTTGCTATGAAATATATTATATGAAAAACCTATTAACACTCTTCTTATTTGCAATTACATTGCATGGTAGCAGTCAAGTATTATATGATGTTGCAAAAGGTCAATTAGGATCTAGCCCATATATGCTAACCAGTTTCAATGGTAAGTTATTTTTTTATGGCATAGACTCTAACAATGTAGACCAAGCCTGGTATGCAGATGTGAATAATGCACCTCAAAGTTTAAATATTAAAGCATTTGTTGGTACCGCACAAGCAAACAGATTTTATGAAAATGGTCTATATGCGCAAGATAAGATGGGTATTTGCAATGGTAAATTGTACACAGGGATGACATCAGCCACCAGTGCTAAGCTATATGAATATGATGGTATTAATCCTCCTGTAATTGCACCTGGTATGGCCAGCACAAACATTACATCTCCAAGGCATATTGTGTCGTTAAACGACAAATTGTATTTCGGAGCATTCAATAATGGTGCGCACGACTTGTGGGAATATACACCCGCAACAGGAAATACAAAAAAGATTACTAATAATGCTGCAAGCACATTAATACCAAGAGTTCTTAATACTGCTGTGTATAATGGCAAAATCTATTTTCATGATAAGAGTTTAAAATTCTCCCAATACGACCCAGTTAGCGGCAATATTTCACAGCCAAAAATAAATGGTAGTCCCTTTTATCCAGCAGACATACATGTCTATAATGGCAAGATGTATGTTAAGGCTCACGTTGCTGCATCTATGAGTTTATATGAATTTGATGGAACTAATTTTACTGCATTAACAACACCCCCGCTAGACCTTGATATATATAATTCTACAGGTCCATACACAGGTAATACAATAATAGGATACAATGGGGCTATTTATTATGCTGCCAGAAAATACACCGACCCCAAGCCTGTATTTGAGTTGCATAAATATGATTTAGGCACAAAAACAGTTAGTAAAATCGTACAAGGGAGTGGAGCACAAATAATATTGCCTAACTTTTTTTGCGAGTATGGTGGGCGTTTATTTTTTCAAGCTTCAGACGATGTTCATGGTACAGAGTTATGGTGCTATGATGGAATCAACCCTCCTTATATAGCCGCAGAAATTACAGCAGGAAGTCAGGGAAGTTTTCCAACAGAGCTAACCGTTGTTGACAAAACACTTTTTTTCGCAGCTATTAATCGCAACCCAAATATTACCGGCACTGAGTTGTACAAGCTATATACTCCGGGCTTAGATGTAGCGAATATTCATTTCAAAGGTGAAGCGACCATCTACCCCAACCCCACCCACGACTATACTACTCTCAGCATAACACTACAACAACCACAAACCTTGCACATCAGTATTACAGATGCACAGGGGCGTGTGGTGTACAACATACCTGCACGCTACTACGCGGCACAGCAACACAGCATACAGCTACCTGTAGCACAGTTGGCAGCAGGTGTGTATCAATATGCCATATACAACAGCAATATACTCTTGGCAAGCGGCAAGTTAGTAAGGGAGTAATCAGTTTCGCAGAGCCAGATAGCGCACTTCATGTTCAAGCAGCCATTGTTTGAAAGCTTCTTCGTCTGCAGGGTCGTGATGAATGATTTGCCCGTTTTTGAGGGAAATAATAAAAGTACCAAAGGTTACTGCAAATGCGCTCAATTCTTCAGGCGCGTATGGGAAATTAGCAATTGGCATGGAGATTATTTGATTTGGTGGGGCTAAGATAATAGCTCTCGTTAACACAATCCATTGATTAGAATCAATTAATGCGTCGATTAATTGCATTTTAATGCTCCTTAAATTCAGCTGTAAGCCTTTACTGTAAAGGATCCGGATTGTTTTTACATAGTACAGGCAATCGGTCCCTTTGTTAACCGCCTGTTAACTGGTTGCAAAAACGGTGTTAACCAAAGCAGAAAATTTCCATACGGTGGTATGGCGCAGCATCTTTGTGTCATCAAACGAAACAACAAACAAACAAAACAAACTAACGGCCCTTTCAAAACAATCAAGAGAAGAGAAAAGCCCAACCCCGTAAAGTTGGCAGAAGCAGAAAGAAACAACCCCGTAAGGTTGACAAATTATAAAAGCCCAACCCCGTAAGGTTGGCAAAACAAAAAGACCCGCCCCGTAAGGCTGGCAAAACAAAAAGACCCGCCCCGTAAGGCTGGCACAAACAAAAAGCCCAACCCCGTAAGGTTGGCACGAACAAAAAGCCCCGCCCCGTAAGGCTGGCAAAACGAAAAGACCCGCCCCGTAAGGTTGGCACGAACAAAAAGCCCCGCCCCGTAAGGCTGGCACGCCCACAGACTGGAATAAGGCAGCACCGTAACGCTGCTACAAAGCAAAGGAAAAGCGCAGCCCCCGTAAGGGTTGTGAAAAGAAGAGAAAAAATCCAACAGCATCAAACAAGCAGCCCCGTAAGGCTGCCGAAAGAAACAGAAAAGCAACCCCGTAAGGTTGCTTTTTTATCCGCTAACAAACAAACTAAATATAACAACAATGCTAACGGCTATTATCATTATCGGCTTCTTTCGCAAGTTCAGGCAGTTGTTGCAGGTAGAAAGTAATATGCGCAGGCGCAGCTATTATCCATAACAGTACATTCGCTTCAGCTATATATTTCACACCACGGTATTGCCGTGGTTTTTTATTGTCTGTATATCCCGCAATATGCACTGGTATTGATTCTCAATACATTAGCTGACATTTGTTAATTACCCGTTAACCGATTGCAAAACGGGCGTTAACCAAGCTACTTAATTTCGTTATCCGCAGTTAGCCAACATATATTTGTATCATCAAACAAACAAACTAAAAGAGAGAGAGGCCGCCCCGTAAGGCAGCGAAACAAACAAAAAGAAATGAAAAAGATCATAACCATACTGTTCATTAGCTTCTGCAGCACAGCCATCTATGCGCAGACAGCAAGCAGCAGTGCCACACAAACCACCAACCTCAACCTGAGCGATGCGATAGAAATTGCATTTACCAGCACAGGAAGCAGCACAGGGTCTGTTGTTAACCTCGCCTTCAGCACGGTGAATGACTATGCAAACGGTGTAGAAAGCAGTACGCAACAAATACGCGTACGCAGCAACAAGAAATTTGATGTAGAAGTAGAAGCAAGCAACGATTATTTTACTTATTCAGGCACTGCAACATCGGGCACCAGCATGAAGGTGAAAGACGTACTGGATATGCGTATTACCAGCAATAACACAGGCGGACAAATAAACGGTGGTTACCATCAGTACAAACATATTGACGGTGATAACGATAAACGCATACTGAACGATTGCGACCGTGGCGGAAACCAGACATTCTCAATACAATACCGTGCTACTCCGGGCTTCGAGTTTCCCGCAGGTACATATACTACCAACATCATCTTTACGGCTACACAGGACTAACTATTCCGGATTTTACCAATCAGGCAGGTTGCTGGGTATGCTTATCGCATCCTTTGCGCATTTGCAGTCAAAAAAAAACTCATTACGGCATACAAAAGAGTTGGCAGATGAGTGCTATATTGTTACGGTGTGTACGCTACAGTTGTCCATGTATAAGGGCCTTCCAATTTACCTGGTCCCTCCACTTTAATAATTCGTATAGTGTCTTGTACATGGTCGTAATATAACGTATCTCTTTCCATAGTGTATGCCAATACATTGCCTTTCGATATGCCGGAATGATACACATATTTTCCTTGCACACCTGTACCGGGGCATTCTACAGTTACCTTGTCTATATACTTCAACGAGTATACCTCATCAGGCCAGTAAAATGTAGTATCCAATTGATATCCCTGTTGCCTGCGTTGCAAATGCCATGTTCTGCTATTGGTCATCTTTGCCGTATGTATAGGATCTTTGAATGCTTGCACATTCCTTGATGCACTCATTTTGCCATCAACAGTTACTGATACCATGTAGATGCCTTCTTTTGTATATACATGGTATGGGGTGGCTATTGATGCTGTACTGCCATCACCAAATTTCCAGTTGTAGCTATTAGCATCGGGGTAAGTAGGTGTTGAAAAATAAAATGTATCTCCAATACACATACCTCCTTGAACATTAATGTATAACCTTACACCGGTTTCGTAGGTTCCTTCCGGCATTTTTTTCTTGCAGGCAGGTATTACTGCTAATGCCAGTAACAGGCAAAAGATAATTTTTACAGGGTTTTTCATATCAGTATTTGTTGTGATTACATAACGCTAGAACCGCTTCAAATTGTATAACAATCTACGCTTTTGTGCGTCATTTATATAGCTGTTTTACTTGTCATTATAGCTTTCAGTTAAAAAAACAACCAACAATTTCCTAATCAACCAATCAACCAACTTTGTTAATCGCTTGTTAACGGATGGTGAATAATTTGCAAACGGGGGGCACTAAACCCCATATTTGTCCTGTTAACCAACAAATAACAAACCACCAACAACATGAAAAAAGCCACCATCACATTATTCACCATACTTGCCGCCATCACCACGGCAAGTGCTCAAAACCAGCCTTCATCGGGTGCGTCGCAGACGGTATCGCTGGCACTAGCCAATGTAGTACAGATAACACAGTTTAGTACCGGTTCGGGCAACTCTGGACCTGTAGAAATGCCGCTTACAGGTACAAACGTTATGTCAAATGGCATAGAAAGTCCTGAGTATTCGGTATCTATCAACAGCACCAACGGTTTTAGTGTTAAAGCACAGGCCGTTAGCGAATACTTTACCTATACCGGAAATGCTACCACCAACACCAATATGCGTGTAAGCGATGTATTGCAAATGAAAGTGGCCAGCAATAACACTACCGGTAGTATTGCAGGGGGGCATGGCAGCTATCAACCATTAAGCAACAGCAACCAATCGCAAGTTATCAATAACGGCAGCAGGGGCGCTAACCAAACCTTCGCCATCAAATACAAGGCAACCCCGGGTTACAACTACTCTGGCGGTACTTATAGCGCCAGTATAATGTACACCGTTACACAGTTTTAAGGCATAATCAAGAAGTTACATATAGAGGAATAAGGGGCGTATTCTTACGCTCTTTTTTTATTTCCGTAAAAATGTGAAGGCATTAAAAAAGCACCCCGATAAGGGTGCTTTTCTGTATCTGACTTTACTTATTGTTTGTTTTTTTATCACGTAGCTTCTTCAGCCCGTAAGCAGCACCTGCTATTACCAGTGCGCTTACACCACCATCTATAGGTACTTCATCTACCACATCATCATCAAAGCCGGGGCCTTGTGCCAATGCACTTGCCATGCCTGTAAAAAACAATAGGATTGCGAATATCAAGAATTTGATACGTTTCATACGGAGAATCTTTTTAGAATAGTGAGAGGATTATTGTTTTATCAGTTTTTGTGTTACGGCTGCATTACCACTGCGGATGTTTACGATATAAATACCACTACTCAGATGCGACATCGGGACTACAACATTGCCATTCTTACTCCCCGCTTTCATTTCAGCTACTTTTGCTCCCATCATGTCGGTAATGGTTATCATTGTCTCTTGTCCCGCTTCTTCATAATAAACGGTTACGTTATTAGTTACAGGATTGGGAACTAACTTCACTTTCAGTTTGTTCTCTTTGGCAATGGTGCTTATGCCGTTAGTAGGTTTACCTACAGCGTTCAATTCAAACCTTGCTTTGCCTTGTGATGCCGAGCTGGTATCTACCGTAAACCAGTATTCGTAACCCAGCGTTATTTCTTCATTCTTGCCTGTATAGTTGTCTTTCAGGTACAGCTTTGTACCCGCGGGTATGTCAAACTCAGATGCTACTATCTTATAGTTCTTCTGATATGGGGTATTGAAGCCCAATGTTATGGATTCATTTTCCGCATACGGGCGGTTGTCTATTGCCAATGCGCTATCGTCTTTGCTGAATGTGCTGAAGGTTACTTCCGGGTTCGGGAATTTGATGGCATCATCTGCTTCGGCTACTGCCATGTTGTTATCGTTATAGTGCAGTTGCAATCTGTCCCAGAATATGGTGCTGTCTTCTATGTTCAGCGTTACCCTGTTGGGGAAAGAGGTGGTTTTGAACATGGTACCGGTGCTGCCGGTCTTATCCGCTTCTTCTATTGTGATAGTACCATTGCTGCTGATTTGTGTTACAAACGCGCCGCAAACAGGCAGATTGAAGGAGGACGAACCATAGCTGTAGGTAGTATATCCTCCTTTGGTGCCTTGTTGTGCACTCCAGATATAGAAGTTGCTGCCTATGCCTGCTGTTTTGCTGGTAGCATCCATGCTTACAGGGCTGGGGAACGGATTGCCTACTAATGCATAAGTAGTACCGCTACCTTTTGTAACACTGATACTTTGTGTACCCTGATTGACTGCACCTGTCATGTCTAATGTTACGGCGCTTGGTGTGTATGCACCGCTTGTTAAACCTTCGGTCTTTGCACCACGTACCAATACGCGGATACCTTCATACTGATCCCAACTATTGGTGCTGGCAGAGGTGAAGGCTGTCCACCCCACATCGTTGCTGGATGAACCGTTGGCAGTGGTTACATCGTACCAATAAGATGATGGATTGTTGGTGCCGGTGGTTGTAAAACCATTGGTAGCTCCGCCGCTGCCTGTTATATCTATATCATCGGTAAGGATAGAGAGTGGCTGTGAGGATGTAAACGGATGTGCAAAAAACCTGTATGCCCTGCGACCTCCGGGTATGTAGCGTTGTACCTGTACATTGCCGCTGATGGTACCTGCGCTGTTGCCGATACGGCCGGTATTGGTAGCATCGGATGTGAGGGTAAGCAAACCGCCTGTTGTAAGGGTAGCACCTGACGCTACGGTGATGGTACCTGCGCATGAAATGGCATTACCACTGATACTGCCACTCGCTGCAAAGTTGAATGTACCTACACCGCTGAAGCCGTTACCATTATTGGTTACATTGCCATTGATGTTGGCGGTAGTTCCGCTACCCATGGTGAGGGCTACACCGCTATTAATAGTAAGACCCTTGCAGGTAAAGGTGCCCGGTGTGGTGCTGCTGGCTATCACAGCATCAACTGTTGATGACGGGCTGCCGTTACTCCATGTACTACCATTCCATGTGGTAGAGGTAGCGGCTAAATAAGAACAACCAGACGGCAATGAAAAAGAAGGAGCTGTACCAGAACCTACACCATTTAAATCTTTTGTCCAATTACTGAAATTATAAATACTGGATTTTACATTTAACACAGTTGACAGATTACCGGAACAATTGAACTTTGCATTTACTGCTTCGGAACTAATATCTCCCTGTGTACCTAACCATATTGCTGTTGCTCCTCCTGTTAGACCTGTTGGCATACCGCTTGCGGCACTATTATTTGTTGTGCCATCCCACGCAGATGCGGTAGTAGTAACAGGATCTCCGTTGGTAGTACTATACACGTTGCTATGTATGGCTGTAATAAATGTAGCACTGGATGACAATGAACTTCCTTGATAACAAATTATTTGATCTCCATTAAAACCAAGGCTGAATGGGCTAGTACCACTAACCGTTAAACTACCGGCAGACGAACTGTTATTTAGAGTAGCAGTTGATGCGCCACTAGTAATTGTAATCTCTGTTCCTGCTGCATACGCAGCATTACTTGTCCATAAAATATCAGATTCTCCTGTACGGAAAGAAGAACCTAACCAGCCATTATCAGTAAAACGTACTTGTGTCCCTGAAGTAATGTTAGCAAGCAACACAAATGAAAATGCATCCCCTGCAGGAGGAGCGGTATTGTTAAAGATATAACCTGTAAATGCAATGTCGCCTGCTGATAAAGTTGTTTGTGCTCTGGACTGTATATTGAAGGTGATGAATAATAATAGTAGTAATGTTCTGCAAAAAAACATTGGTGTGGTATTCATATTTGGTATGATTTTTTGTAGTGGCAAAACTACCCCTGCGCAATGCAGATAAAAATTATTTCGTCGAAGAAAAGAGGCATTTCGACGAAAATGATTTAATGTAAATGACAAAGGTGCAATAATATGCAGCCCTAGAAAAATCAACGAAGACTAAAGCGGCTGTCCTTAGATTGTGATACAATCAGTAATTGCTATCAACTAACGGTTGTGTATCATTAGGGAACAAATTCGTGGCAAGTGCAATTTGTATTGGTCCGTTTTCATTAAATAACTCAATCTGGCAAATATGATGCTTGGAGAGTAAGGCATAATCTTACACTCTTTTTTATTTTTATTACTTTCAGGATGCAGACCGACACTATACAATGGTATAATCTGTAACATCACTGATGGCACAAAACACTACTACACATAACGGCAAGCTGTTTACAACCGGCTGGCTGGCTACCAAGGCACACTGGATACCCGTATTGCTGGGCATACTGCTGTACCTGAATACACTGCCCAACAAATACGCGCTGGACGATACACCTGTTATAGAACAAAATAGATATGTACAAGAGGGCATCAGTGGTATCGGCGACATATTCAGCACAGATATGTTTGCCGGCATGTACGAAGATTATAATGCAGATGCACAACTAAGCGGTGGCAGGTACAGGCCACTATCCATTGTCAGCTTTGCCATAGAGTATCAGGCATTTGGCGCGAACCCCATGTATAGCCACCTGATAAATGCTTTGCTCTACGGGTTGTTGCTGGCTTTGCTGTTCGTTCTGCTGAAAAAACACTTCTTACTAAACGACAACATCGCTTTTGTTACAACACTGCTTTTTGCCGTACACCCCGTACATACAGAGGTAGTAGCCAACATCAAGAGCAGGGATGAGTTGCTGTCAATGCTGTTCATCATCACATCGCTGATATGCGCGTTTAAATACATAACCACACCTACTATAAAATGGCTTGCATTGACCGCATTATCTGTATTATTAGCTTGCCTGTCAAAAGAGTATGCGGTGGTATTAGCGGTACTGACACCATGCAGCATATTGGTTTTCAGGAAAGATGCGAATAAGCAACGTATCATCTACTGCACGGCGGCCATTGCAGCAGCCATTGCCTTATATGCCCTTATCAGGTACAATGCCGTAGGCTTCAGCACTACAGCGCAAAATGACATACTGAACAACCCTTACCTGCTGGCAGATACAAGCCAGCAATGGGCAACGAAAATATATGTACTGCTGAAATACCTGGCACTGCTCGTATTTCCGTATCCGCTATCGGCAGACTATTCTTACAATACCATCCCTTACAAAACATGGGGCGATGCGATGGTTATATTATCGCTCATCATTCATATTGCATTAGTAGCCCTCGCTGTCATCAGCTTCTTGCGCAAGTCTCCTTATTCGTTTATCCTGCTTTGGTACATACTGTTTTTGCTGCCTGTATCAAATCTGGTAATGGATATCGGTGCTACTATGGGCGAGCGCCTGCTATTCCACGCATCGCTGGCATTTTGCATGGCATTGGCGGTATTGTATGATAAGGTAGCAACACGCTTACCACGAAATGTATGGTATGGCGTATTAACCGTTATTGTTGTGGTAGCAGGTTTCAAAACCATTGCCCGAAACAAAGCATGGAAAGACGACAGCACTTTGTTTACTACCGATATTAAGACAGTGCCCAATAGCATTATGGTAAATAATAACGTGGCAAAAGCACTGATTAAAGAAACCGACAGCGCGAAAGATGCAGATGCCAAAAACAAACTGCTGGCACAGGCATTGGCACACACGCAAAAGGCATTAGCCATGCACCCTAGGTTTACCAATGCCATGATAAATCAGGGTATTATATACCACCTTACAGACAGGCAAGACAGTGCTATGAAATATTGGTTGCTGGCAAAAACAATATTGCCCAACGACCCGCATTTCCCTCAACTATCCGATTACTTTACAGACCGTGGGCTGACGATTGGTAAAAACAACTTGCCTGTAGCTATTGGCAATTTCAATATGGCTGTTAAGCTGTATGAGCAGAATGCCAATGCATGGAGCAACTTGGGTGGCGCGTACTATACGGTTAAGAACTATGATAGCGCAGCATACTGCTGGCAAAAAACATTGGCCATCAACCCCAACGACCAAAACGCGCTGAACGGCTACAGAGCCATCACTTCTAACAAACAATAAAAGTGGAGAATAGTCAACATAAATACGCTTCTTATTATCCTGTCATCGTGTTGCTGGCAGGCATTTTGTTATATGGTGCCAGTGTGTTTTTCGGTTTTGTGCTGGACGATGAAGCCGTTATTTATCAAAACAAAATAGTGCAGCAAGGCCTTGCAGGCATCCCCGATATACTTACCACATCTTACTGGAAAGGGTATTGGGAGCTGGGCAATGGACTATTCAGGCCACTATCCTTATTGATGTTTGCAGCCGAGTGGGAAGTGTTTCCCGATGCGCCGTTTATTCATCATGCAATAAATGTATTGCTCTATGCCTTCAGTGGCTTGTTGCTCTACAAACTGTTATTGAAGCTGCTGCACGACAACTATCTGCTCGCGTTGTTTATCTCCTTACTGTTTATTGCCCACCCTATGCATACAGAGGTGGTAGCCAATATTAAAAGTAGGGACGAGATATTGTCTTTGCTGTTTTTGTTACTGGCTGCAACAGAGGTTG
The DNA here is from genome assembly GCA_937919945.1 of uncultured Chitinophagaceae bacterium. Classification (GTDB taxonomy): domain Bacteria; phylum Bacteroidota; class Bacteroidia; order Chitinophagales; family Chitinophagaceae; genus Polluticoccus. The sequence goes on along the minus strand of CALESY010000171.1, from coordinate 20,300 downwards.
TAAAACACAACAAGATAACCGTACTCACGATGTTGTATTATCTGCTGGCGCTATTATCCAAAGAAAGCTCTATCGTGTTTGCGGCTGTGTTGTTGTTTGCCATATATAAAAAGGGGGCTAAGAAAGATGTACTCATAGCGCTTGGTGCATTGTCTGCCATTACGGTTGCATGGTTTGCATGGCGATACATGGCACTGAGCAACAGCCCTGCCAAGCTGCCTTATACCTATGCCGACAATTCGTTGGTAGTATGTGGCAGTATCATCTCGCAAAAACTAACTGCACTGTGCTTATTAGCGCAATACATATTGAAGTCTGTATTCCCCACCTTATTGTCTTACGACTATTCGTACAATCAGGTACCCTGCGTATCATTCGGCGATGATATGTTGTATATAGCGGGTTCTGTAATACTGATTGCATCAACTGTGTATATAGCTTTTAAGTTCAGGAAGAAAAGCCCTGCTGTCACTTATGGTATTGCGTTCTTCTACCTCACTATACTGCCTACAAGCAATATTGTATTGCTGATAGGCTCTACAATGGCAGACAGGTTTGTGTTTATACCATCGTTGGGTATAATAGTAGCCATTGCCTGTTTGTTGCATTATCTGTATGCTGCTAAAAATGCGTATCTGTTTACAGTACCATTATCGGTATTGTTGATTGCCTTTGCTGCAAAGACGGTGGGCAGAGTGGGTGCATGGGAAAGCAACGCTACATTGTTTACGACAGATGCAGATGCTACCAACAGCGCGAGGGCAAAATACAACTACGGCACACTGCTGCTGAACGAAAATGCAGACGCTACAAAAGCAGCCGCGTTGCAGTACTTGGAAGCCGCATATGCTATAGATACGGCAGACTATAAAGTAATATCCAATCTGGGTATAGCGTATTATCGTCATGGCATGATGGATAAGTCGTTACAGTGTTTCCATAAATGCATCGCTATGAACCCCAAAGACGGAGCCAACTACCTGAACATGGGCGATGTGTACTTTACCGCAAAAAACTGGCAGGCAGCTATTGATGCATATACAAAAGCCATAGCGCTGAAGAGCTACAACAAGCAAACACATAACAAAGCAGCTACCGCTTGCTTTAATATACAAGACTACAACAAAGCACTGTCGTTCTTTAAAGAGGGTATGCAACTGTTTCCCGACAATGCAGAGATGCAGGCCAACTATGCCAACACACTGGCTATGACGGGCAAGTATGCAGAAGCCATTACTGTATTTACCGACATCTATAAAAAAGACCCGAAAGCTACTGCTATGCTGCTGAAGATAGCCATGTGCTACAGAGATATGGGCGATGCTAAACAGGCGGAAGCATACAATAATCAATACCTGCAAGCTACGGGGCAGAAGTAGCAGACATCATACATCTTGGTGCAATAGTTATTTGCAGCAAACAACTTATTATTGTATTTTTGCTGTTAAAATAATTAACCTGTCCCTTATTAACTTATCAACACCATGTCCCACACCACCCTCTACCACCGCCTGATGGCTGCCGACAAACGTTTTGTACTCAGCTATGGTGGCACAGCCAGCGGCAAAAGCTACAGTGCCGTACAAAAAGAACTGACCATCGCTACACAACGCAAAGTAAAAACCCTCGTCATACGCAAAGTAGCCAATACGCTGCGCGATAGTGTGATACCTGCCTTCCGTGCAAGGATGGAAGAAATGGAACTCGCCACCAAATTCAGCGAGAACAAAAGCGACCGCACACTGACACACGAAAACGGCTCACAAATCATCTTTCGCGGGCTCGACGACCCCGATAAACTAAAAAGCTTTGAGGGGCTGGAACGCATACTGGTGGAAGAAGCTGCCGAGCTCGACTTTGAAGATTTCTTAGAGTTAAACCGACGTGCGCGTGGCAGGGAGAACATACAACTGACGCTCGTCTTCAACCCCATGCACGAAGAGCATTGGCTGAAGAAACACTTCTTCGACCGTACGGATATGGAAGACGACTGTGTGAAAATACACAGCACGTATAAAGACAATCCGCACCTGACAGATGCCGACCGCAAGCAGATTGAAATGCTGAAGCTCTACAACGAAAACCAATACCGCATCTACGCGTTGGGCGAATGGGGCTTGCGCGAGAATAACGCACCCTGGTTATTTGCCTTTGATAAACAACGCCATGTAAAACCAGACATCGCGCTGATGCCGTCTTTCCCCATCTATCTCTCGTTCGACTTTAACCGCAATCCCCTCACCTGCCTTGTGGTGCAGATGAGCCCCAACAAAGGGCAGCACAATAGCTTTATACATTTTATTGATGAGTTTGCCGTGCGCGACCAGCTTGGCGAACTATGCCAGCAAGTGTATGCCAAATACAAAGGCCACCACCTGTACATAACGGGCGATGCCAGTGGCAACCACGGCGATGTGGGATTTGATGGCAAGCACGATAGCTACTACACCATGATACGCAGTATGCTCAACATACCCGAAAGACAATCAGTCATCAACACCCGCAACCTGACACATAACGACAGCCGCGCGCTCATCAACACACTATTATTTCAATACCCCAATATATACATCAGCGAAAAGGGATGCCCGCTGCTGATACGCGATTGCGAAATGGCGATGGTAGATGAAGACAGCGAAGTGCCAAGTGCCTTAAAGAAAGACCGCAACATCTACAAGATGGACCTATTCGACTGCTTCCGTTATTTCTTCCAGTCCTTTTTCAAAGACTATGCCTCAAGAGTAACACTTGGGAAAGTGGCGTGAGGGACTTTAATAATCATTTATCTTTATGAAAAATGTGTTGGCAATAGTTGTGTCAAGTGTTTGGTTGCCTGTAAGTATATTATTGCCGTTGTCAGCACGTAACAGGTTCATTGGCGAACTGTTATTATCAATAGACAATTTTTTAAGAAACACTTCCTTTCCATTGCCGTCTATATTCAGTAAAAACGTTACAGCGTTATTAGTACCTGTATATTGAGAGTTAGAAGCCAATGTAATGTTGTTATTGCTTGAAACTTGCATATCAGAGCTACCAAACAAATAGACTACATTTCCCGCAGATGTGTAGTTATTAGTCCACAATCTGTTACCACTTTTATCCAAACGGCTGACAAACAAACTAGTAGTGCCGTAAGAAACCACAAAGTCGCCATTAGCTATTTGTGTTGCTCCGCCTGCATGTGCATTAGTGCCCATCTCTGCTGTTTTACGCCACTGCTCGTTGCCATTTTTGTCAATCAGCATCCACATCAGGTTTGCGTGCCCTGTACCATAATTATCTGTAATGTTCAGAAAAAAATTGCCCTCACTGGTTTCTATTATATCGCCAATATGTTGTTGCTCAGGTGCTGTATAGTTCTTCGTCCATAGTACATTACCATCGGCATCAATTTTAATGAGGTATATGTCGTTGAAGTAATCAGCAGAAAAACTCATGGAATTGCAAGCAAGCAAATAGTTACCATCTTTTGTTTTGATAACTGCAGTGCCATAATCATCGTTATCGCCACCAAAACTTTTTAGCCACAATACGTCTCCGTTACTGTTTGTTTTTAGTAGGGCAATATCAGAGCCTATAACAAATGAGCCGTTATAAGGTACTTTTTTGTATGATGTTCCGCAATACAAAAAGCTGCCATGTCGTGTTTCTGCAACAGAATAAAGCTTTGGTATCCCGTAGTATGCAGTATCAGGTATCTGAATAGTTTTTTTCCATAACAATGCACCAGCTTGTGAGAACTTGTATAGGGTTGGTATAAGCGTTTTAGCCTCATTGACAAGCATTACAACATTCCTGTCATTGCCGATGATGGTGCTGAATCTGTGTGTTTTTGCATTTTGCTGAAAAGTAAAAACAGAGTCGTAAGCAAGAGGTTGAGGGGCGGAGTTACCTTTATTATCTTTTTTGCAGGCAAAAAGAAAAATGCTAAGGGTAAAAAGTAAATATGGCTTCATAGTATGTATGGTTGAATAATCAGATGTACGAGCAAAAACAATGCCAAATAAGCAAATAAAAGACTATGCCGCAAGGGTTACGCTGGGCAAGGTGGCGTGAAGGATTGATTTGCCAATCTGCAACAATTACTAATTACCGGTCAGTATGCCCGTAACATTGTCTGAAATTGGGAATACCATCTCCGCATCGTATTCATACACTTCCCCATGCCAGTGTATGTTTACAAACATAATGCCCGGGCAATCTCGCTCCTCGTAGTTAGCTTTAAATTTCCCTTCGTATTTGTCGCCATAGCTATTATCGGGTTGTAAGATAAAATGCCAATAATCGTCTTTGCCTGATACAGACATGAAATTATGTACAGACGAAGCCGTACATCCGTCCAGCAACACGTTATCCATTACCTTAGTATCTTCACCATCGCAGGTGTGTATTACCGTTACAAGATAGCTGTCAATGGCATTGTCTACAGCCCTGCCTGCATTGGTGTTATTGACTACTATCAGCTTACCTATGTACTGTGTACTCATAATACTTGATGTTTGTATAAAAATATAAAAAAAGCACAGTATACTATCCTGCAAACAGGTGCATAGCCTACCACACAGAGATGATGGTATTATCTAATTACACATAAACTACAACCCTAAACCTCTCACCCGATTACTCCCCATCCTTCTTCAAAGACTATGCCGCAAAGGTGGCGCTTGGAAGGTAACGTGATATGGTTGATTGGTTAATAACTTGATTCTCATTTTTGTGAGAAGTGCCATTAACGCTCATTTGCTAATACCCCTTACCCAAACTATGACATTTAGCGGCAGTATGTAATATTGTTGCAGCATCCTGCGGGATATACATTGTGTATATAGGGTATGATGCATCTTGTACAGGCACACCGCCTGATAAGATGGATGCTTTTTGTAACACAGTAATACTAATCAAACGGCTTAGTTCCAATTTTTGTAACAACGGAATATTGCCTACCCAGTGGTATAACTTTTGTCGTTTATTCTTAACGCGTTCCCATCTTTTCAGTAATACAGAAAAAGCATATTTGCCATTTGTACCCATTATTTCTGTGCGCAGTGTATCTCCGTTTTCAAATCTGCACACCATCATCAGTACAGGATTAGCGCATGGTCCAAGGCTTATTTCTTCAGACTGTTCTTTTACCGGAAAATGCATGCTACCATGCAGCCATAATGCACTGGTATCTGCTTGTTGCAGGTATATGTATGCTGCTGTTGTTGGTGTATCTGTTTGTACAATTAGCTTTTGGTAAAATGTGCTGTCGCTGCAGCGCTGTGCTTCTGCATAGCTTGTAAATAGTACAAGAAAGAAAAACAACAGGTATTGCATGACACTGAAGTTATGAAAAAATCATATCACTTCCTCGCCACTATCAGCCTGATGGAGCCATGAAAGAAAGTACATGAGCAAAGCGCTCAATGCACCTGCTACAGATGTGGATGTAAGAAGTATGCAAACAGGCATTTACTATTACAAAATAACAGATGGCAACAACATCATTAAAACAGGTAGAATAACAAAGTTGTAAAACAAGTTGTTCAATAAGGCATAATGCTTGTTAGCAAGTGTTATGCCTTAGTTTATACTTCAAAGACTATGCGGCAAGGGTTGCGTTGGGGAAAGTGGCGCGAGGTTGGTTGATGGCAATAACACTATACTATTAAAATTACTATTCCTGCTTGATTAGTTTGCCGGTATATACTTCTTCTCCGTTGGTTACTTTATAGTAATACATACCTGACGTGTATTGCGCTATATATAAAGTTGTGGCATAAGGGACATTCGCAATTTGTCTGCCTGTAATATCTGTAATGATAAGCCTGTAAGTTTGAGCATTGTCTAATGCAGGAAAATGTACAATATCATTTGCGGGAACAGGATGCACATTTAAAGAAGATGCAGATACAGTCTGAATACCACTTGAATAATAGTCATCTTCTATTTTAATATTGTCAATTATCCAGCCTGCTTTGTTGTTCTGTACAGTATCGCTCACAAACCTGAATCTGTAATACAGGTCGCCGTATGAAATACAATTTAAAGCTGCAGTACTTTTTACATAAATTAAATTAAATAGTTGTACTCTGCTATATTGCCAACCATCGCTATTGCCACTAAATGCCGGCTGCCCATCTGTAAGTGTATCTGTCTTTTTGTAAAAATTATCGGTATAAATACCAAAGCCTGATAGGGTATTCAGATTACAATCTCCTAACACATTATTCCATGTTTTACCTGTATCTGCAGAGTATTCTACAATACAACCATCTTTGGCACTGTCCGTTTCATACTTGTGCCAAAACCCCAATATAGTATTGCTAGTCCTTTTTTTAAGATGGATTATAAATGATTCATTCCGGTTGGTGTCGTAAGGTGATAATGTATCCGTCATAATAGCATATGCAGACATGCTGCCAGTGGTAAAGAACGGCTTAACTGTTGTGCCAATGCGCCATAGCTTGCACCCCGTAGTGTCTAAGCGTACTCTGGGGTTGTTGAGACTATCGCTCGCCTCTAAGCTGATAGCAATAGAATCTCTTGGCAGACCGTCTCTTACATACTTGTTTTGTGCATACAAGCTAAATGCGGAAAGTAAGAATAGTGAGAGTAAGAATATACGCACAGGTAACAGTTTGTGTAATAAAGTTATGGAAAAATGGGCAAAAGCGTGGTTATTTACTTATTGTTGTTACAAGGGAATAGCGATATTCATGTGAGTATATTTGTAATAATAAAGACAGGCTGTAGCACCAATATAAAAGACAGATACATTTTTTACATGTTAGTACATTTTAGCATTATTTGTGTAATACGAATACCACATGACAATTTTATAGACTGAAGTTTTCAGTAAATGCCTTGTACGATTTAAATTCAATAAGCAGTTAATAAAAAAGCCTCAAGTTCAAACCAATAGTATATTGTACCATCATCTGGCAATTGCTAACTTTATATAGGCTATGCTATCATAACATTACACACTTACGATACATTGCACAACTTATATCAAGTACTATGATGCACAAGTATGCAGTATGTTTAGTAGCCCTCTTGGTGAACTGGCTGCCACTGTATGCACAAAATCTGGTACCTAACCCCGGGTTCGAAGATTTTAACACATGCCCTACAGGTATATCACAAATCAGTTACGACCCTGCACATACTGCATTCTCTACTGTAGACAAATGGGTGAACCCACACAAACTTACTACTGCCGATTATTTCAATGCATGCGCAACAGTAGCATCGGGTGTCAACTTGCCCAATTATTTTTTGGGTTACAAGCAAGCCCGCAATGGCAATGGTGCTGCCGGCATTATAGCCTATGGCAAAGACATCTTTCAACTATCTGTAGACTATGGCGAGTATATACAATGCAGGCTGACACAAAAGTTGAAAGCCGGTACAAAATACGACGTCAGCTTTTATGTAAGCTACAGCTACGGCCCAAACAGGGGCTGGTCTGAAAACTTTATAGCACTCGATGCTATTGGTGCCAACTTCAAACAAACAGCGCTTAGTAGTACATCTAATACGGCTAAATATCTCAGTGCAATACCACACATCATCAGTACACCCGGTGTGTTTATGGCAGACACCACACAATGGGTGAAGATACATGGTGTGTATAATGCCACCGGCGGAGAAGAATATATGACCATCGGCTGTTTTAATAATGGTGGTGTACCCGTTCAGTACCAGCCTGTATACCCGACTATTGCCAACCCTAATGCGGTGCTTTACGCATACTATTTTATAGACGACGTATCTGTTACAGAGATACCCCCTTGCGATACTTTTTACTACGCCCGCGATACTACTTTATGCAAACTACTACCTGTCACACTTACACTCTCATCGCCTCGCACAGCTACCGTTTATCAGTGGAGCACAGGTAGTAACACACGTACTGCAGTAATTACAAAACCCGGCACATATTGGTGTAAAGCTATCAATGGCTGCAACCTGACGGTAGATACGTTTCGTGTAAAAAACCCGCCACAACAGCATGGCAACAAAAAAGACACTACGGTATGCCCAAACACAGCGGCCATACTCAAAGCAATTGACGCAACACAATACCGTTGGAATACCGGCGACACTACACAACAAATAACCGTACAGAAAGAAGGACTATATACGTGTGAGCGCATCAGCAATTGTATCTGCTATACAGATACCTTTGTGGTAGGCTTACATACATTCGGCTTCAGTACACTGGGCAATGACACCAGCATCTGCAGGTCAGACCGTATACTATTGGGCAGCCGCTACCCCTATGTAAAATATATATGGAACACAGGCGATACCTCTTGCTGCATACAGGTAACACAGGCAGGACGATACGAAGTAAAAGCATACAACACATGCACCTACCTGACAGACGACATTAATATTGATGTGATGGGCTGTAACGATTGCGTAGTTGTACCCGATGCTTTTACACCCAATGCCGATGGTAAAAATGACTATTACAAAGCCATAGAAGTATGCACTGCCAATTTGTTTGAGATGAAAATATACAACAGATGGGGGCAGCAAGTATTTACGACCAACAATATTAGTGATAGCTGGGATGGCCGCTACAATGGAGCCAATGCAGATGTTGGCACCTACCAATACTTCATACAATACACCCCCAACGGCAACCGTACACGACAACTATTGAAAGGTACGCTGATGCTTATCAGGTGATGTATTTGCTCTTCAGCAACTTTGCTGTTAAAAACAAATGCTGCACTTCAGCAGATTAAGGTGAGTAAAATTATGTCCTTGACTGCAAAGCATGCTGCAGCAGGCAACTATCGGGTAAAACTGCAACTGGACGATGCGGAGATTACCAAACAAGTGGTGTTAGAGTAAATATTATTCAGCATATTAAAACACAAATCCCCGTACGCTTCAGTACGGGGATTTTTTTATTGGGGAGAAGTGTAGTCTTTACAAAATGTGCAATACAGCAACTATTACGGATGGTATAAGTGCTATACTATTCTCTTCACCTTCACCGCGCTCAGCCCTTTGGCAGTGCGTTCGGTTTCAAAGCTCACTTTATCGCCCTCGCGTATTTCTTCCGTCAGTGCGTTTAGGTGTACAAACACGCTATCGCGGTTCAGCGCATCGTCAATAAAGCCGTAGCCTTTGGTTTTGTCAAAAAAGCGCACCTTGCCTGTGCGTTGGGTTTCCTCCGGTGGCAGGTCTTCTCTTTTGGGTACGCCAATCTGTATATCATCAGCAGCAATGGCTCTCATCTTGCGCGGGTCGGGCGGTGTGGGCGACAGGTTGCCGTTCTCGTCCAGATACATCATCATCTCTTCCAGGCTCTTACCTTTGTCGTTGCTATCCTTGCGGTTAGCTTTTTTATCTTGCTTCTCTTGTTTCTTTTTCAGTTTCTTCTTTTCGCGCTCTTTTTTAGCCATTGTTTCTGTACCCATAAGCAGTGTATCGTAGTTGTTTTAAAAAAATTGTGATAAAAAAATAAAGTGTAAAAAAGCCATACATTTTGTATGGCTTTTTCGTATCAGGTACATGCTATTAATAGCGGTCGTTATATTCCCTTCTTCTGTTGTAGCCACCGCCATCGCGGTTTCTGTCGCCGCCACGGTTGCCGCCACCACCTTCTGTGCGTGGTTTGGCTTCGTTAACTACTATTTCGCGTTGGTCAAGCGTAGAGCCGTTCAGCCTGCTGATCGCTTCTTGCGCAGCATCGTTATCGGGCATTTCTACAAAAGCGAATCCGCGGGCGCGGTTGGTGTACTTGTCTATCACAACGTGTACGTTGTCAACAGCACCGAAATCTGCAAACGTGTTGCGCAGGGTGTCTTCAGTTGTTTTGAAGTTCAGGTTTCCTACGAAAATGTTCATAATAATGAATTAAAAAAAATGATTAAAAATATGGTCGGCGGAAAATGTAGACTGAACAGAAAAACAAAACAAGTTGTGCCCATCAGCGGCTGCAAAAACGTAAGAACCATTGTCTTACCACAAAGGTATAATAAATAATTGAAACTTGAGGGATTTATTTAATTTGGGTTGGGGGGGGCTAGAATCTGCATGTATGGTATCTGAACCAATTCCTAATCTACAAACGGCAATGAAACACTTCCCTCTCTTGAGTGGACACAAAAAATCAACTAAACAACATCGTCGACCCGTGGACTGGTTAATTAACTAATTTAATAACCGCTGTAAAAACGCTGTATATAAACCTGAACGCTGCATATAGTACCAATAACCATGTTGCTCTAAATTCGAGCGAGTATTGCTGTGCTTTGTAAAATTACTCGGTATATAATTGTTAGTATCAAATTGATTCATATAAAGTACCTGTCTGAGTTCATTTATCGAACCCTTCCAATTACATCCCAGACTTGTATTGCCCAACATGTTTGCTCCGAATATCTTCATCTTAGTCAGTGCATAATCATTTTCGTTATAGCATACCAATATCTTTCTGATAGGAAAATAGCCATCAGAATTTCTGGTTAGTGTATTGTACGACGTGTAGGGAATTGCAGGCGCTACCATACCTAATGTTACATTATGATGTTTAGATACAATAGTATCGTACCGGCTGTAAAAAGATGTATATATAATGTTATCCGGATTTTTGCCAGCAAAGTTATAAGCATTAAAAAAAGCAAAATTGGCTACAGAAGCCCCCAGACTGTGGGTTATAACTTTTATTGTGTAGGTGTTTGGCAAATACGATAACATTTTCCTCAATCGCAAACCAACAAACCTTGTATTAAACTGCGCTTTGCCCCATATCTGTTTAAATGCAGGGTTGCCGTTATTAGCGGTTAAGCCATCCCAATACACCTCTATAAAATACGGTTTGATATTTCCATTTGCAGATACATCTTTTTGTATCATACTATAAAAATCAGGCAATACGTCGTTATAACCATGTATCAACAATACCAATGTATTAGCTTGTGATTTTGTAAACTTATCAATTATCTCATCAGCTATGCTTTTTGTCATTTTTTCTTGCAAAAGGAAAAAATTATGCAAGTAATTGAGATTAGCATCTTCATTATATTGATAGCTTTGTTTCAATTTCTCCCATTCACCGTGTGTTCCATCATAACCAAAATATTTAATAAGGGACGAGTTTAAAAAATCTCCACCAAGTATATCAGATTTCATACAACAGTCATCAATCTGATATTCATCCAGTTTGGGTTTTTGGTTATTGAAGCCTGAATAAGGTATATATATACCATGTTTCTTCTGAGGGTATAAGAAGCCATACCTGTCAATAAATACTTTTGTAGTATTGTCATTGTCCGACAACAAAAAAACGGCACCACCTAACCATACATTTTTTTGTCCGGCATGGGCATTTAACTGAAGCAAGCAACATAGGAGCATTAATTGCAGTAAAAAACTCCTTCTCCTGATACCAAAATAGCTGACACGTTTCGGCATACTATATATTTTTAAACATTTTTACAGAATATGAAACCATAATACTGCAGCTCGTTAATACAATACTCATCCTTCAACAGTAACATGATTATCGTTCACTCACATGTCTGTTGTTTTCTGCAGCAAGGTTGGTCTTCAGTAAATCACCTAAGTTTTTATTATACCCGATTTGAAACTGCGTAAAACCACTACCATTCCCACCATTTTCATAGAACATATTAATTCTGAAAAACACTTTATTGCTGTTGGATGATTTGCTGGTATTAAGGGCAAACAGCATACTCAATCTAAACAAATTATTGTCATTCGCGTTCGCAATTGCAACACTAGATTTACTATAATCAATTTTTCTTAAAAAGATAAAACCTGGCGTGAGCGTTACGTGAAATAAAGCCCCCGGGGAAAACGAAAAATTCACTTCAGGAATAACGCTGTAGATATTTGCAGGGGTAAGCTTCAAAGAATCAGAAAATGGTGCAATTTGAGAGAAATTCACCTGACCCGAGGCGGTAAAGTCAATTTCAATTGATTCATTGCCATAGTACTTCAATAGAGATAACCTACCACCTACTACTGCTCTTGATTTCTGAAATATTTCGGTTGGTGTAATTATACGGCTATCGGGTACTAAATACGTTGAAAATTTACTGTCAAATTTTGAGTATCCGCCATAGAGTTCGAAATATTGAAAACTATATGATGGTGAGTTTCTCCATTGTATCACATTTATCAATAACCTTCCTGCCCCCTCTACGGAAACAAGGCCATTGGGTTTATTTCCTAATAATGCACCCGCATCTGTGAAACTCTTTAAGTCAATACCATAGCTAATGCTTCTTTTTAGATTAACCATGTTATTATTATCACTATACAACATGTATGTGCCATTATCCGGTAATACATACCCACCGTGATTCGGATCATATTTTATTGCTTCTTTGTTAATTATATATAATCCTCTATCTTGTTCACTGACAAGACTATGATATTTTTTGTAGTATTTAGACAGAGAAATGGAGGTTTGACGATTAATAAATTGTCCTTTTTCAGTAAAAACAGTTAAGTAACGGATAGCACCATCTATAATAATAATCTTTGCGCTATCTATTTTAACACCTTTTTCATCTACATCATTTTCATCAACGTCATCAGATTTTTTGTCGTTCTCTTTATTTTCTTTCTTACGTACAACAACTTTTTCCTGTAATGATAACGTACCAATATGATTACTATCATATTGTGCTATGGCATTATTAGCAAGAAAAAACATACAGAGAGTACTTAGCGCAATTAATTGGAACAGATAATATAAACGGTAACGTTTATTTTTGAATAGAATCTTTTTCATAAAAGGCGTTTTTGTTTGATACCGAAAAGTACAATATGTTTTTACCCTGTCTACTGTAATAAACACGGGTATTATTTTTTATAATACGAACGATAAATTCAACATAAATAATTGATTATCTGTTTATTAAGTATAAATATAAAAAATTGCAAACTCTTTAATATATAACACTCCCTGCTGGCTTGTGGTTATTCGGTTGGGTGAGTTGCTGCATATCTGTCGGGTATTGGTGGTGTATATATTCATAGCAAATTTACAATAATTATTTGTACTGTACAATTATAAAAATCTATCACCCTACTCCACTAAACAACATCGTCGGCCCGTGGAAGCGGAGGCGTATATCTATGGTTTGTCCGTTGCGCCATTTTACAATCAGCAAGTCGGCATCGTTGGCGGTGCTGGCACCTGTTTCGGTTTGGCGTATGCCTGCCTGCCAGTCGCGGTGCAGCAGCATCACCACATCGGCATCCTGTTCTATAGCACCACTCTCTCGCAGGTCGGCCAGTGTGGGGCGTTTGTTCTGGCGGTGTTCGCTTTCGCGGTTTAGCTGGCTAAGGGCTATCACGGGTATGTGCAGGCTCATGGCAATCATCTTCAGCCCCCGGCTGATGGCGGCTATCTGTTGCTCTCTAGGGCGTTTGCCATCTGCATGTTCCTGTATCAGTTGCAGGTAGTCCACTATCAGCAGTTGCAGTCCGTTGGTTTGTTGCAGTTGTTCGGCATGGGCGCGTATATCGTGTATGGTCATCTGCGCATCGTCTGCAAAATACAGGGGCAGGTCTGCGGGTAGTACGTCTGCGGTTTTATAATTGCCCTTTACCAGCTCTCTGTACCCCACGCCTGTGTGCTGTGCCAGCATACGCGCATACAGCTCGTGTACACCCATCTCCATAGATACCATGGCCGTGCTGTGCCCCGCTATGGCTGCCTGCAGGGCTATGTTGCATGCCAGCGCGCTTTTACCTACCGAGGGGCGTGCGCCTATCACCACCAGATGCCCGGGTGCAAAGCCACCGTTTACTTCATCCAGTTTCGGTATTGTTGTAGAAATGCCATTAATATCTTCCTGTACCGAATGGTTTTTGAGCCTTGCTGCCGCCTCTGTAGCAGATACCCATTTGCTGACATGCTGTATGCTCAGTGCTTCTCTTATCTGCTCCTGTAGTAGTTGTGCGGTGGTGCTTATATCATCGTCCGTATCGGCCATGACAGATAGCTCCAGCATCATGCGCCGTGCTGCCAGTTCTCTGAGGCGTATGCACCAACGCTCCAGTTGAGATGCGAGGTGCAGCTCTGTGCCCAGCTCTGTTATATACATAGCGGTGGGTACACCGTCTAAAACATGTACACCATCTGCATATAGTTGTGCCGTAAGGCCGATGCCGCTTACCACTTCGCCCTGCATCCACAGGCTGCGCATGGCGCGGTACACCTGTTGGTTTTTCTTTTCATAAAAGCATACTTCTGTAAGCAGGTGGTGGACGCTGCTGTATGCGCCGTGGTGCATGGTGCAGATGCCCAGCACGCCACGTTCTATATCGGGGTTGTAGTGTATGTATGGTTTCATTGTTTTTGGTAGAGAGTAGGTAGTTGATTGTATATAAGTGCCGTCATGGCGAACGAGCGCAGCGAGTGTGGCCATCTCACGAAATGAGTATTAAGTGATAATGTGTTTACGTGAGATGGCTTCGTGCCTCGCCATGACTCATATTTACGCCCATCACTCCCGCAATCGTTTCAAGGCGCGTTCATTCTCTTCGCGTTGCAGGCGTAGGGCTTCGTCTATAGGCGTTAGTGGTGGTGGCGATGGTAACATTGGCCTGCCGCGTTGCCGGTAGGCGGCTATGGCTTTGTTGTCCGTCAGCGGATTGTAGTGCGCGGGGTTCTGTGTCAGGTCTTGCATCTTCAGCCAGTTGTTGAAGTGCAAGCGATAGTCGCGCTCGTTCTTTACATGGTCGCCGCCATAGCGCAGCCATTTGTTGAAGGCATCGAGCCATAGGGGTAGCTGTGCCGCATCGGCTATACGTCCTGCCCGCAGGTGTACGGGTACAAAGTGAACGGTATCTGCCAGGGCACGTTGTTTCAAATCATCGAGCGATGCATAGGGTAAGGGTTGTTGATTACCAACTTTTAAATTTATAACTGATGGTGATGATGTAGTAGTAATAGTATTATCTTCTACTCTACTCTTTTCTACTGTTTTGTTTTCTTCTGTTTTCTTTTCTGCTACCAAATCTGTAAGCCCCCCTTCAGCCACCCTTAGGTTTTCGGAAGCAGCGAGCTTCTTTTTCTTCTTTTTTTCTGCTCCTATCTTACCGTACTCACTTAGTCTTGCTCTTTTCTCTTCCAACGGTTGCAGTGTTTCTATCAATACAGGACACCAGAGATGCGTATCATCATTTTGCAGTAAATGAAATTTATTGACACAATCGCTGATGAACTTTTCCAGATACGCATAGTCGCAACGCATATCGTCTGCCAGCTCTGTGTAGGCAAACTCGTCTGTAATATCCAGCTTATAGCCCGGCTGACTGCACAGTATCTCTTGCAAAATCCACCAGTAGCCATAGCCCGCCCCGCCGTATGTGTTGAACAGGGCTTTTAGTTTTCGGTTGCTTCGCGGGTTGGTTTCGTGCGGAAACCATGGTGTGAACTTCTTACTCATAGTGTATCAGGTATTTGTGATGTGTGATTTATAATTTGTAATTTCTGATGTAGAATTTGGGATGTAGATATTAGGATTTAGAATTTAAATTTTGTTATCCGCTTGTTATAGGCTGGCTTATATTTTGTTGCGCTGTGGTGTGGTTTTATCTTGCCTTGAACAAAAAATAAAACACCATCTATGTCTGCCCAACGCACTTATCGCCTGCAACCTGCAGAACGTCCCATCAGTCAGTACCGCAAATACATAACGCCATACCGTGCATTGCTGCTCATTATGCTGCTGCCCATGCTATTGAGTATATCGCTGCGCCTGCCGTGGAGGTATGAGTTGCTCGGCGCTTTTATACTGATGAGCATACTTACGTTTGTGGTAGAGGTGATGCTGTTTGCATTCCAGTTTACCCGCAAAGAGTGTGCGTATCTTGAGGTGCTGCTGTTTATTCTGCTGATTCCTTTCATGGTGATGTTGTAGGTTTTTTTCTATTCGTCATTTCGACCAACGGGAGAAATCTCCTTACATATAAGTACTGTAGCCCTCATTTCGTGAGATGGCTTCATGCTTCGCCATGACTCGTTCTTTTTCACTTCCACTATGCAGTAAAGGTTATGAAAGTACCAGCACAATGTTTAATACAATAAACATTTATTGGTTGCGTTATTTTTCCAAGTGTCATATTCATGAAGTCGGTCTTTATATCTTATCTGCTATTATTTTCTCCATTTATCATTGTAGTTTTCTATTATTTCTACAGAGATAATATTGCATATAGTTTTCCTAAACAATACATAAAACAAGTAAGAGTTGCTGCATTTATTGCTCCATGGCTAGTATGGACATCTATGATAATTTCCGAAAAATTTATCCCTGCTGTATATCTATCTGGCACTATTACTTCTGCATTATCTTTTATAATTATCATCACCATACTCGAAACCGTAAAGTGGCAAGTAGCATACTTACTTGTGATTGTTATTTACTACATCATTTATGCAATATGGCTATTCCTACTATGCTGGGAATAAAACATCTTCCCTACGCCGCTACTTTCCGCAACTGGTTCTTTCTACTTGTAAAGAGTTGTTTAAGTTCAGGTGCATTGTCTATGCGTTCTTTATTTTCGTTGTAGAGTTGCAGTAGTTCTTCTTCGGTAGTGCAGGTAGCTACGGCTTTTGTAAGCCCCTTCATCCCCAGAAACAATGAGGTAGGTATGCCACTATCTTCCGTATTGTTTGTTGTAGCATTTGCCTCAATCGGTGTATAGCTATCTATACCGGGCAGGTGTTCCGTTTCCGTTTCGTCGAGTATGCCGAGGCCCAGCAGGTCGAGCGTAGCACGGCGCTTGGCTTTGGTTTCGGCTTTCATCATAGCATTACACAGGTTTTCTCCTTTCAGGTTGATGATGGGTACAGCACCCAGGCTCTCTGTTTTACGTCCGTCGGGTGTACTGGCTTGCGCAGTTACTACATAACATCCGTTTACCGTTTCGCGGCTGCGTATCTCATGGCTCACACGGTGTAGCTTATTCAGTTGTTGTGCGCCACCACGGTCGCAATACATAATCTCTCGCCCGTGCAGGCGTAGTATGCGGAAGGGTTGCGATAGCGGGTCGAGCCCCAGCTTATCGCACACACGGCGGTAATAATCTACCTTCTGTGCGGGCGTCAGCCGGCTGATGTCGCCATGTATAAAAACGGATGATACAATATCGTTGCACACCGCAGCACCTTTATGGGTGGGGGTATGTGTGTGTATGTTTGGTTCTTGTTTCATGATAGTGTGTTGTTTTGAAAAATTCGATAATTCAGCAATGCGGCAATACGGTAATGACATGCAATGCGGCAATTAGACAATGCGGTAATGCGATAATTGAATATTGTATGCAATTACCATTAACGCATTGCCCATATTATCGCATTGACGCATTATCCTCATTACCTAATTGTCGCATTTAAGACTACTCTCCCAACAGTTTGTAGAGCAGCTTGTGTCTGGTACGCTGGCTTTCGGCAAAGGCGCCGAGGTGAAAACAGGCATAGGCCAGTTCGTTGGCATTGCCAAGCTCTTCGGATATGGCAGCAATAGCATCGGGATATGTAGTGGTTTCTGCATGGCAGCGGTCCATCAGCTCGTCTATTTCCGTTTCCCGTTGTTCGGTAATGCTCAGTGCGCGTGCAAAGTTTTCATCGTTGGTTTGTACGGCTTGTACTTGTGTTGTGTTGTTCATGTGATTGTTGTTTTAAAAGTTGTTTAATACTATCGTGTCATGGCGAGGCACGGAGCGATCTGGTTTTTCGCGTAATATATTATTTGCGGGTTTTCTGCTACGCATGTTGCCTGCACTTCTTTTCTTTTGGCAGTATAGGACGGGGCGCAACGGGCAGTGTATGTGTTGTGCTCTTTAGTTTAGCAGTTGTAAAAAACACAATGATGCACATACATGCCTGTATTGTTGCCACCCCGCTCTATACAGCTATAGTATTGTCAGTTGTTTTGCTTGTATTGTTTCATTTTGCAGGGCATGGTATAGCGGTGTAGCCATGCAGGTGTTTATGCTGCGGCCTCCATACCTTTTACAGGGGCCGGCTCGGTGAGTGTGATGCGATACTGCGTGCCTTCCTGTTCCAGCTCTACATCATAGCCTTTCAGTGCCAGCTCTGCCAGTTTGCACACCGCGCCAAAGCGTGTGGCATATACACGGGGTTCACCTTTTTCGTCGGCCAGGTAGGTGTTGCCACCCCATACGGTGAAGCCCGGCATCTGCCTCAGTCGTGTTTCTTTGTAGTCTATCTCACGATAAAGCTGCTCTTTGATGTTGGCAGGCTCGTTGCTGTTATCTACAAATCTGCGCAACCAGTCGAGTGCTTCAGGATTGCGATAGCTGCGTATCCAGCTACTAACACGGTTGTAAAAAATGTTCTCTTTCATATAGCTCTGTTTTTTTGTTGACATGTTTGTTTATCAGCATCAGCCCTTCATCCACTGCTCTGCCATATAGGTTTTCAAATCGTTGAGAGAGATGCCGTAGTGCGCGTATATCCACTCGTAGGTGGGTTGCAGTTGGTGTTCGCCGCTTATCAGTTCGGTAAGGCACCAGTCCAGCCGGCAGGTTTTGTACAACCATTGTTCAAAATCGGCACGGCCTATACGCAGTTGCTCATTCGCCTCCATACCGGGCATTGCCCAGTCTATCACTATGTTATTGTTTGTGATACATATAGTTTCAAATTCTAAATAGTTTATTATCTTCGCTTCGTGTTTTTTATTTTTTGTTTTGAAAGGCCCGTAGTTTCTACTCCGGGCATTTTTCTTTTCAGGGATATCCGCCCTTTGCACACCAAACCTCCACGATAGCGCGCAATACATATGCTGTGCCGCAAAGGCAGCATGCATATCTGCCATAGCCACCCCGCTACCTGCAGCAGGTGTATGAAACAGTTGTTTATGTATAGTAGTACGCATTGGTTGTTTACTATTCTTTATTATTACTACGCTGCCATCTCTATAAACACCCGCGATGCAGATGCGCTGATAAACCGCCTCAACTTTTCTGCAACAGGTGTGGTAGCTTCGCCTGTTTTCAGCACGCGGGCTAAAGTACTGATGTGGATGCCCGTTTTCGTGGCGCAATCCGTTTTGGCACCATAGCCCTGCAGCCGCTTGTGTAGCTGGTGTTTTTCGGCGATGGAAAATTTTTCAGTCAACATGGTAGTTTGTTTTAAAAGTTTTTATACATTTGTGCAACACTGTAGCATGAATGTAGTTTCATTTGTACAAATGTACAGATATTGAACAAATGTCCAAATATTTTTTAAAAATTTTTTTTGAGTAGAAAGTTGGGGATTACATATATAATATAACTACGTGAGACCAGATTGCTTCGTGCCTCGCAATGACGCGTGTAACGGACTTTCTACTTACGATTGAAGACTAAACAAAAAAACAATCAGCTAATAAGCCAATCATCAAATCAGCTAATTAAAAACAACCCACAAGTCTATGATACAGATACACGAAGGCGAAGCATTACAAAACGCCGCACGTATGAGCAAACTGGGCATCCACGGACTGGCCGATGCCATGGAAGTGCCACGCAGCACCCTCTACTACAACTTTAAAAAAGACAGGCTGGACGATGAGCTGAAAGACAAAGCAGCCAACGTACTGGGCATAGACCCCGACAGGCTGTTTGGCGGTGCCTACAACCCCGGCGCTAACCGCATAACAGGTGAAGACCTGCGGCGACTCAAAGCCTTTGGCGACGGTAGCATACCCGAAGGCATACCTGTAGTACCCATCATGGCACAGGCAGGCTACAGCAAGCACTACCTGGACCCTACCTACGCCAACGAACTGCAACAGATGCACCTGCCCAACCTGCCCTACAGGGGCGACAGGTATCGCGCGTTTGAGGTAAGCGGCGATAGCATGGAGCCTACACTGAAAGAGGGATTCCTGATGGTGTGCGAACGTGTAGAGCCCGACTTCTGGAGCAGCACCGCACAGTTTTATATATACGTGGTGGTAACCGAAGACCGCATTATGGTGAAACGCCTGTACCGTAAAGACGATAAAACATACGTGTGCATCAGCGACAACGAAGAATTCTATCCGCAGTTTACCCTGCCGATGAGCGAGATAAAAGAGCTATGGCTCGTAAAACGCAAAATAGACTGGGATATGCCCCCACCTAAGAAGTTTGAGATAACGGTGTGATAAAAGAACTCCCCTGCTTTGCGGGGGAGTTTTATTATATAGCATATACGAAAAAAACATGACAAAAAAACCCGCAATATCACTATATTTTTTGTGATGGGCATTATAGAAATTTGAGATAAGAATATTACGAGCTATGGC
>CALESY010000170.1 GCA_937919945.1 uncultured Chitinophagaceae bacterium | reverse complement strand
GAAAACAATCTGACACAAATTGCCAAACAACAACAAAAAGACATAACAGGGTTGGAAACTGTACAAGAGCAGCTCGATCTGTTTGACAACTTACCAACCGATAGCGTAATAAAAGAAATAACCGCCTTACTGAATGGCACGAACACAGACAAGACAGATGATTTTGCGAAATTGGTAAATGCCTATAAAAAACAAGACCTGCCAGCCTTGGGCAAATTGATTAAAGAATCGGGTACAACTGACAAAGATCTTGGCGGCTTTCTGGATGTACGCAACGAAAAATGGGTGCCTCGTATGATAGAGAAGATGGATAAGCAAAGTGTATTCTTTGCCGTAGGCGCTGGGCATCTGTACGGCGACAACGGCTTGATAAACCTACTAAGAAAAGCGGGTTATACTGTAACGCCAGTAAAGTAATAGCTTTTAAACACTAGCAGATATTTATTATTTTCCCAAATTGTGCATCACTCTCTAAGCCTATAAAATGGTCATAACCAGCGGAAATTGCAATAATACCAGTCAGCCCCATATTTTTCGGTATCAACATATTTAATACGTACCTACCCTACTTTGCTACATTACCCAAGTTTGACACATTACTACAGTTAATGTGCTTTAGCTTTATTTCCGATAATACCATCAGAATCATTTACCATGATTCTGATTGCCATAAAAATAATGGCATATACTATAATATTGAATAACATGTGATGGTTAAATTGAGTATGCCTCAATGAGCTTATAGAACGGATCATAGCCAATCCGGCCACTCGCATCATATTCATAAGCGTAATCAGGAATATACCTGAAATGCAATAGAGAAGCTTTTTTTTCAGAGGTTGAGGGTAAGCTAAAGTAAATGCCAACCAAAAACTCAGAATATTAAACCCAATACATGAATAAACCATACGTACACGAGATATGCCGGGTATACGTAACTCATATTTATTTACGTAGTTGTCAAACCCTGCAATATCCGTAAAGATAGATGCACCTTTCAATATCAGTGATCTATAAGCAGATACATAATCAACATGATTCGCTATCCATTCGTTATAATACCCTCCTGGTATGGTTAAGCCAACAAAAAAATAATTCAGACCGTATAGTAAAATAAACAAGGCAAAGAAGCTGATTAAGAACTTCAATGCCTTATTTAACTTGAAAGGAACATCCATCTAATAACAATAATAATATAGTTTTACTATTTTTTATTTATTTCCGCTTGTTCTTCTTTCTTTTTTTGATCTTAATTTATTAATACCATAAGCGGCACCAGCCACTACCAGTGCGCTGACGCCACCGTCAATGGGCACTTCATCTACCACATCATCGTCAAAGCCGGGGCCTTGTGCATATGCTGTTGCAGATAGCAGGGTCAAGAAAATATATGCAGCAATTATTCTTAGTTGTTTCATATAGAGAATCTTTTAGCGAGTGAAGGGATTATTGTTTAATAAGTTTCTGAGTCATCACTTCGCTGCCGTTGTAGATGGTTACGTTGTAGATGCCGCTTGCCAGTTGTGCCGTAGGTAGCAATATGCTGCCGTTTACATTTTCAGCTTTCGCAACAGCTACCTTCACACCCATCATATTTGTTACAATAATGTTCAGCTCTTTACCTGCACCTTCGTAATACAGCGTTACATTCTCTGTAGTCGGGTTGGGAACTAATTTTACTTTCAGCTTGCTTGCGTTTACATTTACAATGCTGTTAGTTGGTACACCTTGTGTGTTCAGCTCAAAGCGATTGTTGCCCCAGCTTCCTGCACTTGTATCTACGGTAAACCAGTATTCAAACGAAGGTGTTACTTCTATTGTTTTGCTCAGCAGTTTGTCTGTAAAGAAAAGCTTAGTGCCTGCTGGCATGTTTACATTAGGTGCTGTGAATTTGAAGTCTTTTTTAATACCTGCATACAAACCCAGTTTGATGACTTCGCTTGCTACATATGGACGGGTATCGATAGACAGCATTGAGTCATCTTTGCTAAGTGTATAGAAAGTCATATCAGGGTTGTACAACTTCGTAGCATCCGGATAATCTACAGTAGCCATGGCATTATCGTCAAAGTTCAGCAACAGCCTGTCCCAATAGATGGTACTGTCTTCCAGTTTCAGTTCTACCTGATTGGCAATGCCCGTAGTTTTGAAAGGAGCACCTGCAGTGCCGCTTGTTTTGTCTGCTTCGTCAAACAAAATATAGCCGTGTGTTGAAAGGGTAGTAACAAACGCACCACCAAAAGGCAGGTTGAAAGAAGAAGAACCGAACGTATAAGAAGTATAAGCACCACGCGTACCCTGATTAGCATCCCAGATGTAGAAACTGCTGCCAATATTATTACCACTTATCGCATCCATATTTACCTGACTCGGGAAAGGATTGCCTACCAATACAAAATCGGTACCACTGCCTTTAGTAAGGTTTATGCTAATACTACCCTGATTAAGATAGCCGCTCATATCCAGCGTGTTGTTGCTTGGTGTGTAGCTGCCCAAACCTAAGCCTTCGCCTTTGGCACCGCGTATCAGTACAC
>CALESY010000169.1 GCA_937919945.1 uncultured Chitinophagaceae bacterium | reverse complement strand
GACTGAAGACCCAAAGCCTCCTATTGTTCCTAATATCTCTGCTATGAGCGATAATATGAGAAACAACAAGAACAATATATCCATTCGCAATTATCTTATTTTTTTATGTAAGGCAACATCTCTTCCAGATACTTACGTTCGTTGCTTAAACGGGGTATTTTATGCTGACCACCCAATTTGCCTTTATCTTTCAGCCATTGCTTAAAGCCGTCTTTGGGCATTATGTGTACTATTGGCATACGTAAAGCAATATCCTTATGGCGCTTAGCTTCGTAGTCGCTGTTTATTTGTTTAAGCGCACTGTCTAATGCAGCAGTAAATACATCAATAGGACAAGGCAAGTTGTCAAACTCAATAATCCATTCGTGTGCTCCGTTGCTTTCACCTGTCATGTACACAGGTGCTGCACTGTAGTCATTAACTATTGCGCCTGTAAGTTTGCAAGCTTCTGCTATTGCATGGTCGCTATTATCAACTATCACCTCTTCGCCAAACGCGTTGATATAGTGTTTCAGCCTACCGCTTACGCGTATCCTGTATGGGTTCAGCGAAGTAAACTGTATGGTATCGCCCACTAAATAACGCCACAACCCGCAATTAGTATTCAGCACCAAAGCATAGTTTTTATTAAGCTCTACTTCTTTAAGGCTCAGTGTTTGCGGATTATCCTTACCGTATTCATCCATTGGCATGAATTCGTAGTAAATACCATGATTGAGAAACAGCAACATACCCTCTGTGTCAGTGTGGTCTTGTGCTGCAAAAAATCCTTCTGATGCATTATATGTTTCATAATAATGCATGGATGATGACGGAATAAATCGTTCAAATTGTTCTCTATACGGCTTGAAACTGACCCCACCATGAATATATAATTCAAGGTTAGGCCACACCTCGTGCAGATGTTTCGCACCGGATATTTCGAGTATGCGTTTTATCAGTACTATCGTCCATGTAGGTACACCAGCTATATAGGTTACATTTTCCTGTATAGTTGTATGTGCCATCATTTCTATCTTCTGCTCCCATTCGTCCATCAAGGCTATTGATAAGTCGGGCGTACGGATGGTTTGGGCGTAGTAAGGCATATTTTGCAGCATTACTGCCGACAAATCGCCGAAAAAAGAATCGGCATTTAGCTGATTGATTTGATGGCTGCCGCCTATCGTCAGGCATTTGCCTGACATCATTTTTGAATCGGGGAATTGTTTCAGATATAGCGTCAATACGTCTTTGCCACCTTTAAAGTGGTTATCGTCCAGCGACTCTTTGCTAATGGGTATAAACTTACTTTTATCGCTGGTTGTACCACTCGATTTTGCAAACCAGTTGATGGGCGATGGCCATAACAGGTTTTGCTCCCCTTCCAGTATGCGTTCAATATAAGGCTTAAGCGAGTCGTAATCGTTTATCGGTACGGCTTTTTTATAGTCGCTGACACCATTTATCTTCTCGAATCCGTATTTTTTACCATATTCGGTAAACTGTGCTGAGCCTATCAGGTTGTTAAATACTTGTTGCTGTGTATCTACAGGATTATGCATGAAGTTATCTATCGCGCTGAGGCGCAACTTCATAAATCCTTTTATGGCCGGGCTGATGATGCTCATCTTTCAAATCCTAAAATAAAAATATAATTCCGTTTTTCTAAGCCTTGATACCAGTCTATGCCTGCCACTACTATAAATACTGGCTATAATCTTTTCGCTTTAATTCGAAGTTTTGGCCAAGATACACTTTACGTACCTGTTCGTCTGCAGCCAGTTCCTCAGCTACGCCTGCTTTTAGTATTTTCCCTTCAAACAATAGATAAGCGCGGTCTGTGATGGATAGCGTTTCCTGTACATTATGGTCGGTAATAAGGATACCGATATTTTTGAATTTCAAGCGGGCTACAATGGTTTGAATATCTTCTACCGCTATAGGGTCAATACCTGCAAACGGTTCGTCTAACAATATAAATTTAGGGTCCACGGCAAGTGCACGAGCTATTTCTGTACGGCGACGCTCACCGCCACTCAATACATCACCGGGGCTTTTGCGTACATGTGTCAGACGAAACTCTTCGAGTAAAGACTCCAGCTTGCTTTGCTGTTCGCCTTTAGTCAGTTTAGTCATTTCAAGTACGGCAGTAATATTGTCTTCCACGCTGAGTTTGCGGAAAACAGATGCCTCTTGCGGCAGATAACCAATACCCATTTGGGCTCTTTTGTACATGGGTAGGCTGGTTATGTCCATATCATTCAGGTACACATTACCCTCATCGGGCTTTACCAGCCCAACCACCATATAGAAAGAAGTAGTCTTACCTGCACCATTCGGCCCCAGCAAACCCACAATTTCTCCCTGATTTACTTCAAAAGATACATTATTCACCACCGTGCGGCTACGATAGCGTTTATAAAGCCCTTTGGTTGTTATTTTTAAAGTGCTACTGCTCAAAACATACCTGTTTTATACAAAAATAGCAATATGCCTTGTATTATTGGCTACATGCCATTTTACATTAATGTATATCAAACGTTTGTGCCCTTGTGTTAAGTATAAAACAATAGCACAAAAAGAGGCAGGATTAACTATTTTTGCCACTTGTTATGAAAGTTACAGAGCATCTTTCGCAGGCCAATGGGCCTATTGTATCGCTTGAAATATTACCCCCCACAAAGGGTAAGGGCATTAATTCTATCTTCAACCATCTGGATCCGTTGATGGAATTCAAACCGGCGTTTGTAAACGTTACATATCACCGTGCAGAGCAGGTATTGAAAAAACGTCCCGATGGCAGTTTTGAGCAAGTAGAAATACGCAAGCGCCCTGGCACAGTAAGCATATGTGCTGCACTGATGAACCGTTATAAAATTGAGGCAATTCCACACTTGATATGCGGGGGGTTCACCAAAGAAGAAACGGAAAACGCTTTAATAGACCTCAACTTTTTGGGTGTTAAGAATGTATTGGCATTGCGTGGAGATGCTGCCGCTAATGAAAAGTTCTTTACTGCCAACCCGCGTGGCCATCGCTTTGCTGAAGACCTTGTGAAACAGGTGGTAGACCTGAATAAAGGCAAATACATAGAAGAGGAAATAATAGACGGTGTGAAAACGGATTTCTGCATTGGTGTTGCAGGCTATCCTGAAAAGCACTTTGAATCGCCCAATGCTGATACGGATATGTACTACCTGAAACGCAAGGTAGACTTGG
Organism: uncultured Chitinophagaceae bacterium; assembly: GCA_937919945.1. Lineage (GTDB taxonomy): Bacteria > Bacteroidota > Bacteroidia > Chitinophagales > Chitinophagaceae > Polluticoccus. The sequence continues at coordinate 23,233 of CALESY010000169.1, read as the reverse complement.
GCGCAGATTACATAGTTACACAAATGTTCTTTAACAATACGCACTACTATAATTTCCTGAAACGCTGTGCTGACAATGGCATCACTGTACCTGTAGTACCGGGGCTAAAACCACTTACCAATCAAAAACAACTCACAACTATACCCAGCATTTTCAATGTGGAAGTGCCGGTTGATTTGGTGAATGAAATGATGAAATCTAAATCGGCAGATGCAGGCGACAAGATTGGTGAAGAATGGCTTTATAATCAATGTAAAGACCTGCTTGCCAATAATGCTCCCGTGCTGCACTTCTACACCCTGGGCAAACCAATGGTTGTATATAACGTATTGAAAAGGCTGTTTTAACAACAGTCTTTATTTTTGCATAAAAGAAACGTGAGCTATGGCTAATAAAAGAAAGACATGGGCTGAAAAAATGAACCCTGATGCCGAACCACAGGTGAAGAAAACCGATAAAGATTTTGCAGATATACCCGCCGGAGCTACCATGCTTATTGCTACGCCTACCATTGTAGATGAATACGTAAAGCACATACCGAAAGGTACCCATACCAGCTTACAACAAATGCGTAAAGATTTGGCCTCTGAATACAATGCTGAGTTTACTTGTCCCGTAACATCTGGCATTTTTCTGCGGATAGTAGCTGAAAATGCATATGAAGAACATCAAAAGGGTAAACCTCTTACTAAAATTGCTCCTTTCTGGCGGATGATGGATAAGAAAAGTCCAGCATTAAAAAAACTGACTTTCGGTGCCGACTTTGTACTGGAACAACGCCAAAAAGAAAAACTACCTGTTTAATAACAAACCCCGCAATAGCGGGGTTTGTTATTAAATATGCTTTATGACTGCCAATCGGGCTGTGGAGTATAACGCAAATAAGGCTTGACTATTTTTAGCCCTTTCGGGAATTTCTTTTCAGCATCTTCTGTAGATACAGCTGGTACCACAATTACATCTTCTCCTCTTTGCCAGTCGGCAGGCGTAGCCACACTGTAGCTGGCAGTAAGTTGCAATGAATCAATAACACGCAATACTTCCATAAAATTTCTGCCGGTTGATGCAGGATATGTAATGATTAGTTTCACCAGCTTATCTGGCCCGATAATAAACAATGACCTGACAGTAAACGTAGCAGATGCATTGGGGTGTATCATATCATATAGCGATGCAACCTTGCGGTCTTCGTCTGCAATTATCGGAAAGTTGACTATGGTTCGCTGTGTTTCATTAATATCATTTATCCAACCGTGGTGTTTATCAACTGAATCAACACTAACAGCCAATACTTTTACGTTACGTTTTGCAAATTCATCATTCAGCAATGCTGTTTTCCCCAATTCGGTGGTACACACAGGTGTATAATCTGCCGGGTGTGAAAATAATACCCCCCAGCTATCGCCAAGGTAGTCGTACAAATTAATAGTACCAATGGTGCTTTGTGCATCAAAATTCGGTGCGACATCTCCTAATCTTAGACTCATATATTTTGTTTTAAGGTGAATAGCAAATCTATGCATCCATAATAAAGAAGATGTTAATCTTTTTTCAATAGAACCATATATGGCGGGGTTGTGTAAACCAATACATACTGTATCTTCGTACTAAAGCGTTATCTTAGTTCATTATTCATGCGTTTACGCTATATTATACTCATCATACTCCTCGGTTTGTCTGCAATACCTGCAGATGCTCAACGTGTTATTCAAAACATGCCTGAGCACGATGATAAGGCCTATTACTTCGGTATTACATTCGGTGTCAATTTCAGTACGTTCCGCTTCAGATATAGTCAATCGTTTACCGATACAGATACGTTTAAGACAATACAAAGCCGTTTCGGCCCAGGGTTCAATCTTGGCCTAATGGGCAATCTGCGTTTGAGCAAGTTTGTAGACCTGCGCTTTGTACCATCACTTTCTTTTGCTGATAAGCCTACATCTCTACTAATGCGTAGCAGCATTGGTACAGACAGCAGCAGTAATCGTTCTGTAGAGTCTATATATATGCACCTTCCATTGCAATTAAAATTCAAGAGCGAACGTATCAACAATTTCCGATTTTATGCATTAGGCGGTGGTAAATTTGATATTGACCTTGCAGCCAATGCACGCTCGAGAAGAACAGATGAGTTTATCAAAGTAAAGCCTTTCGACCTTGGGTATGAAATAGGTGTTGGCTTTGAGTTCTACTACCCCAACTTCATCTTCGCACCCGAAATAAAACTCAGCCAAGGGCTAATGAATGCCAAGTTTGACGATAAGAAAATACCTCTCGGCAACGCTATAGACCAAATTACTACACGCACCATCGTCATCTCTATCCATATACAGGGATAGTATTTCCTGTTTTTGCAAATGCTTTTCCCCATTTGGGAAATGACTGTTTTATGACTCACATAGTTTTGTGACATAATCAAGCATTAGAATGGATAAAAAATTTGTAGCTATCAATTATATTAATTGCAGCCCGGAATACAAAGAGCGTTTTGAATACCTTTTCGGCTCACGCGCAAAAGCAATAGATACTATGCCAGGCTTTATAGAAATGCACGTACTGCGGCCTGAAAAAGATGGTGACAACTATCTGATAATAAGCTATTGGGAAATGGAAGATGCCTTTAAAAAATGGACTCGTTCCGAAGCTTTTATTGAGGGACATAAACGTGGGTTTGAAGACCTGACAAAAGCAAAAGCAGAAGGTAAGCCTGCCCCTATGAGCAGCGATTTCAAAACCTATCAAATAATAGCTAACTGATGGAAACAACCATGACTCAAAACAAAGCTATTAAATGGCTACGAAGAATAGGTTTCTGGGGATTTATGTTCTTTCTAATAAAGGGGTTGGTATGGCTGGCATTGGGGTACTTCATATTCAAGTAGCAACGTAATTGGCACAGATGGTTAATAGACAAACAACGGAGCCTTTTCAGGCTCCGTTTATTTTATGCCAACTCACATACTAAATGAATATTAAGCATCAATACTCCCCACCGATTTTTCTACTGTTCAACGCGGTTTGTTTTTCAAACCTAGGTAGCCTTGCAGGCTTTTTGGTCATATTAACGGTATCGGTCAATGCCTTCATGAAAGCGATTATATCTTTTATTTCCTGCTTGTTGAGGCTGAGGCTGTCGAATGGCAGTGTTTGGTGCTCTAGTTTCACACCTATACCATCACCTCCTCCTTTGTTATAAAAATCTAATACATCTTCCATTGTCTTGTAGCTACCATTGTGCATATAGGGTGCAGTAAGTGCTATATTGCGTACTGTTGGTGTTTTGAAAGAGTATTCATAGAAGTACACATTATCTTTCAACATACCTTTAGCTCTGCCGAGGTCTGGGTCTATTACAGGTTGTTCCACATAAGGATTTGCAGGCACACCCAATACTTCACTTTCACTTTCTTCATATCGTGGTGGTACAGTACCGTTAAATACTGGTGCAAAATGACAAGTACCGCATACGGCCTTACCCATAAACAGATTATATCCTCTTCTTACTTCCACACTTACAGTTTTTGCTTCACCCCGTACATATCTATCAAACGCAGAATTGAATCCGCGCAATGATGTAACGTACGCCGACAATGCGAACGTAATACCCTGAGCACTTATCTTTTCACCTTTATAGTTTTTCAGCCCTGCATCAAACATGGCAACATATTCTTTGCTGTCTTTCAATTTGTCTATAATAGCAAGCATATCTGTATCAAATTCTTTGCGATTGGTAAGTACGTGCTCTATCTGTGCTTCCAATACTTCAGTACGCATATCATGAAAAAAACGCTCGCTGTATACACAATTTATCAATGTTGGTGCATTGCGTTCTACTGTTCCGTCAAAATCAAGTGCTGTACTTTTTTCTTTGCCGTCTGTAAATGCAAGTGAGGGGTTATGACAGCTTGCACATGACCTGTTATTTTTTGAAGACAAAACAGGATCATAAAAAAGTGTTCTGCCTAGCTCTACCAGTTCGGACGTATATAATTCTTGCGGCAACCCAATGTATTTGAACGGATTTAGAAAATCATCAGCAAAGAGATTGTCTGCCTGATGATTGTATGGTGGTAATAAAAAAGCTTGTGTGGTTTCGTGCAGCATCTCTACACCTGATGCTTTGTGTAATAATAGTATTTTGCTAAACATCGGATTCAGAAAATCTGTCAAAAACTGAAGCCTGTCTAATGTATTAAAATCATTGTGCTGTTGCAGGTACTCAATACTTTCTGCAAGTTTAGTGTAGAATAGCCCTGCATTTAGTTTATCTGTTTTTTCAAACAGAGGTTTATACAACAATAAGTCTTGCTGTATTGTTTGAAGCGCTATAATGGCATCATTTACGGAATTGCCAGAACCCGGCACATCAAATCCTGTCAAACCTAAAGTATGTATCCTTACTATTTCAGCCCTTACAGCCTCAAACACTATCCTGTCATATATACTTGATGGTAAATTTTTATAGTCGGAAAGAGCATTCAGCAACTTGTCAGTATGCGCTAATAGTTCTGTTTTATTTTCTGCCAACGTACCACCAAATAGCATATCATCTATCTGTTGCATTCCTCTTGGCTGCATTACCACAATACCGAAAGTATTGCGCTCTAATTTTGGCAGCGGTGCACCATTTACATTATCCTTCACAAATTGCGGGTCCATGTATTCTCCCAGATATTCCCAAGCTTTAAACGCTTTTCTTACCTCCAGAAACCGTTGTTGCAATGGCTCTACATTATCGTTTATATCAGCTTTTTGTAGCGCATCTCTGAACTGTTGCAAGCTTGCAATAAATGTATTTAATCTTAACCCGTGTCTTTGTTTAATTACTGCCGATGGCTGTTGTCCCGCATTGTTAAAAGCGGAAAAAGATAAACTGACTACAACTACAGCTAACAACAAGACATAAATCTTTTTCATCACGATATTATATTTCCTATACAAACCAAAAAACCGAAGCCCTGTTGAAGGGCTTCGGTAAAATTATCATTATCAATGTTTATTCAACTATAAACTTCAGTGTTTCGCCATCTGCGCTGCGGATGAAGTAAACACCTGCTGCCATATCAGAAACATCTACTTTCTGTACATTACGCAACACTTTCAAACGCTGACCATTCATGTTGTAGATAGCTACATCCATTGGTTGGCTGATGTGTAATTCGCGAGATACAGGGTTTGGATAAATAGTAAAGTTTTTAGATTGTACTACAGTACCGGCAATACCGGTAACTGGAGGACCCACTTTTGTAGTATCAAAACCTGTTATTGCATACGTGAGAGAGTTATTATATGGTGCAACGTTATTAGTGTTAGGGTGTTGAGAGTTGAACAGGATAGTTTCATAATCTATCTGCATACCACCCGTAATTTCTGCGCCGGGAGCACAAGCTGTCAAACGTTGCAGGTCGTTGATACTTGGACCAGGAATAGACATATCCAACAAATAAGTTTCGCAAACTGTACCTGTAAGGCCATTAGGCATACGGTTGTAGCTGGTACCGTTCAAGTCTTCCTGTATCATCATATATGTTTTGCTGCCGAAAGTAAAGAAATCAATACCATCAGGGTTAGACAAGTGTTTTTCAGGATACAGAGGCAACTGATCAGATGTAGAGCTTGATTTGAAAGGACCACCCTCTATGAAAGAACGTACATTATCAGTTGTTGGATCAAATTCAATTACACGGCCATAATAATCGAAGAATTTACCAACACGTACTGAGTCTGCTGCAGCTGCATTAGTACCTGTAAATGAAGTACCATTTACTATTGCAAAGCGTGCTTTATAACCATCAACCAATGTTGGTGAAATAACACCATTAAGCGCATTGCCTGAATTATAGTTGAACCCATCTCGACCTGTTTCGCAGATGTATATTTTACCGTTGTATTGTGCTCCCCACTCCAGACGGTTGAACATAGTAGCACCACGACGGATAGCAACCGTATTCAGATTCAACAAGGTGTCAAGGTTGTTTTCAATTGATATCCATTTAGTAGGCGTACCATCGTGTTTATACACATACAGTTGACCTGTTGTAAAGTCATTAGCAGTATTTGCTACGAATTTTGCAAGGATACCGGGCGAAGCATCTTCAAACAGATATACTGTTTTATTGTCAGCCATAATAACGCCGCCTTCCCAACCTGCGCGACCCCAGTTGTATTGCTTGCGGATAGCTTTACCTGTTTTGATATCAACCTCAACCATCCAGTTCAGATTTTGGAAGCGCTTGATAGTCCTGCCATTGAAGCCTGTAAAACCTGCAGGTGTTGTAGTACCAATAACAAAATCAGATGTGTCGCGGTAGCCATTACCACCAGCAAAAATGCCCGGGTTACTGCTTTGCATCCACTCTTCTGCAGTCCATATACGACCACCTTTTGTTATACCACCACAGTTCATACCGGTTTCACCTGTAGTACCAGCGAAGTCAACATTAAAAAACTTACCAGTACGACCGTCAGGCAGTGTAGTGGTAACAACTTCCAACTCTTTATTGGCTTTCTTACGCAGTTTGAAAGTGGTCATACCACCACCATCGCCGTTTTTGTCATCTTTAGTCGTCATCTCATGGTTTACAATAACCCAACCCAAATCGCCGGGTGCCGTGCTGTCTTTTACAAAGCCTATGTAGTCATGCCATTGTTTGGCAATAGCCTTACCAGCAGCATTACCGTATACTGCAGTAGTTTGTACAGTATCAACACCACCCACAAATAACACTTGTTGCTTCAGTGGAGATTTAGGCATCCACACTGTCTGAGCTGCCCATTGGCCGCTGATGTGTACAGGAAATTGCAATTGTGCATTTGCAACTGTACATACTGCAGCCGTCATTGTTGTTAGTAAAAATAATTTCTTCATCGCAGTTTTGATTTTGATGCAAATGTCAGGTGGCAGTGTTAACTTATAGTTTTGCCAATGTTAGCGATGTGTAATACATCTGTAAACAATGAATTATTTTATTGTTATCTGCGAACAATTGTCGCTACGTTGTGGTAACTGCTTTGTTTTGTCTAATGTTCTTCAAAACTATCATCAGAAACAGCTAACAAAACACTATATAGCAAATACCATGCTAAAAAATAACACAAAGGAAACACAGCATACATTGCCATACCACCGTCATATATATAGCTTGCAGGTTTGTTTTCAAACTTATGAAAAGAATAATTGTATCGGCAGTAGCTATACTGATGATAGCTATAGGGTGTAACAATCAACAGACGAACAGCAACGATGGCAAGCAACTGGCAGAAACATACTGTGGTAGCTGCCACGTAGTGCCCACACCCGATTTGCTTGATAAATATTCATGGCAAACTTATATGCTGCCGCGTATGGGTGTTTTTCTAGGTATTGTAGAACACGACTCACTGATTGATGTATTGCTGGAAGACGGACCAGGTAGAGATATTGTAAAACGAACAGGCGTATTTCCTGAAAAACCCATGCTGAGTAATGAGGAGTGGAAACAGATAAAAAACTATTACCTCTCAAACGCACCTGAAAAACTACAAGCTCCCCCTGCAAAAACTATCAATAAAGACCTGAAGCAGTTTGAAGTTTTGATACCCGAATACAAATTATCACCTCCATCTGTTACTTATGTAAAGTTTAACCCTGACAATACCATATACATAGGCGATGCCAATTCTCAATCGCTGAATGTAATAGGTAATGACCTGAAACTGATACAAGCTGCTAAAGTAAAAGAAGGAGCAGTATGGGCAGAGGAGTTTCCGCAAGAATTACTGCTGACAGTGATGGGTTCTTTTTCGCCTACGGATATGAATAGCGGCTTTATCATGTCCTTGCCAAAAGTAGCCAACAGGCAACCCTTCAAAGTAATAGATTCACTACAACGCCCCGTGCATAGTGCCTATGCCGACCTTGATGGCGACCAACAAATGGATATTGTGACCTGTGAGTTTGCTAAATGGACGGGCAAACTGGCTTGGTGGCATAATAACGGCGATGGTAGCTTTACTAAAAACATACTTCGCAACAAACCAGGTGCAATAAAAGCCTACATCAAAGATCTGAACGGCGACAAGTTGCAAGACATCATTGCCCTCTTTGGACAAGGCGATGAGGGGATATATATTTATTATAATGAGGGTAAGGGAAAATTCAGGGAAGAAGCTGCTTTGCGTTTCCCTCCATCAAACGGCTCCAGTTTTTTTAAGCTCTACGACTTTAATGGAGATGGGCATCATGACATCATCTACACTGCAGGCGACAATGCCGATTTCAAACCTATACTGAAACACTATCACGGTATATATGTGTATATAAATGATGGACAAAATCATTTCAAACAATCTTTCTTCTACCACCTTAACGGCGCGTATGCAGCTATGCCTGCCGACTATGATAAAGACGGTGATATAGATATTGCAGCTATTTCATTCTTCCCCGACTACCAGCACCAGCCTGAAGAAAGTTTTGTCTATCTGCAAAATGATGGTAAAAACAACTTTACTGCAAGCACCATTACCGACCCAACACTTGGCAGATGGATAGTAATGGATGTGGCAGACTACGACAAAGACGGCGATGAAGACATCATACTCGGCTCACTTGCTTTTGAAGTGATACCCGACAACGGATTGGTGAATAAATGGGTAAACGCAGGCATACCATTTATTGTACTCAAAAATACTGCACGATGAAGGTTATACCTAAACACTATGCAGTTACCATAGTGTTGGCGGCATTCATCATACTTACATTATCTGCATATCATGGCGGAACTGCTAACGGGGGTATAGGAAATCAAACAGGCAGCCCCGGCGCAGGCAATTGCGGCAATTGCCATAATGGTGGTACAGACACTACCTTCAGCGCTATCAGTATACATAAAAAAGGACAGCCATCCGGCGACAGCAACCGCTACTACACTGCTTCAGAAACATATGTCATCACTATACGTGGGAGGCACAGCACCTACACCACTTTCGGCTATCAGATGCTGTTGCTTGATAGCAATAATACACCAAAAGGAAAATTTACATCATTCGGCAGCTACGGGCATGGGCATCCGCAAGCCAGCCCCAATATTGCAGAAAACTATACCCGCATACCTGCTGATACTACTGGCTGGTTTGAAGATATACTGGAATGGCAATCACCTGCCAAATCATCTGGTACGTTAACGCTCTACGCCATCGTCAACGCAGTAGATAATGATGGCAAACCCAGTAACGACAAAGCAGGCAATACTATGTCAATTACCCTACAGGATTCTATACCACCCGATACAGACACAAGTACAAGCATTGGTAATAATATCATACAACCTTACATCAGTATATACCCTAACCCTGCCAATAATGTAATGAATGTATATACCAACAATGATCATAGCGACTTAAAACTGTCTTTGTTTGACATACATGGTCGTCTTATCAGCAAGTACACCATTTATCAGCATACCAATATAATGAGCATTAATACATCTTCTATAGCGGACGGATACTACATATTAGCAGTTAGTGATACAAAGCATAGCAAGATAGTTGTGGTCCGAATAACACATTGACACTTGATTGGCGCATTGGGTATGAATACTTATTTTTACCACCTGATGCCAGAGACAACCAACATCCTCAGCTTAGTGCCATACAGAGTAATACCGGCAACCAGTGGCGGGCATCTGGGCATTGTTGATATGCATCACCACATCGGCAAATTATGTAACGACCATATTGTTGGCACAACCGATAATGCAGATGAGTCGAAATACAGCTTTACTATACATAGACTGTTTCCACCAATAGCATCTCGGTACAGGCCTTATTATAAATTTAAAAAACTGAAGAAACTGGCATTACAAATAAATGCCAAGTACATTTATTGCGACCATCCTTACATGGCACCGACAGCCATTGCGTTGAGTAAGTCCTTACACATACCGTGGTTTATGCGAAGTCACAATATTGAGTCTGACAGGTTTCGTACAATGGGCAAACCGTGGTGGCGTATTATGCATTGGTTTGAGCAATATGCTATGCGAAAAGCTAATGGTGTATTCCTGATAACACACGAGGACAAAGAATGGGCGTTAGAACATTATAGGCTGGATGAAGAAAAATGTCACATCATACCATATGGCACTAATCTATTTACCCACCCAGCAGACAAAGTATTGGCTAAAAATCAAATAGCAAAGGAAACAGGAATTGATGCTGGTATTCCATGGTTATACTTTTTAGGCGCACTCAATTACCAACCCAATATTGAAGCGCTTAATTATATATTAAATGAGATTGTACCGAAACTCAACGCAAAAGGCTTCAGGTATCAGCTTTTTATTGCCGGCAAAGGATTATCTGGTGCTATGCAATCGCAAATAGAAACAACGTCTAATGTTCAGTACATGGGGTTCATTCCTGTTCTTGACATTTTCCTCAATGCATGTGACATCATGCTGAACCCAGTCATGACAGGTGGTGGTATCAAAACTAAAGCAGTTGAGGCTTTAGGGTATAACAAAATAGTTGTGAGCAGCCAAATAGGTGCGGCAGGTTTGATGCCCGCAGTTTGTGGAGATAATTTACAGATAACCCAAGACTATGATTGGGATGCATTTGCTGATAAGGTAATTGCTGCTACTAAAATACAAACTACTATTCCCCAAGCATTTTACGATACATACAATTGGGATAAAATTGCGGCTAAAGTTATCGCCATCATGCAGGCTACTAAAGTGTAGCACCATTGAATGCATACTGCACAAGATTAGCTCCCATTTGCAATGCTTCAATATGTTTTTGCGGACTTTCACGGTGCACTTCCGGGTCTTCCCAACCATCTCCTAAATCGGTTTCATAGCTGTAAAAACAAACTAACCTGCCTTTGTATATCAAGCCGTAGCCTTTAGGCGGTTTTTTATCATGCTCATGTATTTTAGGCAATCCATTATTAAAATCGAAGGCGGCATGATATATTGGATGCGAAAATGGTATCTCTACCAAACTTAGTTCCGGGAATATTTTCTTTAATGCAGGGCGTACATAAGGGTCCAGTCCGTAGTTATCATCTATATGTAAAAAACCTCCAGCTTCCAGATATTTTCGCAGGTTTTGTGCTTCTGCATCTGTCAGCGCCCAACGCCCATGGCCTGTCATGTGTACAAATGGATAATTAAACAAATCTGAGCTACCTGCCTCTACTTGCGCTTCCTGTGTTGCAAGTTTGGTTTTAAGTTGCTGATTACAATAAGATGCCAGATTCTTCAATGCAGTTGGGTTGGCATACCAATCGCCACCACCACCATATACTAATAGTGCCAGCTTCATTTGTTGTGCTTGTACCTGCATGGCTGCGGCAGCCAATATGATGGTTAATATATATCGCCCTTTATTCATTGTTGATGGTGTTAAAATATGCACATACATTCATTGCGGCTGTTTCCGTACGTAAGCGTTGGCTTGCCATTGTAATACCTGTGTATCCTTGCTGCATAGACAGTTCTACTTCTTCTTGTGTAAAATCACCTTCCGGCCCTATCAGCACAATAGTTTCCTTAGCAGCCTGCATGGCCATAGTCATCCTTGTGCGTGGCAAGCTATCTATACAATGCCCTATTAATTTTTGTGATACATTTTTGTAGCTATCCAGCAACGACTGTAGCTTTTGAGGAGCAGTAAGTATGGGCAAATAATACTGTTGCGATTGCATCATGGCAGCAACCATTATACCCGTCCATCTTTCGACTCGTATTTTTTCTTTTTCAGAGCGGGTAACTATCAGTGGTATAATGCTGGCAACACCCAGTTCTGTAGCTTTTTCAAGCAGCCATTCATTACGCGATGCATTTTTTGTAAATGCTACTGCAAGATGTAGTTTATTTTTAGCTGGCGCATGATGCGCAACTTGCATTAAGGTTACAATACACTTTTTCTTTGCAGCTTCAGTTATAGCAGCATCTGCCACATAGCCATTGCCATTTGTAAGTTGTAAAGCTTCTCCTACCTGCATACGCAACACTTGCACTATATGCCTTGCAGTATCTTCATCCAACTGCACAGTGTCTTTCGCTTGCAGCGGGTGATTGTGATAAAATAGCGGGAGTGATGCCATGTTGGCAAATTAATCAAAATCTCCGCATCACCTCAATACCATCTTCCTGTCTTGTATCATTTTGCGAAGATTTATGAGTCCGTATCGCATCCTTCCCAACGCGGTGTTAATGCTTACAGATGTCATATCGGCTATTTCTTTAAAGCTAAGGTCGCCGTACATGCGCAACACAATAACCTCTCTTTGCTCTTCGGGAAGTTCTTCTATCAACCTGCGTATACTTTGGTTCACCTGAAATGTTTCTATTCTATCAGAAGCCCCCTGGCTGTCAGCACCCAGCAGCTCAGATATATCTTTACCATCGGGTAATGTTATCTGCACATTCTGCTTCACCTTACGGAAGTGATCCATGCACAGGTTGTGCGCCACACGCATCGCCCAAGGCAGGAATTTACCCTGTTCTGAATACCGACCATCTCGCATAGTGCGTATCATTTTCAGAAAAGCATCCTGAAAAATATCTTCTGCCATATACTTGTCTTTCACAAGCATGTATATGGATGTATAAATCTTGTCTTTGTACCTGTAAACAAGGGTTTCCAATGCCTTTTCTTCACCCTGTATGAAGGCGTGCACTAGTTCAGCGTCAGAACATTGTTGGATTAACTGCATAATACTTCTACCTAATTTTTTGAACGTATAGTTCAGGCCATGTGGTAATTTTAATGTAGAAGTTGCCTTATATGCAGATAGCTTTAAAAGTTATTAACGTAAGTTTTTGATTTCTATTGCCCAAACCCTCAAAAAATGTTAAATCAAATACCGAGCCAAATATCAAAAACAATATTACTGCTCTTGTTTCGTTGCGCATTTTTTGCGTCGGGGTTGTAAATATAGACGTTTTCTTTTAAAAAAACGTTGGCACAAACACTTTGTCATCTTATTGAATATGAAACTATTATGACAAATAGAATAAAAAAGAGCCCTGCAAAAGCAAAGCTCTTTACTATTCAATCTTCGGGTTTTATTGTATGACTATTTTTTGTGTGGCAAAGCCTTTTGCCTGTATTGTGTAAACCCCTTTGGCAAGGCTGGCTGTATTAATGCTGTTGACATTTTCAAAGCCTGTTACCTTATGCCCTGCCATATCGTATACACCACCGCTGATGGTTTGGCTGAAGTACAGCACACCATTATTAACCGGATTTGGGTATGCATTGAAGCCGGGAAGTTCTACATTCATCACATTCCCTGTTACAAGTTTTGTTGCCTTCACTTCAAATACGGCGATGGTACCACTTATTTCATTGGCAGTAATTACAAAGTGCTTGCCATGTTTGTTTTCTTTTTCGTGCAGGAAGATGATACCTTCACAACCATTATCACCACCGTATGTACCTGTATCTCTTGTGTTAATGTATTGTACAAATACTGGCTTAGACGGGTTCTGTACGTTATATGCCATTACACCACCAATACGCTCCAATGCTACGAATGCATAAGTAGTATCATTAATAACGCCTACAGCTACACCTTCTGGTTCAGGACCTTTGTTATCGCTACGGTTTTTAGAAGGGTTACCATCGTTGCTGGCGTTAAATATTTTACCATATTTAGGGTCTGCCAGTGTTATCTGCTCCATATCCTCACCACTGTCATACACCCTTGCCCCGCTTTCTGCATTCCATATACTGAAGCTACGGCTGCCTAATACATGTATTTCATCAAAATCGCCATCACCGTCTGTATCACCAGCTGTACGTACTGCATTCAACCTACCCAGATTATGGTTGGCTTTCATCAAATCGGCATGAGGGAATTTTACGGGGTCTAATACATAGGTACTTGAACCTATGCGTGACTCTTCTGTCAGCGCGCTGTATTCACGCGCATCGCCCTCGTTCGCTGTTACTAAGTATGTATTGTCACCTATAGTGAAGTTGGCTATAGCATCCGGCAGATGCATGCCCCTTACCGGCCAGTTGGCAATCATTACTTGCCCGTTATTATCACTTGCATCAAGTGCAAAACCCGGCTTGCTATGGTCTGACGTGCGCAATGCGAATAAGCCTGTAATTGTTTTCGTTGCAAAATCAAGCACCGCAACAGCATTGTTCTCTTGCAGCGTTATCCATGCTTTATCACTGTTTTTTGATACAGTGATATACTCAGGCTCAAAATCTCTGGCAGCGTTTGCACCTACTCCATATATCCGTATGCCCAGATTGCGTAATGCAGGTTCTGAACCATTGAAGTTGGTAAACCTTACCGTAAACGCAGTTGCATTGGTTACACCATTTTGCAGGTCAACCATGGTTACACTACCCTCAGGGTCTATCGTGTATGTATTATCAGGCTCACCTTCGTTAGCTGTCAGTACATACCTGCCATCGGGAGAGAATGTTATCATATCTGGCAATGCACCTGTTTTTACTTCTTTCAAGAAAGTACCTGCTGCATCCAGAAACACTACTTTACCGCTATCTGTTTTAGGATTGGCTTCTACTGCTACCGCTACAATGCCCTTGCGTACGGCTACCGAATTAATGCCCCCACCATAAGTGCTCATATCTATACTGGTAGTTTGTGTAAGAGCGGCAGGGTTATTGAAGTCGAGAATATGTAACCTGTTTTTCAATGAGTTGACTACGTACAGTTTATTTGCAGCACTGTCAAAAGCTACTATCTCTGCTGATGAACCTGCAATGTTGATGGGATAACTACCCAAGTGTTGCATTTCAATATTCTTACGTGCAACGGGTGCTGTGTAGTCGTTGTCTTTTATATATACAATAGCTTTTCTTGTAGCACCCAACGTTGCATTTACAGGATTTGAAAGCTCTAAACCAAAATATTCAGTTACCTCTTTTACATTATCATTCTTGATAATCACCCTTACATATTGCGTATCGGACAACAACGGACCAAAGCCGATCACATTATCCAACACCTGAATATCACCACCATCTACCGTTGTGAAATTGTGTAGATAGTTTACGTTTACAGTTGTTGTCACTGCATTATTTTTATTCGATATCACTACACCAATCCTTGCCGTATCAGATGCTTCATCGAAGATGAAGAGGTTTTGCCTTAGCTGAACTGTCGTTGGCAATATCGTTGCTCCTGCTATTACCTGAAAGGCATCGACCCCAGCCCAATCATCACCACCGTTAATGCGCGTCCTAATCCTCAATCTGGCAAAACTGCTGTTGGCAGGTACTACTATGGTTACAGAATCCCAAAATTTACTTTGTGATGCTACTGCGATATCATTACTATTATTCCATGTAGTACCATTGTTATATTCTACGTTATACCAAACGGTATCTGTTGTACCGCCTATTAAATGCGTAAAAAACCTGAACTTTATAGTATAAGACGTTGCAGGATTTAGTGCTACAGGGTTGAATTCCATAGAGTGGTAGTAAGGTGCTCCCAAACCCAACGTAGATGGATTTTCCAAATCGTGCATACCCCAGAAATGTGTTCCTTGTGGGGCAGCATTAATGCCTACATTGCCGCTTAGTGAGTTGCCAAGCACAGTAGTATCTGCCCAAACGTCTGCCGATGCAGGCAGATTATACTTTGCGGGAGATACCGTAAAGTTCCATGTATTGGTTTGTGCAGCATCAAAACCCTGATGTGCAATAACTTGTGCGTTTGCATGATGAGTAGCGAGCAAAACACTGACAGCGAGTAACAATTTCTTCATACTATTTTCATTTGGCTGCAAAGAAATATAAGCCTGTGGCTATTATATGTTACCTGCACCAAACTTCATACAGATTTATGATTACGGAAACACTCCGTTCATAATCCCTTAACAATTTCATCACGCAATAAAAAGCTCCCCTTAGAAAAGGGGAGCGTTACGCAATATGAAATATAACAAAAGAGACTGTTGATTAATCAGGCTTCTTGCCATCAAGGAATGTGTTGATGGTTTGTATGCTTGCCTGATTGTTATTCTGCTGGTCGTTTACACCTACTGTATATCCACTATAAAAAGTATCAGACGATGCTACACCATCATTTTCAACCTGTATATTCCGACGTACATATGCAGGTACATTTTCTACATCATCGCTGCTTTCATTCGTTTTGATATTGAAGCTCATGCGACGAAGGCGTTCTGCTCTTTCTTCCAACGCACGTTTCTGGTCTTCAAATCGCTGTCTTTCTTCTATCTCTTCAGCAGTAAGTACTCGTTCACCTACTTTTACTACCGGAGTCTCCTGCACATTTTGTACTGGTGCCGGTGTTTCGTTCTTTATTATTAGCTGGATGGTTTCCTCCTGCTTAGCTTCCACAACCGGCACCTGCGTTGTTTCTGCTACTGTATTAACCGGCATTTCAGTTATTGCTGCAACAGGTGTTTCAACAACGGGTGTAGCCGGTGTTACTGTATCGAGTGTAAAAATTTCTTTAGCCTCTGACACAGGGAATGCAGGCTTAGCATCTATAACTACTGATTTATGCTCCGCAACAGGCATCTCTACCAGTGTTGGTGTCATCGTATGTACTGTTGCCTTTGGCGCTTCTGCTACAGGCACAGATGTAGGTATATTCGCATTCGTATCACCCAGTGTTACTACAATCTTTTCAGGCTGGTTCGACTTTTCAGGTATTTCCATATTCAGCTCTTTGTGATGGAAACCTGTAGCAATAATAGTAACTGCTATTTTATCGCCGAGATTAGGGTCGTGGCCCATACCCAGTATGACATCGCAATTATCACCTGCCTGCTCTTGTACAAAGGCTTGTATAGCCTCTGCTTCATCCATTGTATGTTCATGCTCGCCTGCGCTTGATGTAATATTTAACAATATCCATTTAGCACCACGTATATCACTGTCATTCAGCAATGGTGAGTTCAGCGCCTGCTCTACTGCATGCAATGCTCGGTTTTCGCCACCTACTTGCGCGCTACCCAGTATGGCAACACCACCATTCTTCATTACAGTACAAACGTCTGCGAAATCAACGTTTATTTGCCCTGTAGAGGTGATAACATCTGTAATACATTTAGCAGCTGTAGCCAACACATCATCTGCTTTTGCAAATGCTTGTGTAAATGGCAAGTTGCCGCATTGCTGACGTAGTTTGTCGTTAGATATGATGAGGATGGTATCTACATGCTCGCGCATACGATCTATACCATCTTGCGCCTGCTTCAGACGTTTACGTCCTTCGTATGTAAAAGGTGTAGTAACTATACCTACCGTCAGTATACCCAAGTCGCGACAGATTTTTGCCACAACAGGTGCACCACCCGTACCTGTACCACCACCCATACCTGCCGTGATGAACGCCATGCGGGTGTTTACTTTTAATATTTTAGAGATATCCTCATTGCTTTCTTCACTAGCCTGTTTACCGATTTCAGGATTGGCACCGGCTCCTAAACCTTGTGTAAGGTGCGGGCCAAGCTGTATTTTATTTGCAACCGGGCTCAACGCCAACGCTTGTGAGTCGGTGTTGCAGATAACAAAATCAACGCCTTCAATACCAAGGCTGTGCATGTAGTTTACAGCATTGCTGCCACCACCGCCTACACCTATCACTTTCAGGATAGATGATTGATTTTTTGGGATTTCGAAATGTATCATACGATTTGTTTTTGTTGGGTTAGTAATACAATAGTTGTGTTATGAATAGTTGTGAATTTTTTTGAGTTGTTATTCCATTTCCTGATCGTCTACTTCTTCAAACAGTTTCATGAATTTGCCTTTGAAACCATCAAACAGTTTTTTGAAGTTTTCGCTACGCTTCGCATGCCTGTTTTCTTTGCCTTCTGCTTCGCCATCATCTGCTACGCTGTCTTCAACAGTTTTCAGATTATCAGCTATCACTTTTGCTTCTTCAGCACTGATGTGCATGATATTGCCACCCTCGCCTACAAATCGCAATCTGCCGTTTTCGTAGTCGTGATAACCACGTAGTATCAAACCAATACAAGTAGAATACATAGGATTCATCATCGTTTCGCTATCGTTGCCGGAAAGGTGTTCGTTAGGATAGCCTATACGTGCACCCAAACCAGTTACATACTCCGTCAATTGTATGATGTGTTTAAGTTGCGCACCGCCACCAGTCAGTATCACACCGCCATACAATTTTTTATCCAAGCCTATTTGTTTCAGGTGATACACAACATAGTCCAGTATCTCTTGCATACGTGCCTGTATGATATTGGCAAGATTCTTAACCGATATTTCTTTCGGCGGCAAACCACGTAAACCCGGTATAGTGATGTAGGCATTCGCGTTGGCTTCGTCTGCCAATGCTGTACCAAACTGCACTTTCATCTGCTCTGCCTGCGCACGCAATACACCCAATCCGTTCCGTATATCATTAGTGATATTAACGCCTGCATATGGTATTACGGCTGTGTGTTTCAGCACACCGTCGTAGAACACTGCCATATCTGTAGTACCACCACCTATATCCACTATAGCTACACCTGCTTCCAGATCTTCATCATTCATTACTGCTGCGGCAGATGCTAATGGCTGCAGTACCAAATCTCTTGTATTGAGGTTGGCTTTGTCCACACAACGCTTGATGTTGCGGATGGCATTACGATCGCCTGTAACGATATGGAAATTGGCTCCGATCTTAACACCGCTCATACCCACAGGGTCTATTACATTGGGTGTACTATCTACCATGAACTCCTGCGGCACAATGTCTATTATCTGGTCGCCCGCAGGTATATATGTTTTATACTGGTCGCGCACCAGCAGGTCTATATCTTCTTTGGTAATCTCTTCATCGGTGCGTGTACGTACACGGTCGCCGCGTGTTTGCAGGCTTTTTATATGCTGCCCTGCAATGCCTACGTACACTTCTTTGATTTCGAGATTGGGGTTCGACAACAGGCATTTCTCTATAGCCTGCTCGATAGACCGGATACATTGTTCGATGTTCATCACCACACCGTGGCTCACACCTTGCGATTCCGACTTACCGAAACCGAGTATCTCAAGTTTGCCATACTCGTTTTTGCGGCCCGCTATGGCTACTACTTTCGTAGTTCCTATGTCGAGGCCGACAATGATGGGTTGTTCTTTTTTACTCATATTGCGTCGCGTTTAAGCTGTTAATGTTTCTATTTTTTTTACTGATACAAATACTTTGGTTTTTGTTCTTCTTTGTTTTGCGTTTTCTCTTTTTGTTTCTCTTTGTTATCGGGCTTCTTCGGTTCAGGTTTTTTATCTTCTTTTTTTGTGATCGCTTTTGGTTCAGGTTTCTTTGGTACAGATGGCGTTACAGTTTTTGCAGGTTGTGTCACTTGCGGCTTAGGTGCTGTTGTGCTTGTTGCATTTACCTGCTTTACTGCAGTTACTGCATTAGCTTGCGGTTGTATAGCAACGGCCTTTGGTAATGGTGCTATCACTTTGTTGGTATCATTGCCTATAATACTTTTTACCCAGTTCATATTACTCATAGCCTTGTCTGTTGGTGGCTTCCATGGCAATGCAGGCGATGCCACAACTTGCCCTTTGTAACGGACATCCAACACTTCGTATTTATCCCAACCAATACGCACCATTACTTTTTTGTAAAAAGCATACAGGTTTTCAAACTTCTCTTCAAGGTTCGATGTATCACCTATCAGTATTTTATGATTGCCCAACACAGGTACTATTTCAAATGCCCTGTCGTCATTCAATATGATTTGCGACACCTGCGCACTCCAGAAGCTATCTCTTTCTATATGCCTTACTAATTTTACTATCTGCGCTTTCAATGCATCACCTATACTGTCATTTTTCAATACAGGTACATTGGTAACAACAGTGGTATAATGTATGTACCTGTCGCTCAATGGCATGGCGGCGAGCGTGTTATCTAAATAATAACTGTTACCTGCCTGATCGAAGAGCCTCGCTACCGGCACACGTTGAGTCAGATTTACATGCACTACTTTTCTGTTGTCAATATATACCTGAGCGCTTGCTACCCACGGATTGGTGGCCACTATTTCCTCCATCTTACCTATGTTCAACCTACCCAGCGATATCTTCTTTACATCTATATCCTTATCATTCAGCAATCTTTCTTTCACTTCTGCCTTATCAATAAAACCAAACTGTTCATTTTTTATATTGATGCTGAAGTCCTTAATATGCTGTGCATCTTGTTTGCGTGCTGCGCTCAGCATGGCCGTAACACAGGCACCCGTCACCAATATGGTAACCATTGCTTGTATTATTTTACGAACCGATATTTTGCGCTTTTCGCTCATTATTTATTTTCCAGTATTTCTTTTATAGGGTTCACCAGTTTATCTATATCGCCCGCACCTGCTGTTATAAACAGTTCGGGCTTTGCTGCTTTTACATAATCCAGCAATCCTTCCTTAGTCAATATGGTATGGTTAGGGTTACCCATTCTATCAGCAATCATTTGCGATGTAACCCCTTCTATCGGTAACTCTCTTGCAGGATATATATCCAGCAACACCACTTCATCTGCCATGCTGAGGCTTGTTGCAAAACCATCTGCAAAATCGCGCGTGCGGGTAAATAGGTGGGGTTGAAAAGCAACTACACATTTACGCCCTGCAAATAATCGCTTGGCACTCTGTATCAAAGCTGCCAGTTCTTCGGGGTGATGTGCGTAGTCGTCTACATACACCACTCTTTCATTCTTCACTACATATTCAAACCTGCGCTTAATGCCTTTGAAGCCTGCCAATGCCTGCTTTACTTTATCTGCATCTATCTGTAATAGTTGTGTCACAGCAATAGCAGCTATTGCATTTTCAGCATTGTGCATACCTCCTATTGGCAGGCGCACATCATGTATCATCCAGTCTTTCGCTATCACATCAAACACATAACCACCATCTTTCTGCACTATGTTAGCACCATACACATCTGCTGCATCATTTTGCAAGCTATAGGTAATAGTATTAGATGCCTGCAAATCTTTTGCTCTATGCAAGCCATGTTTTGCTACCAGCGTACCACCTGCTTTTATATTTTTGGTATATTGAATAAAAGCTGCTTCTACTTCCGCTGCTGTGCCATATATATCCAAATGGTCTGCATCTATTGCCGTCAGCACAGCTATGTCGGGGAACAGTTTCAGGAAACTCCTGTCATACTCGTCTGCTTCTATCACCGCCGTTGCATTATCGCTGCTCCAATAGTTACTATTATAGTTTACAGATATACCACCCAGGAAAGCATTGCAACCATAACCGGTTTCGCGTAGCAGGTAGGCTATCATGGTTGAGATGGTTGTTTTGCCATGCGTGCCTGCAACCGTTACAGAGAATAATGCTTCTGTTATCCATTGTAATACATCACTACGCTTGTACACAGGGTAGCCATTATCTTTCAGCCAATTCAGTTCTGCATGGTCTTTAGGTATGGCAGGTGTATAAACAATCAGTTCTGCTTCTTTGTCTATCAGGCTTATATCGTCTGTATAATGCACGTCCATCCCCTCTGCCACCAATTGCTTTGTAAGGGGTGTTTCTGTACGGTCGTAGCCACTAACTACTGTACCCTGATTGCGGAAGAAGCGCGCAAGCGCACTCATACCGATACCACCGATACCTACGAAATAAACCCGTTTCAATGCCCTTACATTCATTGTGCTATTGCTAATACTTTTTCAGCTATTCTTTTATCTGCATCTTTGATGGCTAATGCCTTGAGGGCTTTCACCATTATCTCCTGCATAGATGCGTCTTGCAGCAGCATTTTTAATTTCTTTACCAGTTCTGTTTTCGCGTCACTGTCTTTTACCATCATAGCGGCATTGTGTTCTACCAATGCCAGCGCGTTGCTTGTCTGATGGTCTTCCGCAGCGAAGGGATAAGGAACGAATATTACCGGTTTCGCTACTATGCACAGCTCAGCTATTGCTAACGCCCCCGCCCTTGACACTACTACATCGGCTGCAGCATAGGCATAGTCCATCTCACGGATGAAATCAAAGACTTTTACTTTGTCGCCAAACGCAGCTGCCCTTTGTTTTGCCTGTTCGTAGTAGGGCTTACCTGTTTGCCATACTATCTGCACGTCTTGCTGCAGTATATCTTCAAGGCTTGCGTATATTGCTTCGTTGATGGATTTTGCACCGAGGCTGCCACCCACTACCAGTATCGTTTTCCTGAAGTTGTTCATACCCAACCAAGCCTGCCCTTCCGCCCTGTCCAATGTTGACCGTGATATTTTACTACGAACGGGGTTGCCCGTCAATATCAACCTGTCTGCAGGGAAAAACTTATCCATCTTATCGTATGCCACACATACCGCTTTTGCCTTTCTGCTTAGTATCTTATTGCTCTTGCCCGCATACGAGTTTTGTTCCTGTATCAAAGTGGGTATGCCCATACCTTGCGCGGCATTCAGCACCGGAAAGCTGGCGTAACCACCTACACCTACTACTGCATTGGGTTTAAAACCTTTGATGATGCTACGTGCCTGCAATGCACTCTTTAATATTTTATAGGGCAGCAACAGGTTCTTCAACATATTGCTCCTGTTAAAGCCTGCAATATCCAACCCCACTATCCTGAAGCCCTCTTGCGGCACTTTTTCCATTTCCATTTTTCCTTTCGCACCTACAAACAGCAGTTCCGTACCGGGTTGCAGTTGCTGCAACGCATGGCCTATGGCTACAGCGGGGAAGATATGTCCGCCAGTACCGCCACCTGCTATTATGATGCGTTTATTGTTCATTTATGCCAATGCGGGTTTAGGTGTTTTCACTTTTGTTTCTTCATTTATTTTTTTCTTGCCTTCGTTTTCGTCCACATACTTACTCACGCTCAATACTACACCGATGGCTATACTGGTAAACCAGATAGATGAACCACCCATACTAACCAACGGCAGTGTCAAACCCGTTACAGGCACAAGGTGTACGTTCACTGCCATATTAAGCATTGCCTGAAACACAAGCGTGATACTTAAGCCCACGGCGAGGAATGCACCAAACGCGTACGGGCACCGTCTGAATATCTGTATACTGCGCCATAAAAACAGCAAGTACAGTATCACTACAAATGCACCACCAACCAAACCGTATTCTTCTACTATTATAGAGTAGATAAAATCTGAATACGGGTGCGGCAGAAAATTGCGCTGCAAACTTTGCCCCGGACCACGCCCTGTCAGCCCGCCATTCGCAATGGCTATCTTAGCTTGCTGCACCTGAAACACATCTTCTTTT
>CALESY010000168.1 GCA_937919945.1 uncultured Chitinophagaceae bacterium | reverse complement strand
CTTACTCTTCTGTTGTTAAACCCTGTTATTTCATTGGATGGGAATATATCTGAAGAACGCCAAGACCATATTAGTTTTCCTGCTTTATCATACTCAACTAAATTACCTGATGTCGACTTTCTGTAACGTTTGTTATTCCTGACTATTATATTAACAGTATCTTGATTTGCATATTCTCCATACACTTCATTTTCAATAACTTCATTTCCGGCAACCATATAATGACCGTTACGTAATTTTGTAAATTCATGATGATACACTGGCGTACTCTCTAAAAGCTTCAGTCCATTTAGAGGTCCAGTCCATAATATCCTTCCGTCATAGTCAAACTCATATATTCCATTTTCAAACAATGCTGTAAAAGTACCATCATGTGTCGGTTTCAAATCACGCATAATATGCATCCCAGAATCCAATCCTTGCAAATGAGGGAGATACCACAATGGACTTCCTGCTAAATCATACATGACACCACTATTATCTAACATGACAAAAATATTATTGTCTGTCATCTCGTTTTTTAGAACCTGCAGCTTGTATTCATTTGAGTCAATAAATTTTATGTACCCCGTTTTAAAATGACTAATCTTGCTTTTTCTGATAATTTTTCCAACAGAATCTACAAGAGAAACTTGCCAGCTGTAGTTCATGTTAAAGTATGGCACAGTCTCTATTATTCTATTCGATGATGATTTTTGTGTTATTATTGCTCGTCTTTCTAATGTAGCATCATCTATTATTGAGTCTATTGAAATCCTAAGTATGTAAGTAGCTGCTTTAGGATTTACAGGTATTTGAAATCCAATAGTTCTGTAATTCAAAACTGCCCCGTTTGAAGGCTTTATCTGTGCATTTACTATATTTACGAATAATACTGCCAGTAAGACCAATACAATTTTCTTCATGTTATCAATTATTAAGCTTTGTAAATCTATATCATTCGCACTATTTATACTAATGGCTTGTTGCTATGCTGCTTGCAACAATCAGGCAGAGAATAGTACTAAAACAGCAGACTCATTGTATAACATCCCAGATACCAATACGATACCTAAAGACGAGTTTGGTGATATGATACGCTACGGCAGAGAACTTCTGAACAATACGGCTTACTATATTGGCCCGGATGGCACTAAAGGCAAATACCTGGGCAATAAAATGAACTGTTCTAACTGCCACCTTAAAGCCGGCACAGTGCCATACGGGCTTAATTTTTACAGTTCTCATGCACGTTACCCTCAATACCGTGGAAGAGAAAATAAAGTAATGACTTTACCTGAACGGGTAAACAACTGTATAGAACGCCCGCACAACGGTACACCTATGCCGCTTGATAGCAGGGAAATGGTAGCGATTGTATCTTACATGCGTTGGTTGGCTTCAAACGTACCAACGGGCGGCAGAGTAGCCGGTGACGGTGCATCTGAATTAGTATACCCTAACAGGGCTGCAGACCCTGCAAAAGGAGAACTTGTGTATAATCAGCACTGTGCAAGCTGTCATGGCAAAAACGGAGAAGGACAGTTTAATGCAGATTCAAGCACGTACATCTACCCGCCACTGTGGGGCGATTTTGCATTTGAATGTGGCTCAAGTATGCACAGGGTATTGAAAATGGCTCGCTTTGTAAAAGCCAATATGCCACACCTGAAAGCATCTTGGGACAAACCTTTTCTTACTGATATAGAAGCTATTGATGTATCGGCTTTTATTGTTGATGACAGAATACACCCACGCCCGAAAAAAGAAGAAGCACCAAGCTATTCAAACATCAAAGTAAAACCTATTGATTATGACTTAGGGCCTTATGCCGACACTTTTTCAGAAGACCAACATAAATTCGGCCCCTATCAACCAATTATAGATTACCACAAAGCGCATAATCTTCCCGTCATTTTCTAAAAGAAATCATATTCCCTTCTGTTGAAATTGAGGCGGAAGCCTCCATATACATACGTAGTAGTTTGTGATGGTAAAGGGGCAGTCTCGTAAACATAACGACGATGTACTGCACCTAAATCTATAAACAGGTTTTCTCTCAGTTCGTAAGACAGGTTGAGATTAACCATAGCGCATTGCACTTTTACACCATTTATCAGCCTTACACCATAGCCACTGGCACGGGTATCATAATCTTTAAAAATATTCCCACCGTAGTTAAAGCCACCTGTATCTACTCCCTTATTATAATACATCCCTTTCAGTGAGATGAATAAGTTTTTCATTGGCTGATACCTTACAACGCCCAACACTTCTGCAAAACTTGCACCCAGCGGATGCGCCAGCGGCTGATTGTAATGTGTGTAATTCGCGGTACTGTCAAAGTGTGTATAAGTATATGGACGAACAATATTTATCTCTCCTTGCAAATCAAGATTTTTCACAGTGAATGCATCAAAATACTTTCCTCCAACTTGCACAGCAAACTTATTAGCCCAATACCCGTTACCCGCTATCAGTTCTTTTGAGGTGAATTCATCTAATAGCAACTGCCCGTAAATTTGCAGATGTTTGGCGGCGATGGCTTTGAAGTTCAAACCCAACACTACGTTATCCGGGCTACCCAATGAACGTTCTACTTGTCTGTACAAAATGATGGGATTCATATAACTGAATTCGTATCGGTCGCGCCTGTCAAAAATCACACCCTCAAATATGCCCACATTCAGCCAGCGTGTAGCATTAATGCTCAGGTGGTGCATAGTGGCATATTTATGTGGTAGTTCTCTGTCTGCACCACGTACATACTGCGGTTGCAATTCCATATACAGGTTTTGGTAGTTGAATTTCCACACTCTTGTATTCAATCGCAAAAAAGCTGCACCTGCAGGGAAATCACTGAGGAACAAACTACGAATACCATCGCCTATAAAATGTTTATCATACCCGAATGTTACGTTTATATGGTCTTTCACTACGGCAAAGTCTATATACCCGCGCGCCATCAAATAATCGTATTTACCGGCTCCTTTGCGGGTGTAAAAATCATTACCCGGCAGAGCATCTGCACTATCCGTCCATTGCCCTGCAAACGATGGCATCGCTTCCTGATTATCAGTAAACATAGTATAGAAGCCTACTTTCTTTGCTATCAATCCACGTGCCTCCAAACCCCTGCTACTGCTTATCAGTGTCTTATCATTTACATTGCCTGATTCATAGATGCCATGTGCTGTGATAATAGGATTGGCAGAGAAAAAGAAGTTATCATTATTGACATATATCATGTCGGGTTGTTTCTTATAAAACGATTTCAGTATGGGGCGTTTAGAATCCAGCGCGCCGTTTTGCTCCAGCGCCCATTCGCCGCTTACTGAAATAGCGCGCGATACATTGTATTTATCTATCTCACTGAGGTTGCCAATGCGCGACTCTCTGCGTTGTTGCTGCAAAAAACTTACTGCTCCTTTTCTTGATACCGGCTTGACAGACAAGAACAAATCTTCGCTTAATTGCCCTGAGCGTGTTTCCAGCCTGTCCAACACATGATAATCTTCCTGATTCAGTTGCAGGTAAGTGGTTTGTGCTGATGCGGAAAAATATAGTGATAATAATGCTGCCGAAATCGATGCTGCTTTTTTGTACATAGAATATGTTTTCTACAAGCGTATGCGCTAACTTGCTGCAAAAATAGATTTATAATTCAGTTTATCATTTATTTATGTCTATGCTTTTAATCAAAAATGCCTCTGTAGTTAACGAGGGCAAAACGACAGTACAAGACGTACTTATCAAAAACGGGCGTATCGAAAAAATTGCCGTTTCCATTCAGCCCGATGCCGGCTGTAACGAAATAAACGCCGAAGGTCTTTACCTGCTGCCGGGTGTTATTGACGATCAGGTACATTTCAGGGAACCAGGCCTTACACATAAAGCTAATATAGCCAGCGAGGCACGTGCCGCTGTTGCAGGTGGCGTTACCTCTTTTATGGAAATGCCCAATACCAACCCGCCAGCGCTCACGCAGGAATTGCTGGAAGATAAATACAAGATTGCTGCCAATACTTCAGTTACCAACTACTCTTTCTTTATGGGTGTGTCAAACGACAATGCTGATGAGGTATTGAAAACCAACACAAAGAAGAACGATGTATGCGGCATTAAAATATTCATGGGTAGCAGTACGGGTAATATGCTTGTTGATAATTATTTAACACTGAATAAAATTTTTGGCGAAAGCGAACTGCTCATTGCCACACACTGCGAAGATGAGCGTGTTGCTGCTGCCAATAAAGAAAAATACCCCAACCCTACTGATGCGTCTTTCCACCCGCTGATACGCGATGAGAATGTATGTTTCGAAAGTTCTTTTTCTGCCGTACAGTTAGCAAAACAAAACAATACCCGGCTACACATACTGCATATCACCACCGCAAAAGAATTGCAACTATTCAGCAACATGATGCCGTTAGCAGATAAACGCATTACATCAGAAGTATGCGTACACCATTTGCATTTTACCGCAGATGACTATGCAAAACACGGCAACCTCATTAAGTGTAATCCTGCCATCAAAGCACCGGAAAACAAAGCTGCTTTGTGGGAAGCGCTTCTAGACGACAGGCTTGACATCATAGCAACAGACCATGCCCCGCATACATGGGAAGAAAAACAACAACCATATCCGCAAGCACCTGCCGGTGTGCCTTTGATACAGCATACTTTACTGCTGATGCTGCAATACGTACAGCAAGGCAAAATCAGCATTGAAAAAATGGTAGAGAAAATGAGCCACGCTCCTGCAGTGTGTTTTCAGATAGCAGAGCGCGGGTATATACGTGAGGGTTATTTTGCAGACCTAGTGTTGGTTGATTTGAACAATCCATACAAGGTTACCAAAGAGAATCTATTATACAAATGCGGTTGGTCGCCATTTGAAGGGCATAGCTTCCCCGCTACTATCAGATATACATTGGTGAATGGCGAGATAGCATATGAAAATGGTAAAGTAAACGATACCGTACGCGGACAAAGATTGCGTTTCAACAGGTAATGCAGAGCGACAAAACCACACTCAAAGACCTTTCTGTATTTGCTGCAGATGAGCAAAGCAGCATTTTCGGCTTGATGGCATACACCACTACGCAAGCAGGCAAAGACATGCTACGCAATCATATATTATCGCCACCAGATAGTTATGAGTATTTGCAGCAAATGCAGGATGTGGTTCGCTTTTTTACTAAGCATACAGATGTATGGCCGGATATAATTACCAATGGTACGCTGGTGATGCTGGAAAAGTTTTTTGATGAAACAGACGGACAACGTGCACAGCCATCGGGCATAGAATTATTGTTTGGTAAGTATATTCAGAAATACCTGAACAAACAGGAGTATTTTTTCACGCAGTTCTCACTATCGCACATCACCGATTTATTACGTGGTTGTCAGCAATTAATAGCATTAGCTAAACTGTCCGACGCACCCGTATTACTGCAAAGCGAACTGGAAAAAATGCAGCAGGAAATAACACATCCGCTTGTACCTGCACTATTAAATATAAGTAAAGACACCCCCTATCGCGAACTTGCAGCACTTAACTACAAAGTACGGCGGGAAATGAAAACCAACATCCATCGCCTTGTAAATCACTATGCAAGGCTCGATGCGTGGCAATCAATGTCTAAAGCTACATTGCTGCACAACTGGCAGTTCCCCGTATTGTTACCACCAGCAACATCGGTGCTGGATGTACAGGGTTTGTACCACCCGCTGTTGCCGCAACCTGTGCCATATGATATACACCTGCAACAACATCAGAATTTTTTGTTGCTCACGGGTGCTAACATGTCCGGCAAAACAACGTTCATGCGTGCTATGGGTTTAGCTGCATTACTCGCTCATCTTGGCATGGGTGTACCTGCATCCTCTATGCGCATCAGCTTTATGCAGGGCATTGTTACCAATATGCACGTAGAAGATAACCTGATAAAAGGTGAGAGTTATTTCTTTGCAGAGGTGCAACGAATGAAGCTAACCGCACAGCAACTGCAACAACAAGGTGCACATCTTGTATTGATGGACGAGTTGTTTAAAGGCACGAATGTGCACGATGCCTATGAGTGTACCAAAGCCGTTGTACAGGGTTTGCTAAACCATCCGCATCACCTGATGGTACTATCTACTCACCTGCACGAGGTAGCACAACATTTCAGTGACAACCCATCTATTAATTTTGCATACTTTACTACACAAATGGCAGACGATGAACAGTTTCTGTTTACCTACCAATTGCAAAAAGGTATATCAAACGACCGTATCGGGTATCGCATCTTGCAAAAAGAAGGTGTACTGGCATTGCTGCAAGGCAATAAGGGCAAAGCTACATAGTGGCAGTTCCTTTATAATATTAAGATTTGTAATTTGAGGTTACAGAACACGATAACGTGTAATTTTGACAGCACTATTTATCAGGCGTGATAATTGAGTATTGTTACTAAGACGAAACATTAAAAAATGACCGAATTCAGGCCGGGGCGCTTTCAGATACTTCCTCCGATAGTTAAGAACTTAATTATCATTAATTCCATCATGGCTTTTGCTCAGTTTGTGCTTGGCAGGTTTGGTATCGACCTGTCAGACTATCTGGGGCTACATCATTGGAAGTCCGTTTACTTCAAACCTTGGCAATATTTTACACATATGTTTTTGCATGGTAGTTATAATGATGTAAATCTTACTATCATGCACTTATTCTCAAATATGTTTGCACTGTGGATGTTTGGCAGTATTCTGGAAAATGTCTGGGGTGCCAAACGTTTCATTACATTCTATATAATATGCGGACTGGGTGCTGCGGCACTGCACATGGGTGTTGTAGCTTACGAATACAAAGTCATTGAGCAAGCTTTTACCCATTATCAGCAAAACCCTACTCTCGACCAGTTTAATTTATTCCTTAATCAACGTGTAAAACTGAGCGGTAACCCCCTTAGTTTGCAGTTGTATGAAATAGCTAAGGTTTGGAGCAACACACCATCACAAGACTTAGTCAATGAATCTATCTCAGCCATCAATCAATATCTGCACGGCACTACCTACAAACCAACAGGTCAATACTTTCCTGGCATATATGACGAGGCAACCGTTGGTGCGTCCGGCGCGGTGTTCGGTATTTTGTTTGCATTTGGCTATCTGTTCCCCAATACATTGTTATATCTCTACTTTCTTGTACCCATCAAGGCAAAATATGTTGTAGCTGCTTACGCTGCTTTTGAATTATTTGCCGGTATCCAAAACTCCGCAGGTGATAATGTTGCTCACTTCGCACACCTTGGCGGTATGCTGGTAGGTTTTATATTGCTGAAGATATGGAACAAACAAAACAGAAAACATTTCTATTAACATGAACACAAGCCGCAAACGCTCTCCGTTATCTTCCATCCCCGGCTATAGCCAGAACGCCGTATTGCAGATTATTGTTGCATCTGCAACAGGCTTCATAACGTATCACCTCATACGTGTCATATTGTTAGTTGTTGGTTTGAGCGAAAACTATTTTACAACAAACTTTACTCCCTATGTTGCACTACCCAACATGGATAATTTTGGTGCGAAGTTCTGGACTGTTTTCACCTACGGATGGACACACGACGGTTTCTGGGTGTTGTTTACCAATATGGTGTGGTTGTATGGTTTTGGTGCGGTAATGCAAACGTTGGTTGGCTACAAACAATTGATACCATTATTCGTATACAGTCTCATTATCGGCGGCTTGTTTTACGAGGGCAGCCAGTTACTTACAGGTGTCAATACAACAGGCTATATGATTGGCGCGCACGCGGGTGTAGTCGGTATTGCTACTGCCACTCTTACACTATCCCCCAATTATCGTTTCTACCTTGCACCCACATTCAGTATTCCAATTGTTGTGCTTGCCATCATATTCTATGCTTTGATGCTGGTTAACATCAACATGCATACACCGTCTTTGTTCATGATAGCAGGCGGTGCACTGACAGGCTTTACATACATGATACTGCTGAAAAACGGTAAGCAGCCGGGTATGTGGGTGTACAATCTATTCGACCGTATGAGCAGCCTTACAGAACCCGATACCGATAAAATTCGGGAAAAGAACAGCCGTAAAAGAAACGAGGCATTAAGCAATTATCAGCTCAGACAAAACAATCAGAAAAGAATAGACGATATACTGGATAAAATAAACCAGAAAGGCTACAACTCGCTATCGCAGGAAGAGAAAGACATACTGACGAAAGCAAGTAATGACAACAACCCATAATTTGCCCGCAATTGAAAGACAAACAACCGGGATTATTTCGCAGGCTGCTTAGCTACACACTACTGCTCCTCAACATAGGCAGCATCGGTTGGCTGGCTTTGTGTGTACTGGCAGCTACCAGTAGCCCTTTGCAGGTAAAACACCTGGCGTTGTTTACACTTACTACACCTTTTGCCATTTTAGCCAACGCTGTTTTTGTTTTCTTATGGTTGTTTACCAGTAAAAAAATACGTTCGCTGCTATCGTTAGTAGCTTTAGCGGCTGCTTACAAAACCATTATCATCATTTTCGGTTTCAACTTTGGCGATAACGATATGGGCAAAACACCTGAGCGTATCCGCATTATGACATGGAACGTACACGGTATGGGCATCTTCAAAGTACCGCGCGACAAAGCTTTTGAGAAAGAAATACTCAACTACCTGGAGTTGAAAGATGCGGACATTATGTGCCTCCCCGAATACTCTGTACCTAAAACAGACTCCATGAAACCCTATGCCCGCAAAATAATGGATAATGGCAAGTACACAGACTACCGTTTTCATTATGACAATACACTGGGTACAACCATCTATCTCGGTACGGCAGCATTCTCTCGCTATACACTGCACAATTATGTAGCGCATCAACTGGCAGAATACACCTTTCTGCTGCAAGGCGATGTAGCACTACCGCAGGGCGATACCATGCGTATGTTTTTTGTACACCTCAGCACCTTTGGCCTCAGCGATGATGAAAAAGCTTACATAGAATATGTAAAGAAAAACAGCTCTGCGCTCGCCAATAGCCTTGGCCTTACACGCACATTTGTATGGAAGTTTAACTATGCATTTGCCAAGCGTGCAGAAGAAACAGACAAAGCCGCAGCCATTATAGCCAGCAGCCCATACCCCGTTTTTGTTTGCGGCGATTTCAACGACCTGCCCGGCTCATACACTTATACCAAGCTACGTGGCAACCTGAATGATGCTTTTGAAGATAAGGGACGCATATTCGGGCGTACATACAGCCAGATACTGCCCACCTTGCGTATAGACCATATCTTTTACGACCCCACCGTGCTGAAGATTACAGGCATGGAATGTCCGCATACCGAACTATCAGACCACAGGCCTGTAATAGCCAATTTTGAAATAATACCCAAGGCTGGCAACTAAAGCCTTATTTTTGCGCTTATTTTACAATATGTCCGAGTTTCATATATATAATTCATACATCCGCGATAAAGAAAAATTTGAACCGATAACACCCGGCCATGTAGGCCTGTATGTTTGCGGTCCTACAGTTTCGGGCGAAAGCCACTTGGGCCATGCCCGCCCCTACATCACATTCGATGTGGTATACCGCTATCTGCAACACCTCGGCTACAAAGTCCGCTATGTACGCAACATAACCGATGCAGGGCACTTTGAAGAAGAAGGCCGCGACGCGGAAGATAAAATAGCAGGCAAGGCACAGTTGGAAAAGCTGGAACCGATGGAACTGGTGCATAAATACACCAACCTGTTTCATTGGGGTATGCGTTTGTTCAACTGTTTGGAACCAAGTATAGAACCTACCGCTACAGGGCACATCATCGAGCAGATATATATGATACAGAAAATCATCCGCGAAGGTTATGCCTACGAAGTGAATGGCTCTGTATATTTTGATGTAAAAAAATATGCTGAAAAATACCCTTACGGAAAACTCTCCGGCCGTGTATTGGAAGACTTGCTGGAAACGACACGTGAACTGGAAGGACAAGATGAAAAGCGCAATAAAACCGACTTTGCCTTGTGGAAAAGCGCACCGCCTGAACACATCATGCGCTGGAACAGCCCATGGGGCGAGGGCTTCCCGGGATGGCATATTGAATGTTCTGCCATGAGCCGCAAATACCTCGGCGAAACATTTGATATTCACGGCGGTGGTATGGATTTGCAATTCCCGCACCATGAAAGTGAAATAGCACAATCAACTATAGCGCATGGCCACCCGCCGGTACGCTACTGGATGCATAATAATATGATTACCATCAATGGTAAAAAGATGGGTAAATCATATAACAATGTCATCAAACTGACTGAATTATTCAGCGGAAACCACCCGATACTGGAGCAACCCTACCACCCTATGGTAGTGCGCTTCTACATACTGCAAACACACTATCGCAGCACACTCGATTTTTCGAACGAGGCACTGCAAGGTTCTGAAAAAGCAATCCGCCGCCTGTGGGAAGCCTATGAAGTATTGAAGAAGCTGACACATGCCGGCAACGAAAAAGCTGCTGATAATGCTTTGGACGCACAAGTAGCAACTTGGTGCAACCAGTGTGCCGACTTTATGAATGATGACCTGAATACTGCCAAAGTAATAGCCAACCTGTTTGAACTCGCACCCGTTATCAACGGCATGAAAGGCGGACAGGTAGCCATTAATGCACTAAGCGCAGGTACTTTCGCGTTATTAAACACAACGTATAAAACCTATCTGGAAGATATATTGGGCTTGCAACCATTGCAGGCGCAGCAAAGCAATAAGATAGATCAGGTATTATCGTTATTGATAGAAATACGTAAAGATGCACGTACCCGCAAAGACTTTGCAACATCCGACCAGATACGCAATAAACTGGCAGAGGCGGGCATCACACTGAAAGACGAAAAAGACGGCACGGTATCATATACCATAGAATAAAACAAGATGAAAAAAATCTCTCTGATACTGCACTATCTGCAAGACTACAAAGGCAAGATAGTGTTGTATTTTTTTACCAGCTTATTGGCTGTGTTGTTTTCGTTGTTTTCATTTACAATGCTGGGGCCTGTGCTGCAAACATTATTTGTTGGCGGACAAACAAACCTTTCAGTTGGCAAGGGTGTAGCGGCAGAACTTACCGCGACAGTTAACAATTTTATTTTGGAGCATGACAGGCTCACCGCGCTTACGTATTCAGTAATTATCGTCATAGTATTCACATTACTGAAGAACATGTGCATCTATTTTTCTTTCGGCATCCTCAACCCCATCAGGTACGATGTTCTCCGAAGGCTGCGAAATGCTTTATTCAATAAAATACTATCCCTGCCTATTGGTTTTTTTACGGAGGAAAGAAAATCAGACCTCATATCGCGCATGACCAATGACCTGAATGAGATTGAAGTCTCTATCATGAATGTACTGGAAACTTTTATCCGTGAACCGTTGACCATCATCTTCGTCCTCACCTCAATGGTTATTATAAGCCCGCAACTCACATTATTTCTCATTTTGTTTTTACCTGTTGCAGGTATATTAATTGGGCGTGTCGGCAAATCACTAAAAAAGCCATCTAACCTTGCACAGGAACAATTAGGCCACATGCTGGGTGTAATAGATGAAACACTGGTGGGTATGCGTGTTGTAAAATCATTCAATGCAGAAAAGCATCAACAGGCAAGGTTTACACAGCTGAACGACCTTTGGTATGCTGTACGCAACAAAATAGCATCACGCAAAGAACTGGCATCTCCATTGTCTGAAACACTTGGAATTTCTGTAGTGTGCGTAATACTATGGTACGGTGGCAGGCTCATATTTTCGGGCGACACCTCCCTTACCGGTCCTTTGTTTGTAGTGTTCATTGGCTTGTTCTATCAAATCATCAACCCGCTGAAGAATCTATCTACTGCTATTTATAATTTACAAAAAGGAGCAGCAGGCTTAGAGCGTATTGAAGCATTGTTGAAAGCAGACAACAACATTACAGAAAAACAAGATGCCGTTGCACTACCTGCTTTCAATCACACTATCGAATTGCGCGATGTGCATTTTGCCTATGGTGATAAGAAAATTTTGAATGACCTGAACATCACCATTCAAAAAGGTAAAACAGTTGCTTTGGTTGGCGCATCTGGAGCAGGGAAATCAACTCTGGTCGATTTAATTCCCCGCTTTCATGATGTTACCAGTGGCGAGATACTGATAGACGGTATTAATGTAAAAGATTGTAAGCTTTACGACTTACGCAAGCAGATGGGTATTGTAAGCCAGGAACCCATCCTCTTCAACGATACAATCTTTAACAACATCACACTGGGTACGGACGGTGCCACACAGGAACAAGTAGAAGAAGCTGCCCGCATAGCTCATGCCCACAACTTCATTGCAGGCAAACCGGAAGGCTACAATACGTCTGTTGGTGATAGAGGTACAAAACTAAGTGGAGGAGAACGCCAACGTGTAACTATTGCCCGTGCAGTGTTGAAAAACCCACCCATCCTGATATTGGACGAAGCCACATCATCGCTGGATACCGAAAGTGAGCGTATAGTGCAGGACGCCATCAATACACTCATGAAAAACCGCACTTGTATCGTAATAGCACACAGGCTATCTACCGTGCAACACGCTGATGAAATCATCGTGTTGGAAAAGGGTACGATTGCTGAAAGGGGTACACACAACGATTTGATAACCAAAAACGGCGTCTATAAAAAGTTGGTGGAAATGCAGCAGGTTAAATAATACGGTATATTTGCAGTAGGATTAATCCCCCCAAATTGAATGAATAAAATACTGGTAACAGGCGGCTGCGGATACATAGGCGGACATACGATTACAGACCTGATAGCAAACGGCTTTGAAGTCATTTCGGTTGACGATTTATCTTGCGGGTCTTTACGTATGCTGCAAGGTATAGAACGCATTGTAGGAAAGCCTGTAAAAAATTATAAGGTAAATCTTTGTGATGCAGACGACACCGAAACTATTTTTATAGAAAACCCAGACATTGTAGGCATTATACACTTTGCAGCTTTCAAGTCTGTACCCGAATCAGTTGAAGCACCTCTGAAGTATTATCGCAATAACCTCGACTCGTTGGTGAACATTTTGCAATGTGCACAAACATATAAAGTCAACCATTTTGTATTTTCTTCTTCATGCTCTGTATATGGTAATACCCAAAAATTGCCTGTTGAAGAAACTGCACCATTAGTAGAGCCTGAATCACCATACGCACGTACTAAACAGATAGGCGAGGCTATATGTCGTGATTTGGCGAAGCAAAACCCTGACTTCAATGTTACGCTCTTGCGCTACTTCAACCCCGTTGGCGCACATCCTACCGTACACATCGGCGAATTGCAGGAAAAGCCCGAAAACTTAGTACCTGTTATAACACAAACAGCCATCGGCAAACGTAATGAAATGCAGGTGTTTGGAACGGACTACCCCACCCGCGATGGCTCTTGCGTGCGAGACTATATACACGTAATGGACATAGCCAATGCGCACACCAAAGCACTGCAATACACACTGGATGGTAACAACAGCAGCAATTGCGATGTGTTCAACCTCGGTTCCGGCAATGGTGTTACGGTACTGGAACTCATCAATGCTTTTGAAAAAGTATCAGGTGAAAAGCTGAATTATAAACTGGGCCCTCGCCGCGCTGGCGATGTAGTAGAAGTATATGCTAACAATGCCAAAGCTCGCGCCCTGCTCGACTGGGATATCCGATTCTCGCTCGACGAAATGATGGACACAGCATGGCGTTGGGAGCAAGCCATGAAGAAAGAAGCGGCACAACTATCAATGAATTAAAAAACGGGGCAATCGCCCCGTTTTTCTTTTATCATTAGTATGCTTACTTATTTAGAAAACAGCCTGAATATATCTAAGCCATTAGCGTAAACCATTAATGCAAGCAACAGTATTAAACCTACCGTGGTGGCTACTTCCATTACTTTTTCTTTTACCTGCCTGCCCGTTATCATTTCATATAGCAGGAAGATGACATAGCCGCCATCCAGACCTGGTACAGGGAGCAGATTCATCACGGCTAATATGATAGACACAAAAGCGGTGAGCCTCAGGAAGCTTTGCCAATCAAACTCTGAAGGAAACATTTTACCAAAGCTTACAATACCACCCACGCTTTCTGAAGCTTTTATTTCTTTGGACGTAAATATCAATTTCAGTTGTCGCCAGTAGTTACCTATTTCTCCGAATGTATGTGTAAAACCCTTACCTATAGCGGCTATTGGATTGTATGTTGTTTTAGCCAAAGTAAAGAATGTAAAGTAAGTCTTAGGTGCAAAACCCAGTAATTTTGTTTTCGGAACCTTCCCGTTTAATACAACTGTTGCACCATCACGTACCACCGTAAGTGCGATTGGCATATTAGCTGATGCACGCTTGATTTTTTCAAACTCGTCATAGTACATGATGGGTTGATTATTCACCGCTATCACACTATCGCCTGCTTTCAAACCCATTGCAGATGCAGCACTTTTATCAGACACTTGCTCTACCACTAATGGAGTGCGGGGTTGTATAAATGAATTGCGTTGCGCTTTAATGATTTTACGAACGGTACCCTGTGGTATAGCAATATCCATCCCTGCGCCATTGCGTTGAATGTTCAGCACTTTCGCTTCGTTGAATATCATTTCAGGTACTATCATATTAAACCTGTCTACTTTCTTGCCATCTACACCTACTATCACATCACCATTATGCAAGCCAATGCTTTCACCTACACTATCTACCGCTATACCGTACTTCGCATTCTGTGTTGGCAGATATTCCTCACCCCATATGCCAAATATCAGTGCATATATAAAGATGGCTACCAACACATTCATAATAATACCACCCAGCATGATGAACAAACGTTGCCATGGCTTTTTAGAACGGTACTCCCAGGGTTGCGGTGGTTGCTTCATGGCTTCCTTGTCCATGCTCTCGTCCACCATACCTGCAATCTTTACATAGCCGCCTAATGGAAACCAGCCGAGCCCGTATTCCGTATCGCCTTTCTTCTTTTTAAATAGCGAAAAATTGAGCAAACCGGGAAACGGGAAAAGGAAATCAAAAAACAGATAGAACTTCTCTACACGTGTCTTGAACAGACGCGCGAAGAAATAGTGACCAAATTCGTGGAGTAATATCAGCAGGGATAAAGCAGCGAGCAATTGTAGTGCCTGCACGACTCCACCCGACATTAAAAGCATTGAGTTCAATAACATGATGTCAAAAATAATATTTAGTGTGATAGTTGGCTATGTTTTACTAATTCAGAAGCATAAGCCCTTGCTTCTTTGTCAGACTTGCGGTAATCATCTAGCGATGCGTTGTCTGTAAACGCTACTTTACCCATTACATTCTCTATGATGTCGCTCATTTCTATAAAGCTCACCCTGTTGTTCAGGAACGATTGTACCACTATCTCGTTAGCTGCATTCATCACACATGGCGCATTACCACCTTTGTACATAGCATCGGTAGCCAGTGCCAGGTTGCGGAATGTTTTGAGGTCAGGCTGCTCAAAAGTGAATTTGGCATAGTCCTTAAAATCGAAACGCTTGAAGTCGCTCTGAATACGTTGCGGGAAGCCGAGTGCATATTGTATAGGCAGCTTCATATCAGGCAAACCAAGCTGCGCTTTGATAGAACCATCTGTAAACTGCACTAATGAGTGAATAATTGATTGCGGATGCACTATCACTTCTATCTGTTCATTCTTCAAACCAAAGAGCCATTTTGCTTCTATCATCTCAAGCCCCTTGTTCATCAGAGTAGCACTGTCTATGGTTATTTTAGCCCCCATTGTCCAGTTAGGGTGTTGCAGTGCGTGGCTGGCTTTCACATTCAGGAGGTAGTTAGTTTTCTTACCCAAAAACGGTCCACCCGATGCAGTGAGTATTACCTTCTCAATCTTGCGCCAGTCTTCGCCTACCAGACATTGAAAGATGGCAGAATGTTCGCTGTCAACAGGTATAATGCGGGCACCCTTTTCAGCAGCGGCCTTCATTACTATGTCGCCTGCTACTACCAGCGTTTCTTTATTGGCCAATGCTATTGTCTTACCGGCATTTACCGCAGCCATAGTAGATGATAAGCCAGCAAAACCAACGATCGCAGTCAGTACGGTATCTACCGTATCCCACTGTACAACATCATTCAGTGCATCTGCACCACAAAAAACTTTTATCGGCAAGTTCGACAATGCGTATTTCACTGCCTCGTAACTATCCTCATGTGTTACTACAACAGCATTGGGGTTAAACTTTCTTGCCTGTTCTATCAACAATGCACTGTTGCTATGTGCCGTCAGTATTTCTACTTCAAACAAATCTGGGTGCGAAGCCACTACATCCAAAGCTTGTGTACCTATTGATCCTGTTGACCCTAATATGGCTAAACGCGTCATTTATTAATATTATATGTATTTTCTTGGTTGCTCAAAGGTAGTTAAAACCTCGCGCTTAACGGTTAAAAATCAGGTTGTTTACTTACCGATTGCCAAAGCTAAAGGCAATATCATTTATATTCGTATCTGTTAGCATCATTTCAATAAATCTTAACAACTGGTATGTTACAACAGTCAACGCTCGACTTCCTGAAAAAGCTGGAAAAGAACAATAATAAAGAATGGTTTGACAAGAATCGTAAACTGTACGAAGCTGCCAAAGCAGACTATGAAGTTTTTGTAACTGCTATTCATGCAGAGCTTACTAAATTGGAACCTCGAATGGCGGAGCATAAAGCCAAAGATGCCATTTTCCGCATCTTCAGAGATGTACGTTTTGCAAAAGATAAGACCCCTTACAAAGCCAACTTCGGCGCTTACTTCAGCCGTGGAGGTAAAAAGGGCTCCGATGCAGGGTACTATATGCATTTGCAGCCTGGTGGCAAGTCTTTCCTGGCTGGCGGGCTATGGATGCCCGAAGCACCAATACTAAAAAAAGTTAGGCAAGAGCTTGATTACAACTTTGACGAGTTTAAAACTATCACAGGCAAAGCGTCTTTCAAAAAGCTGTTCAAAAAATGGGAAGGTGAAAAGCTGAAGACCTTACCTCAAGGCTATACTGCAGATAACCCCGCTATTGAATTCCTGAAAATGAAAAGTGTAATTGTAACCGCACCTGTTGATGATGCAGACTATACTTCAAAAACAGCCGTAACCAAGATGATAAAAACGTTTGCTGAAATGAAACCGATGATAGATTTCCTGAACAGAGCGATAGACTGATAATCAGTTGCGGAAAACAAGAAATTCAAAAGGGCGATCGGCAAGGTCTGCCTTTTTTCTTTTAGTCTTTTTCTGCTTTTTTTGAGACCGATACACATCCATCAGTTCCGATGCATGCTCTACCTGCTCATCTGTATCTACTTTGTTGACAACAGCTATTAATTCTTCTACACGCAGCTCAAAATCCTGCTCTTGCCAGTTTTGTGCTGCTTTGGTAGTAACTAATAACTCTCTCGATGTTTGTTTCATACCGTCGTGTTTTGGTATAAGCTTACAATATCGTTATGCAGAAAATTAAAACATTTTTTTGCCAGATGGAATAGCAGTTTTGTGATATATATTTTTTAATGCAAGAGTACTGTTTATTGCAATTTTGTTGCAAAATGTTGCGATTTGTTGCAGTTTCTCTGTTTGTTATGTCTGTATCATCTGTGTAAAGTATTGACAGATAAGCGTTACGCGGGAAAATGTTGCAATTTGTTGCAGTTTTTCATATTTCCTGCTTTTGGCAACAAAAAGCAACAATATTAACTATCAACTAATAGAGCACACAATAGCTTAACTAAAATTATATATATAGTTAACAGTGTTTAGGGAATAAGGTATGTCAAAGAGCAATCAATATTTCTGTGAAATATTATAATAGCAAATTTACAACTTTTATATCAATCAATAAAACTGCGTAAGATAAGGATAGCGGATTGCGTAGAGCTCTTTTACCTTGTCGAGTATGGTTTGGCGGAGCGCGTCTATATTGCGGCGTTCGGTGGCGGAGATGAATACGCACCTGCCCGATGTTTCATGCTCCCAACGGGCTTTTAGCTGGCGTAGCAGGTCTTCTTTCACTTCACTGTCCAACCATTCGTCAAATACGCGCTCTTCGTACAGGTCCATTTTATTGAAGATGGTAACGATTGGCTTATCGAAAGCGCCAATGTCTTGCAGGGTTTTATTTACTACACCCATCTGGTCTTCGTATGCAGGGTGCGATATATCTACCACATGCAGCAGGCAATCCGCTTCACGTACTTCGTCCAATGTACTTTTAAAACTTTCTACCAAGTGGTGCGGCAGCTTGCGGATGAAGCCCACCGTATCGCTGAGCAAGAAAGGTGTTTGCTCGTACACCACTTTTCGGGTAGTGGTATCGAGTGTAGCGAATAGTTTATTTTCCGCGAATACTTCCGACTTAGTGAGCAGTGTCATCAACGTACTCTTACCAACGTTGGTATAACCCACCAATGCTACACGTATATACACACCACGCTCTTGCCTTTGTGTGGCAGCTTGCTTGTCAATCTCGCCCAATCGGCGGCGTAGCAGTGCGATTTTATCTTTAACGATACGACGGTCGGTTTCTATTTCTGTTTCGCCCGGGCCACGCGAACCGATACCACCACCTTGCCGCTCCAAGTGCTTCCACATACCACGCAGGCGGGGTAGTATGTACTGATACTGTGCCAGTTCTACCTGTACTTTTGCCTGTGCCGTTTTAGCACGGCGGGCAAAAATATCCAGTATCAAGTCACTACGGTCTATCACTTTTACGCCAATGGCATCGGTGATATTACCTATTTGAGAGCCTGTCAATTCATCATCGAATATCACGAGGTTTACACCCTTTGCTTTTACATACTCACGTATCTCTTCCAGCTTGCCTTTGCCCACAAAGGTTTTGCTATCGGGGTGTGGTAGTTTTTGCATAAACGATTTCACCGTTTGCGCGCCAGCCGTTTCGGCAAGGAAGGCCAACTCTGCCAAATACTCTACTGTCTGTGCTTCGGTCTGGGTTTTGTGCACCAAACCTACCAACACAGCCTTCTCTTCGTTCTTAATAATGTTCTTATTCTCAATCATGCGGAAACAAAAACCACCCGCTGTGCGGATGGTTCACTATGCAAAATTACGTTATTTGTAGCAAATACTATCAGATAAGGCGTTCCTGCTCACGAAGCCAGCGTTCGGGTATCTCATCGTTGCTGGCAGCAATGTAATCGTTGTATGAGCAGGGTACATAGCTGCCATTAGGCAACTTCATCCACCAACGGTTGGTACGCTTGCTTTTCAGAAATACCGTTTCGTTTTCGGTAAATGCTACGTGGAAAGATATAAACTCGTCGTGGTCTGTAAGATTAGCTTCTGCTTTGCGTACTAAATAGCCATCAATAAAATACCATATCATTTGCGATATGAGTTTGGCCGTCATATTGTGTACATCGTTCTTTGGCTCGTAACCATAGATGCCAAATGAACTGAGGTTAGTACCCATACCTGCATAGCGGGTAAGGATGCAAGCCTCGTCGCCCGTAAAGCCGTTAGGTGAACCATTGATATTAACAGGCGCATCGCTGTATCTGATAGCAGACATATCGAAACTGAACAGATTGCTATTGCGCAATACAGGCTCTACATCTTCAAAATGTTCTCGCACTTTGCCGAGGCGGTAAAAGTCGAAACGGAGTTTATCCAATGTTTCGAGCATACGCGGATGCGCGTAGTAGCTCTGAAAACCGATGTGACTATAGTGTGATACAAAATTGGGTTGCCCCGTCAGCATATCCATTAAAAAACTAGCGGATGTAACGGATTCGCTTTCGTCAAGGTCTATCAACATATCTGCTACCGTTGCATTTATCATCTTTTCAGATTTTTTAAATGCCTCGTATTGTTGCAGTGTCAGGTCGTGAGAGCCGCCGAGTACTATGACTGTTTTGCCAGCCTGTTGCAGTTCGTACAATACAGTACGCAAAGCCGCGCGTGTATCGCCCACGCTTGCACCTTCCAGTATATTGCC
The DNA here is from genome assembly GCA_937919945.1 of uncultured Chitinophagaceae bacterium. Lineage (GTDB taxonomy): Bacteria > Bacteroidota > Bacteroidia > Chitinophagales > Chitinophagaceae > Polluticoccus. The sequence continues at coordinate 49,062 of CALESY010000168.1, read as the reverse complement.
CGCATCCGTAATTTTTACAGCCGGATGCCAGGAATACATTTTGTATAATTCTTCCCTGATGGCATCGGGGGCATTGCTGTAAGAAGCTTCTTCGTTTTCGCCACGCTGCTCGCCACAGCCTACTATTACTATCTCCGCGTCATCCCAATCAAAATTGTCCTGAGTGGCAAATTGTATGTTGGCACCCAGCTGCATTGACTGGTATGTGCCGGTTGGTTTTGTTTCGATGAAATGCCTGTTGGCAAAGAAATGGGTTAAATCCTGCATGTGTTGATTGATTCGTTGGCTAAAATAGACAAATGTTGGTTGGGTATATAACGGAGATACATAAATGAAATTGTTAAATACGGTGCAAAAAGCAAGACGTACCCCTGTTTTCTGCCTTATTTTTCTATTTTTGAGCGATAAGAAAAATGAATGTCAACCGGAAAGAAAGCTAAACCATCTTATATATATGCCATCATCGGTATCTCGCTGGTGTTGTTCCTCTTGGGCAACCTTGGCTGGCTGATGATAAACGGACGCGCCTTGAGCCGTGTCTTTAAAGAAGACATACAGGTGGAGGTGATACTGCATGATAATACCCGCGAGGAAAACATACAAAAACTACGGGCGATATTAGATAACCAACCTTTCACCCGTAAGACAGGGGTAATAACAAAAGAAGAAGCGGCGAAGAAATTTTTTGAAGAAGGTGGCGAAGAGTTTTCTGAATTGCTGGACTTTAACCCGCTGTATGCATCTATCACGCTAAACCTGCATTCGGAATATGTGAACAAGGACAGCCTTGATAAGATAAAGCAGTTTGCCATGCAGAGCAATGTGGTACGCGATGTGGCATACCCCAACACAGTGGTAGATAATATCAACAGCAACTTCCGTAAGATAGGGTTGATACTGGGTGCAATATCGCTATTGCTTTTTATTGTGGTGGTGATACTGATAGATAATACTGTGAGGTTGGCCATGTTCAGCAACCGCTTCCTGATAAAGACTATGCAGATGGTAGGCGCTACACGCTACTTCATATCTCGTCCGTTTGACAAACGCGCGATACTCAACGGCTTGATAAGCGGTGTGATTTCTGTCATAGGTTTGTGGATAGTAATATCATTTGCCGAAAGCTGGTTTCCACCTGTGCGCGCGCTACGCGAACCGGGGCTGCTGGCAGTACTTGTAATAGGCATGTTGGTGGTGGGTATATTAATATCGCTACTCAGTACGCACCGTTCTGTAGTGAAATACTTAAAAATGCACGTTGACGACCTTTATTAAAATTGTTTTCTAATATTGTAAACTATGGCTACAACAAAAAGCACAAAAGATTTGACACCTAAAGGCAACCAAACCTTCCTGTTTGACAAAAGCAACTATATGTGGATGATTGGCGGTGTAGTGGTAATACTCATCGGTTTCTTGCTGATGAGTGGCGGCAAAAGTGCCGACCCCAACAAGTTTAACTACGACGAGGTGTATAGCACAACACGCATCACCATAGCACCGTTGCTGATATTGATTGGTTTTGCAATAGAAGTATATGCCATCATGAAAAAGCCTGTTGACACACAAGCATAATTGATTAACAACTACATAAACGAAAAAGTCCCGTTCAAATGAACGGGACTTTTTTATGTGTTGTAATATAATTAACTGAATACTTTATCTAACACAGCGAATATGCGTTCGAAATCGGCATCGGTAAGGTTTGAGCCTGAGGGCAGGCATAGACCATCTCGAAAAAGACGCTCAGACGTACCATCACCGTAGAAAGATGCTGATGTAAAAATGGGTTGCAGGTGCATAGGTTTCCATAAAGGGCGCGATTCAATATTATCTTCATTCAGCGCCAACCTGATTGTGTCTCGCGATATGCCATTAGTTTTTTCAGCATCTACCAATATTGTCGTCAACCAACGATTGCTGAAACAACCAGTGGGTTCATCTACAAAAGATATGCCCTGTAAGTCTTTTAGTTTGTTGTAGTAGCGTGTATATATCGCACGGCGTTGCTCAATACGTTTCGCTAATACTTCCATTTGTCCGCAGCCTATACCTGCACAAATATTGCTCATACGGTAGTTGTAACCGATGTGCGAATGTTCGTAATGCGGTGCAGCGTCTCTTGCTTGCGTAGCAAGGAATGTCGCTTTTTGAGCAAGGTCTTTACTATGCGCCACCAATGCCCCACCACCCGATGTAGTAATGATTTTATTACCATTGAAAGACAAAGCGCTCATTAAGCCATACGTACCACACATTTTACCATTGATGTGAGAGCCCAATGCTTCAGCTGCGTCTTCTATTACGATGATGCTATACTTATCTGCAATGGCTTGTATCTCGTCCATCTTAGCTGGCATACCATAAAGGTGTACGGGGATGATGGCTTTAGGTGTTTTACCTTTTGCTATCCTGTCTTGTATAGCTTGTTCTAACAATGCAGGCGACATATTCCATGTATCGGGTTCGCTATCTACAAACACCGGCTTCGCACCAAGGTATACAATTGGGTTAGCACTTGCCGAAAATGTCATGCTTTGGCATATTACTTCATCACCTGCTTCTACACATGCCAGTATCAGAGCAAGGTGCAATGCAGCAGTACCGGAACTTAATGCCGCTACGTGTACATCTTCCTGCAAAAAGAACGAGATGCTTTTTTCAAAATTATCAACGTTCGGGCCCAGTGGTGCTACCCAATTGGTATCAAACGCTTCATGGATATAGTTGAGTTCTGTACCGCCCATGTGTGGCGATGAAAGCCAGATTTTCGGATTCATGTATCGCTAATCTTTCTTTGAAATTTTTATTACTCTGCCGGGGTTGCCAACCACAGTTGCATAATCGGGCACATCATCAATCACTACTGTACCGGCACCTATCACACACCATTTGCCAATTTTCTTACCGGGTATCACTACACTACCGGCACCTATATGTGTACCCTCGCCAACTGTTACATTACCGCATAGAGCTACATTAGGTGAAATATGTACATAATCGCCAATAGTGCAATCATGGTCGACAGAAGCATTGGTATTGATGATACAATGCTTACCGATATTAGTATCGGGGTTGATAACCACACCAGCCATAATAACTGTGCCGTTATCTACATTCACCGTTCTTGCCAATATTGCCTGCGGATGAATAGCAACAATATAGTTTGCTTCTCCAGGCAATCGTTCAATAACTTTTTTTCTGCTGTCGTTACTGCCTATGGAAATGATAATCGGCTCATCTGACAATTGAGCTATATCGGGCTTCTTTGTTGCGTAGCCCCATACCGGTATTACGGAATTATCATCCCATATCACTATATCGTCCACACCGTTTAACTCCAGTATGTCTATAATTACTTTACCATGCCCGCTTGCGCCAAATAATATCATGCTACCTGCTTTGGTGTACCTTTAAATTTTTCCATTGTTGCTGCACCTTCCTGACTGATGCCTTTGCCACGAAATACGTTGACCACCGTCATCAACAAAATCTTAACATCGAGCAACAAGGATATATTATCAACGTAATACACGTCCAGTTCAAATTTCTCTTCCCAAGATATGGAATTGCGACCGTTTACCTGTGCCCAACCTGTAATACCGGGTTTCACTTCGTGCCTACGGCGTTGGCGTTCGTTATAAAGTGGCAGATACTCTGCCAGTAAAGGGCGTGGACCTATCAGGCTCATGTCGCCTATCAGCACATTCAGTAGTTGTGGTATTTCGTCAATAGATGTCTTGCGAACTATACTGCCAACAACTGTAAGGCGTTTTGCATCAGAAAGCAACTGCCCGTTTTCGTCTTTGGCATCGTTCATGGTTTTAAACTTGATGATGCGGAATATTCTGCCACCCTTGCCGGGGCGTGGCTGAAAAAAAAACGGCTTGCCATGATTAGCAAAAAACAACAGTATAGTAGCTAATACAAACAATGGAGACAGGACAATAAAGCCTGTCAGCGCAATCAGTTTATCTAAGAATGGTTTTATCAGCTGCTTATACATGCCACTGTAAACTATCTACAAAATTATTTGCCAACTGCGGTGTGAAATTGGCCGCACAGGCTAATGCGTTTTGTTTTAAATTAAGGTATTGTCTTTCATCTACCGACAGTAGTTTTTCAACCACCGTGTTTACTTCGTTCTCTTTAAAATACAAACCTACTTTATATGCATCTATTAAAGAAGCTATTTCGGAAGCGCTATTGACCATAGCGAGTAATGGTATGCCCGCCGCCAGCAAATTGTATGTTTTGCTTGGAACAGAGTTGTTAGTAGCACTCGTATCGAGCGTTACATAACCCCATGTAGCAATAGACAATAGTTGTGATAAATCTTCAAATGGTACAGGTGGGTGAAACTGTATATTAGCCAGTCCTGTTGCAAGGTCCTTGAGTTTCACTTTTTTGTTATCGTTACCTACTACTACTATAGCCCAATCTGAATATTGTTGCAAAGCTTTTGCAATGTCAACAATATACTCCAAGGGGTGTGTGAGACCGATGTTTCCTGAATAGAGGATTATTTTTTTGCCTTCTAACCCCCATTCATTTCGAAAATCTCTTTTGGATGGCACTTGATTTACTTCTTTATTCCATATAGGCACTACCTGTACTTTATCTTTAGCTAATGTTGGCAGGTATTGTTCGATGGCGGTTTTTAAACCTGTACCAAGTGTGAATATTTTTTGGGCTGCCGGCAATACTGTGCGATTTCGTTTAGCCCAACGATTCACCATGCTCTTGGTTAGGGTATTTTTCTTAAAGCCACCCAACACATCAGGATACAAATCGTATATCAAACAAGCATACTCTCTATTATGCAAACGTGGCAGAAAAACGAACAGTGGTGGATTTGATACAAAGAAGAATTTAGTATCTGCTCCAGATTGCTTTACACGCTTACGCATCCACACATAAAACTTCAACCAAGATTTGAAACGTTTTGTGAAACTGCTGCGATCGTAAACAGGTCCATTGTGTAAACTGACATTATCGGGTAGTTTACTTATATCGTAATCAAAACTGCCATACCATGCCTCTATGTTTGCATCAGGCATTTTATCTGCAAACGCTTTGATAATGTCTGCAAACAGGTAGTTCGCAGTTTGGTTTACAAATACAAGCTTCTTAGCCACTATCTTTCTATAACACAGTTTTCCAGTACCAGCATATCCATCTTTGTACGCAAGAAACAATCAAGTGCTTCGGCGGGTGTGTTAACGATGGGCTCGTTTTCGTTGAAAGATGTATTTAGCAATATCGGCACCCCGGTTTTTTGGCGAAATGCATCTATCAGATTATAGTATCGTGGTGATACTGTTTTATCAACACTTTGCAAACGACCAGTACCATCAACGTGGGTAACAGCGGGTATCGCACTATGCTTCTCTTTTTTTATAGGGAATACTTTTTCCATGAACGGTACATTTTCTGTACGTTCAAAATATTCGGGCACGTATTCTTTTAATATAGAAGGAGCGAATGGACGGAAACTTTCACGACGTTTAATTTTTGCATTGAGCAAGTCTTTAGCATCTGTGCGGCGTGGGTCTGCCAGAATAGAACGAGCACCTAGTGCACGTGGACCAAACTCTGCACGCCCCTGAAACCAACCTACAACACCTGCATTCACCAATCTATCCGATACGTAATTATATAAGTCTGCATCATCCAAACGTTTGTAGGTTATATCGCGGCTTTTCAGGAATGTTTCAATTTCTTCATTGCTGAATTTGCTACCTGTATATGCGGAGTATACTGCTTTTGCACGAGGTTGGCTCAGCACCTGATTGTACACATAAAATGCTGAACCCATTGATATGCCGGCATCGTGGCCTGCAGATGGTATGTACAGATTTTCAAAACCTGAATTCGCTAGTATTTTACCATTGGCAACAGAGTTCTGTGCAACACCACCCGCTATGCATAGGTTCTTCAAACCCGTGCGCTTTTGCAAATGGTTGACGATATGGAAAATTAACTCTTCTGTAAAACGTTGTACAGAAGCTGCCATATCTTTATGATATTGCGTCAGCTCATCGGCTTTAGTTCTTGCTTTACCAAATTGTTGCTCGAAGTAAGGTGTAAACAAACTACCTACAAACGGTATATGGTCATCACCATAAGTAACCACTACATCTTTTGCGGACTTAAAATATTTTTGATTCCATGTAAACAGTCCGTCTTCAGTAAACCTGATTACATCTCTTATCTTATCTACGTATTTCGGTTCGCCATAGGGTGCAAGCCCCATTACTTTGTATTCATCGCCGTAATGCGGGAAACCAAGAAACTGTGTAAAGGCAGTGTAGAACGTACCGACAGAAACGGGGAAATCTACCGAGTCGAGCACTTCTATTTTATTACCCTTACCAACAGCTATCATAGTGCTGGTGAAGTCGCCCGAACCATCAATAGATAGCAATGCTGCCTCATCATAAGGGCTGGCAAAAAATGCAGATGCAAGATGGCTGCGATGGTGTTCTACATTATGAATCTTAGGCTTAATCAATGTAGCATCTACGCCAGTAATACGCGAAAGCTCCTGTTCGAGCGAAGCTACTTTTTTAGTATTGCTCAATCTGTTCAGTACCGTCTTCAATCCGCCTTGCGGGTTTTTCAGAAGGTACATCATCTTCTTTCCCAACTTTGCTTTCGGGTCTCTCCCTATGGCTATATGGTCAACCTCATTGATAGTAATCCCTAATTCATTGAGGCAGAACAGGATTGCTTTTTCAGGAAAGCCAGCCCAATGCTTTACCCTTGTAAACCTTTCTTCTTCAGATGCGGCAATCAGTTCTCCGTCTTTCAGTATAGCTGCGCTAGAGTCTGCGTGATAGGCATTGATACCTAAAATTATCATTATTCTATGTTGTTTATCTGTTTAAAAACATCGCATCATAGTCTTTCTTTATAGATGCTATGTTGATTTTATTTGAAGCATACCTGACGGCGCCGTCGCTGTATTGTGTGTATGTATCGTTACCCATTGCCACCATATCGTCTATGGCTGTTACAATGGTTGCTATATTATCTATATCTACGTTTACACCTGCTTTGCTAGCTGCCAAATCATTCCACGGTGTATGAGTGCTTGTAATAACAGGCTTGCCCGATGCCAATGCTTCGTAGATAGCATGGCCAAAGTTTTCGCTTTTGCTGGGTAGTATAAAACAATGGCAATCAGCCAGTATTAACTGTACTTGTTCCGGTGGTATTGCGCCGTGATAGTTTACCGTAATGTTAGTTGGCAATGTTGCAATAACTGATTTACATTCATCCCAGTAGGCAGTATCTTTTACTGGGCCGAATATGTCGTAAGTGATATTTTCTTTGCATTGAGAAAGAGCTTCTAATACCAGCTTAATATTCTTCATCGGGCTGATGAGTGCTACTGACAATAGTTTGAGCAAACCTTGTTCTTTATTGGCAACTGGCAATTTATTCACAATGTTTGGAAAATTTGCAGCTACATACACCTTAACATCTTTACCAAATGTATGGTATATGTATTCTCTTTCCTCTTGTGTAGTAGCATGAAATACGCATTTCTTATGCAAGCCAAGCAATTTATATACATTGAGGAATATTTTTTTCTTTAAAGGCTTTTGTGACAAAGCCCCTGCATGTAACATACCCCTTGCGGACACTACTTTTCGCGCATCGCCAGACCAAAGCAACGGCTTGATATTGAAGCGTGGAGAAAAGATACCATTGATAAAAACAACATCAGGATTGACTGCTGTTAGTATATCGTACACTGTATGCTTTTCGTTACCTGTACTGTAATACACTTTTGTGTGGCTGTTATACTGTACCCATTCATTGTGTTTTACATTTGCGAGAACTGAGCCATCCATATCTGTATGCCTGCAGTATATATAAATGGTTGCATTGGTATAGTTTGCCGCTAAGTTTGCCAAAGACTGTACAGGGCCACCTGCTTTGTAAGCAGGTAAAAAGTATTCATAGGTAATAAATAATTTCATCAGGCTTTGATGTACTTGTTCAGGAACGGGAACAGGAAGAAATTACCCAGCAACATAAATACTGCATAATTTCGGACAGAGCCTATATAAAATATTATGTCAGACTCAAAAGTTCCCAAGCTGAGTATAGTACCTATAAAGAGTGAATAGGTGAATATAATGTTATACTTATCTGAGTTGATGATATAATTAGATACTTTTCCAATCAAATAAGTAATAATTAATAGCGGTATAAACATCCACCACAATCCGAAGTCTATATATAAATCGCAGAAGTATCCCATTGAAATAGATGTACCTTGCTGTGCATTAGCGAAAGTTTTGCCGGTATAATAAGACGTTTTTGATGAGGGGTCGAGAATACTCTTACCGGGGTCTAAAAAGCGGGGCATTAACAAGAAGCGTATAGTACTTACAAGGTTTTCACCATTTTTATGTGGTATGAGTGTAGGGACCCTTTCATGCACAGTGATATACTGCTGCATGTACTGCATACGATATATCAGCTTATCTGTACCATGCTTAAAAGAGTCTATACTAAAATCTGCTACTTTATCGCCAAGATAATTTAGAGCGTCAGATGTACTTACACTTACTTCCTGCATGCGCGACCCCTGGTTCAGATAACTCCTATAACCCTCTTTGACACCCGACCAAAAAATAAGAAATGTAACAGACAATAACCCAAGCGGCACTAACCTAAATAATTGTTTTGATTGTATGTATGGCTTAACAGTAAGATATGCGAAGAGTATTAATAATATTACTTCTTTAAAGTTGGAAAAGTAGGACACGAAGCTCAGCAAGAATTCCAACACTAATAATGTAATGATGAGATTGTTGTAATTGGTTTTTCTTAACAAGACAATAAATATCATCATCAACAATAATACTTTTCGGATTACCGCGAATGCTTGTACTAATTGATTAAGTGATGAATTAGAGCGAGTAACTGCTAATAGTGTGGGGAAAATAATTGTTGCTATAGCAAATAAATACAGCAGCTTTTTTACATTAAGCTGGTTTGCAGCCCGCTGAAACATCTCAAGGTTTGGCTGATACTTAATTTTCAGTACACGTGATAAGAAGAATACCATGACCCCTATCTGCAACATAGTAACAATAAGCAGTGTATCAACATCATGTCCTGTTATAGAGCTAAAGACATCCTCCAAAGTTCTTCCATTATAATCTGCATGTAAAACAGTTGCAAAGACTTGTAACCAGTGAACACCAAATAAGTAAATAAGAACCGGCGGGATATATGGTTTATATAATAGGTTTATGATAATCAGGAAAATGATACCCGAAAATATGCTCAACCAAATATATTGAGATAAAAACGCATAACACAAAAATCCCAACATAACGGGGAGTGTGCCTTTTTGTGTTGTTCCTAATCCTGTATTTTTTGATTGCTGATATTGATACATTATTCTATCTGTCGGTTGTCTTAATCCTTTCTACTAAAGATGTAATGTTATCTACAATATGCTTAAAAGTAAAATGCTTGATATTATCAACGGATTTTGCCTGTTGCTCATGCAGATACGCTGTATCTTCTCTTAATTTATTAATATACTTTACTGCATCATCATAGCCGTCAGTGGCTATTATAATGCCATTGTCTTTTATCAAATCTATGGCACCACCAACTTTGTCAGTAGCGATTACAGGCTTGGCGCAAGCCATCGCTTCATTAACTGCCAATCCCCAAGTTTCATTTGGCCCTGTTGAAGGTAAAACAAAGACATCTGCAAGATTATATACTGCAGGCATCATTTGTTGATTGCAGAAGCCGAGAAAAACAAAACGCTTATCGTTTGCAGTTTGTTGTCTTAAATATCCTTCCTGTTCACCATTGCCTGCAATAACAAATCTTACGTTGTCATTTGTTATTCTTTTTGACAGCTCTAACAGAAAAGCAGGATTCTTTTTTTTCTCCAGCTTGCCTGCAAATAGTATTACAAAATCGCCAACAGCAATATTCAACTGCTTCCTCAAGTTGTCTGCTTCCTGCCTATACTTGTTATCTGCAAATCGATCATTATCTATTGCATGCGGCGCATATATAAGCTTATCATCGCCAACCCCATGTACTTTGAAGTATTGCCTGTTATTTTCACCTACGTACAGTGCATAATCTATGTGTCTGTAAACAAACCGCAATGCAAGCCTACGTAGTAAGGTTTTGATACCTGTTTGTTCGTCGAGCAATGTAGAATCTCCTCTGAAAATGACGGGTAACCTACCTTTAAAATACCGCATGCATGATAAGTGGCTTTTGTAAGCCCACCCTATTACTAATACTGCCTCTGCCTGCCAATCTTTTATTTCTTGTATCAATGTAGGGTTGTCAATGCCTTTGAAATGGTGAGAACCTTGCTGTACAGCTACGTTTTTTACAAAAACATACTCATACCCATCTAATAATGGTATATCCCAGGCAACAACTCTTTTGAAGCCGGGATCGTACTTTTCATTGCTTTGTGCAGCTTCCCATGTATAAAATACTTTTACTGACACGCTGCTTTGTTGTGCCAGCATCCTGAACCAAGGAGCATTGTATTGTATAGGATGTGTTGTAACTATTGCCAGCCGCATTGGCATACTAATTATTTAATACCTGATTCATAGCAGCTTGCATATCTGCTAATTGAAAGTTTTGCACTACATGATTTCTGGCAGATGTTCCTATCCTATCTATCTCTGCTGGGTTACTATATAGTTTTATAAGGGCATTGAACAAGTCTTTCGGCGATTCTTTATTAATCAATATTCCTGTTATATTATTTATAACATTTTCGGGCAATGCGCCGGAAATAGTTGCGATAACAGGCAACCTGTATGCCGCTGCTTCTATGGCTACTAACGAAAAAGCTTCGTCGCAACGTGATGGTATAACCACCACATCTACCGTATTATATATACTGGCTTTGTCTGCTACATAGCCTACCCATTCGATATCATCTTGTACTGCATACTGTTGCGCTAATGCTTTTAGTTCCTGAATATATGCTTCATTACCGCTGCCAAAAATGAAAAGTCTATACCGCACCGCAGCATTGCGCAGCATAGTACAAGCCGTAAGCATATCTGTATGTCCTTTCGATTCCAGTATCTGTCCTACTATACCAATCCTCAATATACTTTGTGGCATATATTGCCTTGGGGCATCTGTTTTTAGCTGCAGCGCATTACGTATTATAGTAATTTTTTCAGGGGTTGCCCCTGCAGCTATCAGGTCCTTTTTTATAAAATCAGAAACAGCTATATACTTATGAACACGTTTATTAATTGGTTTAATAAACATCTTTTGATTGGCACTAAACGTAATAGCTTCATGTACATGAAACATAATTTTCGTTTTTATAAATGGTGCAAGCAACACTAATGGGCGAAAGCTATCAACGTACAAAACGTCTGGGCTGAAATTTTTCTGTAATCGGATAAAACTCCGTACTGCACCGGGATAGTGTATCAGTGAATCGATAGACCATTTTATATTTCTGATATAATACCAACCCAACTTGATAGGATGACAGACTACATTTCTTTCCTGTAGTTTTTGTTTGAATTTACCATCGTGCCAACCTACGAATGCTACTTGCACATCATGCCCTGCTCTTAGCCATCCATCAATTGCATCCAATGCTACATACTCTTTTCCGGAGAGAATACTGCCACTGAGGAAACAAAGGATTTTCATATAATAATCAGCTGATTGCCCGGCTTTGTATTTTATTTAATGCTTCGCACAACTGTTTTGTTACTGCCTTTGCGCTGTATTGTTCAAAAGCTGTCTTATCAACATCGTTTTTATTAAATGTGCTTAAAAACAAAAGATATTGCCTGAATGCATTTGGAAAATTACTTACCACATCATGTACATTCTCCTCGCTGATAGGTAATGTGATGCCTGCTTTTGTATTATTAAGCACTTGCAATGCTTTAGATTCTTGATGTAAAACTGCCAAAACAGGTTTACCGGACAGTACCGCCTGATACAATTTAGAAGGTGTATAGTGAGGCTCTGTACTGCCTAATATAAAGACACCATCTGCAGCATCAAGATGTATAAGGACATCTAAATAAGGTATCCGTGCGGGATATTCAAATACAACATCTTGCCATAAATGATGCTTTTCTGCAAGAGGTTTTATATTATATCCTTGTGTATCGTTCGGAGATTTACCTGTTCCGATAAAATGAAACTCAATATTTTCAAATAAGTACTTATTTGCTGCTATTGATGCCAGTATATTGTCTAATAATTGAAACGCCTTAGGCAACATAGCACCTGCATACACTAATCGCGTTTTAGTTGATGTATTAAACAAGTATGTTTTTGCATTGAGGGCCGCTAAAGCTTGATGGTCTTTCTCCTCACCCCCATAAGGCATAGCAGCAAATACGCAAGTACTTTTCAGATGCGGGTTTCTGTCAATAACACCTTTATAATAACCTTCAGCCACACCTGTTATTAACGAAGCTTTTTTTACAGCTATAGGTTCTAATGTTTTGGCGACCAGTTCGCTTAACTTATGTCGAAGGTTCTTTTGCGGGAAACTATGTACCCAAGGATCAATATAATCTATACCATAAGCTACACCAGTTGACTTATGTAGCATCCTGCCAATAAGCGCTACATAAAATGAGGGTATCGGTATGTATACAAAGTCTATTTTCTTTTCAAGCACAATGGCCTTTGCCTTCTTATACAGTTGTATAAATGCCCTTAAACCGATATCGCCAATAAGACGTGGCTTTGTAACGTTGAATGCATTACACTTAACTATTTCAAGATCTTGTGGGATTAATTTTACCAGATTTTCATCGAGCGCCTCTTCATAAAACTTTTCATCAACCGTGAGTATTGTTGGTTGCCAACCAAAAGTCGGCAAGTGTTGTGCAAACAGCCTTGAGCGATGAACCGCCGCGAGGTTAGACGGCGGAAAATGTGGTGATATGATGAGTATCTTTTTCAAATAGTGTATTATTAACTAATGCCAGCCATTTCTTTTTTTCCATATCCCAATTCAGCTCATGAGATGCAAGAGCATAAGACGCCATGCGTTTTTCATTCAATGCACTTTTATTGCTGTAATAGCTCTTTAACATGTCGGTCAGCCCTGCAACATCTCCTGATGTATACACATCACCTATACCTTTGTAAGCAGACATAAACTGCACTTGTGCTTCCGTGTCTGACGCTATAATAGCGTTGCCACATAGCAAGTAAGTAAACAACTTATTGGTAAGGCATAACCGTCTGTTTAGATTGGGGCTCTTCTCTAACGCTAATCCGATATCATGCCTGGCTACCTCATGCATCAGTTCTTTTTCAGGCAATGGTAAGCGTATGAGAATTTTATGCCTATTATTATGCAATTTATGTTGTAACGCTTCAGCAACAGTTGTATCTGCGTAGCCAATTAACGTAAGCTGTACTTCAAAATCATGAATAAGGTTCATGGCCTCTATCACGTCATCAAGCCCTCTATCGAGCCCTATGTATTGAGAGAACCAAACTAATGTAAGTGCAGATGTATGCACTTTTGACCTCGGGCTGAATACTGGTTGCAAATGTAAAGGGAAGACATTGTTGACAACACTTAATTTACGTTCAATACCTGGCAAATCTTGCAAGGTATGTGCTGCAATTAACGGAGATGCACACGAAACATATGAAGCGTTTTTTAAAGTAGCCTGCATCAGCTTGCGCATCTTATCTTCAGCAGTTTTTTGTTTGTATTCACCAGGGTGATAGTCTTCTACATCGATTGCAAATTTTTTACCTGCAGCTATTGCATTATTGCTTACAGCCCAAAAAGCACCGGGGTTGTGTGCAATTACAACATCGTAATCTTTAATAATTCTCTTAATTTTTTTGTGTAGTATATAGCTCCGCTTGTCTATACTATATGATATAAGTCTGGTTGAGACAATTCTCAACTTTAAAGCATAGTTACCCAATAAATGAGCTATGGTGGCATGTAACCACAGCAAAAGGTTCTGTGATTTATTTTCAATATTTATCCATGTCACATTTGGATATGCCTTCTCAATTTCATCCTCAAAAGAAGATGACCAATTTTGTATGTTAAACTTCAGCACACCAACCCTGTAGCCAGCTTCCGTCAATGCCATCAGTTCTTTATGACACCTGGGATTAGATGCCATATTTACATTTGTCACTAATAAAACTGAAGAAGGTTGCAAGTATATCAGCTTTTATAAGTACGCCGCAATTTTTTTTATTTGCTCGGTGTACAAATGTTGCTTTGCGTATTCTATACGTTTAATACGCTGCTCTTGTGTATTGTATTGGGTAATATTAGCCACCACCTTTTTAAAAAGTGCGGGTAATGTATGATTATCTCTTTCTTCCGGCATTTCTACTAACCCGCTACCACTGTACGTTGTAATATTATTTGCTATAACTACATTGCCCGTTGCCAGATATTCCAACACTTTATGATAGTTTGTTCCGCCACTTTGGTCTTTATTAATATCGTAGCAAATAAGAAAGCAATCTGCCTTTTTTAATTCTGAAGCCAGCTGCTGCGTCTGTGTTTGGCCATGCAAAATGATATTTTCATTTTTCCTTAATTCGTTAATCTGCCTTTCTGCCTCTACCGCATTTTCATTTCCTAGATTAGCATTGCCGGCACTTACAGAACCATAAAAATGAAAAACAAGTTCTTTATTCTCATTTACAATCTGCAGTAATGTATGCCAATCGATATCCGGACGCAAAAAGTTGCCTGACAAAGCAATGTGTATAGGTTTATTGACATGATACTGCACTTCATCATTTATGAAATGAGCCGCCACACCGTGATTCAAAAAAACTTTGGGCACCTTGTATTGTCTGAACTTGGCTAATATTTCATGGGTAACAGAAAAAATAGCTTCAGCACCAATAGCTGCTTTACCTGCACTTTCTTCAGATAACTCATCAACAGGAATGAATACTTTTTTAATATCATTCGGAAAAAACCGCAGTGGCAATGTGTCAGACAAGTCAAAAGACCATATATAATCAACCTTTCTCTGAACCGCTTTTACAATGTTGCTGATGTGCTTACGTATAAGAAATGAGTATAAATAGTTAAACTTATACTTGAGCAATAACGAGAAAGACAATCTATGGTTAATGACAAACAGATTAGGATGCTCTGTTTCAGAGATGATAACTTCTCCTTTGCTCAAGTTATCAATATGTGGACCGTTTACAAAATAAACAAGATTACCAGCTTGCGATAAGGCAAGCGCATAATGATGTTTAGAGATATACATATCGCCCCAGTCTTGTTGAGACAAAATGATGATTGTTTTGTTTTGAATAGGGGAATCACCCTGCATTATAAAACTGTTTTATAGCGGATGCTATATATTCAATCCCTTCTTCTGTAAGCTCAGGATACATTGGCAGTGACAATATTTCTGATTGATACTTTGTTGCGACAGGGAACATATCTTCAGATAAGCCGAGATATTTGTATGCCTGCAAATTTGGCAACGCGGTCGGATAATGCACTGCTGTTTCAATACCCTTATCTTTCAGGTACTGTTGTAATCTATCTCTGTCTTTTGCTCTTATTACGTACAAGTGAAAAGTATGTTTTGAGTCTGGCCGAACCGCAGGCAGTACGATGTCTTTTATATCATTCAGGTGATTGTTGTATAATGATGCATTCACCATACGTTGTTCAGTCCACTTCAGTATGTGCGGTAACTTTGCATTTAATATAGCAGCTTGCAATCCGTCGAGCCTGCTATTGATGCCCTCTATTTCATGCTTGTGTTTTGTTAATGCACCGTGATTGGCGTACATCCTGCATGCTTCTGCAAGCTTATCATCGTTTGTAATAATTGCACCGGCATCTCCATAGGCTCCCAAGTTTTTACCCGGATAAAAACTGAAGCTGCCCGCAATGCCTTGTAAACCTGCGCGCACACCTTTGTACTCAGAGAAATGAGATTGTGCGCAGTCTTCAATAAGGTGTATATTTTTCTTCTTACATATTGCATTAATCGCCTCAATATTTGCCATTTGCCCTTGCAGATGCACCAGTATTACTGCCTTTGTATTTGCTGTAATTGCTGCTTCAAACAAATTTTCATCCATGCTATAATAGAGCGGGTCTATATCCACAAAAACCGGCGTGGCACCGGTTTGCGAAATAGTTTCAGAGCTGGATATCCAACTATTGGCAACGGTAATAACTTCATCCCCCTTCCCAATACCAAGCATCTTCATAATTATATACAAAGAATCGGTACCATTTGCACAGCTGATAACATGCTTTACGCCATATAATTCTGCAAAATTTTTCTCGAACTCTTTTACATATTCACCACCAATAAATGCTGTCTTTGACAATACATTATTAATAGCACTGTCAATTTCTGCTTTGATGCTTTGATACTGAGATTTTAAGTCTACAAACGGGATATTCATGTTTTATTATTTTATTTTTTTTGCGGGATTGCCTACATACACCCCTGGTTCTGTAATGTTTTTGGTAACTACGGCACCTGCACCTATTACTACATTATCGCAAATGGTTACAGGCAGTATTGTAGCGTTTGAGCCTATAGATACATGGTTGCCGATTTTTGTTTCTTTCCATAAGGTTTTATCACCACGTGCTGGCCCTCCTTTGGCGAACAAGTCATTAATAAACATTACACCATGACCTATAAAACAATCATCACCTATGCTCACCAATTCGCAAATAAAACTGTGTGACTGTACCTTAGTCCTGCAACCTATTGTTACATCTTTCTGTATTTCTACAAAGGGGCCTACGAAACAATCGTCGCCAATTGCACAGCCATATATGTTTACGGGTTGTACAACTTTTACATTTGTACCGAATGCTACATTCTTTATTTGAGGCTCATACAATATCGGCTCATTCATTATTGTATATTTTTTGCAGATGAGTATATTTTATCAATTATTTCAACTGTCTTCAAGCCTTCAAATGCACTGGTGGATATAGCTGCATTATTCAACAATACATTTATGAGGTTTTCATACACCTTATCATGATTAGACATAGAGCCTTGATAAGACCCGTAGTTATTGGCTTTATTTCCTTCAGGCAGGTTTTCTATTTTATAGTCTTTGATGTGTTGATATTCCAATTCGTTCAGGTACTGCCCGCCGATTTTTACAGTACCATTTTCTGCAAATATGGTTAATGAGCCTTCCATATTTTTTTGGTAACTATTAACAGTATAATTAATTGTACCAATTGCGCCATTATAAAACTCTACGATGATTGCACCTGTATCTTCAAACTCTATCGTATTTGCATGAGCATAGTTGCCCATATATGCATTTACATTTCTGATATCACCTATCATCCAGTACAACAGATCGACAAAGTGAGAAAACTGTGTGTACAACGTACCGCCATCCATATCCTTTGTTCCTTTCCACGAGTTTGCATAATAATCATCGTTTCTGTTCCAGAAACAGCTAAGCTGTATGCTGTATATTTTACCGAAACGACCTTCATCGATTGCCTGCTTTACTGCAGCAACAGGAGGGTTGAACCTGTTTTGCTTGATAGCAAACAAGCGTTTATTTGATTGTTCTGCCGCTTTTATCATTTCACCGCAATCGTGCACATTGATTGCCATTGGCTTTTCGCACAAAGCATGGAAACCTGCTTTTAATGCCTTAATGGAATGTTGTGCGTGCAATCCGTTCGGAGAGCATATTGACACAACGTCTATCTCTTTTTCTGCAGTAAGCAAGGCATCAATATCGTAATAAGCTTTTGCACCATACTGTTCGGCTAATGCGTCTGCTTTTTCTTTTACAACATCGCAAACAGCAACAAGCACTCCCTGATTATTAATATGTTCAGCGTGGCGTTGTGCTATACGCCCACAACCAATCAGTGCAAATTTGATTTTGTTCATTGTACAACCTGTTAGTAATATTTAGTTGTTTAATTTTTATTTATTCTTTTTCCTGTAGGAAAGTTTATGAGCACACCCATTCCTTTTTTCTGAAAGACAAACATACTACCTGCAGCAACTGCAGATGCCCCATTATCTACCGCTTTCTGAAAATCTTCAAGTGAGCCCGCACCACCACATGCAATTAGCGGCACATTTATATTTGAAGAAATTTCTTTAATAATATCTAAGGCATAACCATCCCAAGTACCATCCTGCTCTATACTGTTCACCATCACTTCGCCCACTCCGGCTTCCTGCAATTGTTTAGCCCAGTCTATAGGATAGTATCCGGTAGATTTTGAACCGGAGTATGCATAAGTTTTATGCTTGCTCAATAAGGGTTTTTTAAAATCTATACAGCCTACTACTGCCTGACTTCCGTATACAGCAGCAATCTTATCTACCAGCTTTAGGTCTTCGTATAAGATTGAATTAAGAATTACTTTCTCATAACCAGCATCAAACACATTTTTGGCAGTTTCAAAATTTCTGATACCTCCTCCGTATGCCATTGGCATGAATGCTTCTCCTGCTATTTCACTAATTTTAGTAAAATCCGGTTTTCTGTTTTCTGCGGATGCTGTATAATCTAAAAGAATTAATTCATCGGCTTCTTTTTCATTGAATATCTTAACTGCATTAATAGGATCGCCGATATAAGCAGGACTTTTAAACTTAATTGTTTTGTACAATCCGCCCTTATTCAACAACAATACAGGTATGATTCTTATTCTTGCCATCTTACTTTGGCCAAAAGATACTTCTGTAAATTTTCTTAATTGGTTTCAATATTGGATATCTTTTGTCAATAGGCATTTCATAATCGAAATCGTAATGACTACGACGAGGTGTCTGCATAATATTGTCAAAATCCGCTTGTGATAACCCTAGTTTTTTTAAAACAAATTCATAATCTGTACTTAACTGCTCAGCATCGTATATTGGTTTTATCAATTCTTCTAAAGCTTGCTCTTTTGTTATTTGTCGTGAAAAAATCAAATCACTTAAGTGAGCTTTTCGTTTATCTATCTTAAACTTTTTGGGTAGTATGTATCCCTGATAAAATCTAGTCCATATACTCTCATAGTGTTTACCGCCATAGTCTTTCCAATTCAACTCATGTTGAATAATATTTTTGACAGACTGTTTGTTATAGTCGATGTAATTTAATAATGAAATAGATGTCACACCTTTTACTTGTTGATAATATCGCTTCACTTTAGCATCCATAAAAGGAAAAGTCTTTAGTTTTATTGTACCGAATGCTTTATGAATGGATTTGATATTGATATGATCTGATTTAGAATGTATCCAACTTTTAGGCAATGTATTTTCTGTCTGAACATTAGCCCCGCTTAAGATATATTTTATTTCCTTCTGACCAGCAATTCTGTATAGTGTTGCAAATATTGCATGGTCTGTTATAGCTTCAATATCTACTACAGATGCTTTTAGGTAAGCTATTTGCAAATCACGAAACTCTTCCCAATTTATGACATATGTAAACAAATCGAAGCCAAGTTTGGCTACAATATTTTCAATGTTCTTTACTGCAAGCTCACTATTCCAGCCGTTATCAAAATGTACTGCCAAAGGTCGCAGTCCTAGTTGTTTGGCTAAAAGTGCTATATATGTACTATCGACACCACCGCTGAGTCCCATTATGCAGTCGTACTCTTTTTCTTTACCTGCCTTTTTAATACTGTCTACTATTGTAGCTAGCTTATCTTGTGCATCTTCACCTATGTGAACATTGTTTTTATAGGCTTCTTGAAATTCATAATAATAATTTGATACACCATTTTCATCAAAAAAAATATCTGGATCAGCAATTGTATCCATTACAGATATGCTGCATTGCTGATATTTTTTTTCTTCTTCCATTCCGTATTATTTGGCTGCTTTAACTAAAGCCTAATGGTATATTGATTGTATCCTATCTAAAAACCTGTTCTCTCCGAATTCCTGCAATATATAGTCTCTTATTTGCAGAGGATCGTAGCTATGAATATTATTCACAAGTGTTGTCATTGCATCGCTCAATTGGTTTTTATCTTTTTTATCTACCAAAATACCACAATAGTCATTTACAAAAGATTCCGGTCCACCACATTTTGTTGCAATTACAGGCTTACCAAACAGCATACCTTCTATCAATACTACACCGAAAGTTTCATAATCACTAGAAAGTATAACCGAACTACTATCTTTTATCGCCTGCAATATCTTGTTCCTGTTAAGCAGCCCAAGCATTATTACATCATTTTGCAGATTTAACTCATTTATAGTATTAATAATATTATCGTGTTCTACACCACTGCCAGCTATCCAAAGCTTAACATGACCATATTTAGATTTTTTTTTCAATTCAGCGAATGACTCCAGCAGAAGTTGATGGTTCTTTTTAGGATGTAGCTCTGCAATATTCAAAAAAATAAACTCATCATTTTTTACTTTGCCAACAGTGAATGGTTGTTTTTCTAAGTATGGGTCAATAACATTCGGGAAGTATTCAAAACTAACTCCCGGAAACTTTTCTGAAAGTAGCTTGCAAAACGGTTGACTTACAGCAAAAACGCCATGTGCAGATTGATATGCTTGTTTTAAAGCACTAAGCAACTTGGAGTCGTTAACCATATTTCTTGCAAAGAGTGTACTATGCTCTGTTATTACATAGCGTACTTTATATTTTTCATTTATTTTTCTTGCCAACACTCCTGCATACATGGCATTGTGTGCGTGCACAATATCAGGCATACCATACTTAGCCACATATTTATCAAATGCAATCATACCGGCTTTTGTCCATCCATACATACTTGAATAATCTGACGGGCTTTGGTAATAAAAACCCTCGATTCTGAAAACGGGAATACCTTCAATATTATCTTCCTGAAGATACTTATGTTGTGCAAACAGTTTATTGTATAATGTACTTATAACTTTAGTAAAGCTGTAGCTATCTGTTATATTACCTGTTTTTCGCATTCCGAGTTTATATACCATTGCTTTCAATAGCATAAATACAGAAAACGCTTGTGTTACCGATAATGCCCCCACCTTGAAACCATGATCCATCATGATTTTAGCCTGATGGAATTGAAAAATCCCAATAGCATGGTTTCTTTTCGGAACAAATTCTTCTGATGGTATTACCAATACGTGCATCCTACACAGCCTTACAAATCCAAAACTCCTGACCAGGAGTAGTTTTTTTATATTTAGTCAACAACAACTCTAAAGGATAAGTGCATGACCACCATATATACGCCAGACTAGGAAAACGCCTAGACACTCTTACGGATAAAGCCCACCAATATTTATAAAATGAGTTTTTAGTACCGGTAGGATCTGACATTAATACATAATTTGGTACTGACTTTAACACCTGAAATCCTGCTTTATCTAACACTTCTGTATACATCTCCCTACTCCTTGACACCTGGTGTGTAATATCAAAATCCTGAACCGGGAAGCCTTCTGAAAATATAAATATGCCATCCTTGTTCATTGCCGCTCTTATGTTTTTCAATGCATTTTGCCAGTTATCGTTATCTACAATATGGTATAAAACAGACGCACAAGTTATGTAGTCGTACTTTTTTTTGTTTAGTACTTCTATACTGCTGGCAATATCTAATTCATAGAAACTATAAGCAGGGTAGTTTTGTTTTAATTGTTCTACTGCAAATGTGCTTATGTCAGATCCATCTATGTTTGTATATCCACCACTTTGCCATGTACTGACAATGAATCCTATTCCTGAACCAATATCTAATATATAACCATCCTTGTTGGTACAATATTTTCTGAATATCCTATGTAAGCCAATACGGGTAACAGCATAAGAAAGTTTATTATAGGCCATTCCCATAGAAATATCGCCCACACCAACAAGGTTGAAATTCTTTTTTAACCTCTCGTTCCAATATTCAGAAGGACTAAATGCCATTAATTATTGTTTAATTAGTTGATATATCAATACAGGCATTTGCTTAGATAGCAATAAACCTGGTTTCCATTTTATTAATGCGGCAAAATACTGTATTGCATTTTTATACTGTTTAATGCCAAAAAGTATTTTTATTACGTTTAAATACAGACTCTGCAATTTAGCTGCATATTGAGGTGTATGCGCAATCTCTTTGTAGTAATCATCATTAACCATATCAGTAAATTCTTTTATCTGCATGGAATAAAAGTTTAAAGCCTGATTGTTATTATTTGCCACACTAATATTTCCACTATGTATATGCATGTATACAGTTGCTTCGTTAACAAAGTAGGGGTTTGCTAAAGATGCACATTTTGCACAAAAGTCATAGCACTCTGTATAGTTATATTTTGGATTATATTTCACGCTATTTTTTACAGATGCCGGCACACATATTGTCTGCACAGGGGGCGAGTAAGGAAGAAATACGTTTAATATTCTTGTACGTTTATCATCATTGCTATTGGCAAAAACATTTGGTTCAAACGTTCTTTCAATCCCCTCTGCTACACTGATGAATTTTGTATATAGTAAATTGCTATGGTGTCCGTTGTTTATCGCATCTGCAAAAACCTGCAAATGGGTTGTTTTATATTCATCGTCACTGTCCAAAAAACAGAGATAGTCTCCGTTACAGGCTTCCATGCCTCTGTTTCTTGCTGCTGATACCCTTTGATTTTGCTGATAAATGTATTTAATCCGCTTATCTGCATTACAATATTGCATCACAACATCCCTTGTATTATCAGTAGATCCATCATCAACAACCAACAACTCCCAGTTGCTATAGCTTTGCGCTAAAACACTATCAATAGCTCGTTTTATAAATTGAGCCCTATTGAATGTAGGAATAATGATGGAGAATAATGGGTTTAGTGACATCAGATGGCATTGATAATTTCTGAAAACTTGATATTGGCTTCTTTCATCAGGTACAGTACTTCTTTCAGCTTACATTTAAGTAGACCACCAAAAATATTTTGTCTGATAAAACCACACCTCCATTTTTTTATAGCTCTTTGTTTGTCTTCTTCTTTCAAAGGACAGTTTGCATCTTTCAATGCGGCAATAGATATATTATGCGTCAGTGCCTTTTTATACAAATGGTTCTTGCTCTTCTCCTGACCGTCATGATCAAAGTTCCACGTAAGGAATGCAGGTACTCGCACTACCGGGTATTTTGCTGCCATCCTTAGCCACAAATCATAATCGCCTCGGTGACGTATGTTTCCGAAACCACCTTCTTTTTCAAATTCCGCTCGCCTGATGATGGTTGATGTAGGCGCATTGTGAAAAAAGTCTTTCTTAAAATAATGCCATTGGTATGCCTCCTCAGACGATACCATGTATGGTAGCCGCCTTACATCGTGTATATGAGACAATCCCAAAGCACCTTCGGGGTATGCTTCCATTGAGTCTACCATGAAATCCAGACAAAACGAGTAAAGTTCTTCATCGCTGTCACAGTACTTCAAATACTTACCTTTAGCATAAGACGCCGCTTTGTTTCTATTTGGATAATCACCAAGATTTATTTCATTTTTATATACCCTGATGCGTGTGTCTTTTGAAGCGTATTGTTGAGCGATTGCCAAAGTATCATCTGTAGAACAGTCATCAACAATTATCAATTCAAAATTAGGGTATGTATTAGCTAATACACTTTCTATTGCATTGCCTATACAAGATGCCCTGTTATAGGCTGTCATCAATACACTTACCAAAGGTTTTTCTTGCATATTCTTACTTTGCTCCGTAATACTCTTTATACCAATCAACAAAAGCAGTAAGCCCTGTTCTTATGTCAACCTTTGGTCTGTATCCTGTATCATAGCTTAATGCCTCAATATCTGCGTAAGTTTCCAACATATCTCCCTTTTGCAAAGGCAGGTTTTCTATGACCGCTTTTTTGCCAATTAACTCTTCAAGTATGCATATAAAGTCAGACAGTTGCACGGGGTTATTATTACCTATATTATACACTTTGTAAGGTGCATAGCTTTCGGATGGCAGCAATTCTTTACCTATTTTATCAGGTTGTTTTTGGGGTTGTTTATCAATAAGCAGCGCTATAACATTCACTATGTCGTCAATGTATGTAAAGTCTCTGCGCATATTACCATGGTTAAAGACTTTGATTGTTTTATTATTATAAATGCTGTCTGTAAAGGAAAAGTATGCCATATCCGGTCTGCCCCAAGGGCCATATACTGTAAAAAACCTGAGGGCTGTACATGGTATGTTGTACAACGCAGCATAGCTGTGAGCCAGGGCTTCATTCGCTTTTTTTGTAGCGGCATATAGAGACAGCGGATGGTCTGTTGTATCATTTTCTACAAATGGCACTTTCACATTAGCACCGTATACCGAGCTGGAAGATGCAAAAATGAGATGCTCGACAGGAAATTGCCTGCAAGCTTCTAATATGTTTGTGAAACCGGTAATGTTACTATCCAGGTAATTGTATGGCTTTTCTATGCTGTATCTTACACCTGCCTGCGCAGCCAGATTGATTATTATCTCAAATCTTTTCTCTTCAAACAGGGCATCTAACGAAGGTTTGTCACAAATGTTTAGTTCTTTAAAACTAAAATTAGGCAGCCCGCTCAATGCAGCCAACCTGTCTTGCTTAAGCTTGACATTGTAATAATCATTTACAGAGTCTATACCCGTTACATCGTAGCCTTGTCCACTTAGCTTTTTTGCCACATGAAAACCTATAAACCCTGCTGCTCCTGTTACTAATACTTTTTTCAACTTAATTGTTTTTATCCGCCCATAATGCCAATATCAGCAATGAGTGCAGCATCTGCGGTTTTTTTTTCAGTAATGACTGTGTTTCGTTATATGGCAGTACTGTGTATAGTTTACTATGCTTGTCCGTTACAAATGCGCTATACAGGTTTTGCATCTCTTTAGTACCCGACCATGTATTTTTTACCAACCCGAAACCTTGCTTAGGACGTTTTCTTATTTGCTCCGGCCATTTTGCTTCCATTGCGTTTCTTAACAGTATCTTATCCGCGTTGCTGGTTACTTTATACATTCCCGGCATAGAGATACAAAACTCTGCTAAGGCTACATCCAGAAAAGGAGACCTTAACTCAATACTATTTGCCATAGATGCCCTATCTGTTTTTACCAGTATATCGCCGGGCATATAATCTGCAATATCAAATTTTATTGCATCGTTAATTGTACCATCTTCTTGCCATTCTGCTAAAAAACCGTTTGTTTCAGGCAATCCTATTGTGTTCAGTTCTTTCGCATTAAGATTGTCAAACCTAGACTGTATTGCCGATAATGGTGTGGGATACTTTTTAGCTTGCTTCAGGATATGGTACTTATCTCTCCATTTACGCCTTCCATGATCAGGCTTTGCTGCTTCTGTCAGTTTTTCAGCAATAGCCATAGCGTTTACAAATGCCTGGCTTAATGTATTTGTACGTTTGTCTTGCAGTTGCTTTAGTATTGGTTGATACCACCATACATATCCGCCCAATAATTCATCAGCGCCATCACCTGTCAGTACCACTTTGCCATGCGCGTTTGCTTCTTTGCATATAAGATATGTTGCTACTGCCGATGAATCTCCGAAAGGCTCGTCATATACGCTTGCAAGTGTTAATAAAACTTCATCCACTTGTACGTTTTCTTCCAGCATTTCTATATGCCTGGTATTATACATATCGGATACCAAGCGAGCGTAGGGCAATTCACTGTCCTCGCCTTTGTAACCGTAAGAAAGTGTCTTAAGTGCAGGATTAACTGTTTGGGCTATACTTACTATAGTTGACGAATCGAGCCCACCGCTTAAAAACGCGCAGCATTCAACATCCGCCACCATTTGCTTTTTTACAGCCTCCGTTAAAAGTTGTTCAAATTTATCAGTGGCATCTGAAAGTGAAATGCGGGTGTCCGTTGCAGGCATTTGCCAATAGCGCTTCAGTTGCAAGCCCGTGTTATTGTATATCAGATAATGCGCTGGGGGCAGTACATGGATGTTTTCATATACAGACATCTTCGGCCCGGTATAACCGTAATTAAGGTATTTGCTTAATGCCTGATAGTTTACTTTTTTATCGCCAATACCGGATGCATGGATTGCCTTAATCTCTGATGCAAAAACAAGCTCATCATTTTTCACGGTATAGTAAAATGGTTTTTCTCCAAATCTATCGCGCGCTGCAAAGAACTGCTGCTTTTCATCGTCCCATATGGCGAATGCAAACATACCTGGCAGCTTATCTAACAAACCAACACCATATTTTTTATACATAGCTATAATAAGCTCTGTATCAGATGTTGTTTTAAAAGGATAATCTAATTGCTTACGCAATTCCTTGTATCCGTATATTTCTCCATTAAAGACAATACATATCTTGCCCGTATCATCAAGCATCGGTTGATTACCGGTACTAAGGTCTACTATACTGAGCCTGTTGTGACCTAAAACACAATTATCATACAGATGCATTCCATTACCATCCGGCCCGCGATGATACATGATGTCTATCATCTTTTTCATCGCCGGTGTGTACTTATTGGCTTGTTTAGCTATAATTCCTGATATTCCGCACATAATGTTCTACTACCTCATATAGCAGGTGCTACCGGGGGCATTCCGCAAAGTTCCTGATGTTTATTATCCAACACTTCTTCTCCTGCATCCGCTATTCTTATAAAATCTGCAATAGCGTTGTTAATGCTTGTTCTTGCTTGCATGTTATACTTGTACCATTTCATCTTTGCCTGCAATGTAAGTGAGCTTTCTTTCCACAAGAGTTTTAACAACCTCAATGTGTTGATGAGGGAAGCTTGCGGCATTTGCGGCTTGTACCCGAAAAAACGGTACATATGATACAACACCGTGAATGTACGTTTATATGTATATTCAGGGTTTTCATAATGGTAGTGATACACGGTAGCTATAGGGTTGAAAACTAATGTATACCCTGCCAGATAAGCATCTTTCGCCCATTGCGCATCTTCAGCAAATCCTGTTTTTCTAAAAGGTATTTTCTTCAAAACTGCTTTTCTATACATGGCTGTAACATCATCCCAACCACAAACTGCTTTTTTTTGTTCCGGGCTCAGCATATGAAATGCTGCATTATCAAAACGATATACTACGGGCTTCGGTTCTGACATAGGACGATACCAATCTGCAGGGTTTTTATCCGCATCATGTGGTACTATCTGCATACCGCAAACACCCGCTACATTATCTGCCATCTCAAAACCTGCCAGCAGGTTCTCAAGCCATTTATTATTTACTGCTCTGGCATCCTGCACCGTCATCACCACGTACTCTCCGCTGCTATGCTCTACACCCAAATTTCTGGTCAATCCATGATTAAAGCTCTCAGGCGCAATTTGTATTAGCTTGACGTTGTACTTACTTAGTAATTCTATCGTTCTGTCTGTAGAGCCAGAATCGATTATTACAACTTCCGTTTTATGGTATAACGTCTGAGCCTGTATGGCATTCAAACAGCTTTCTATCCAGGCTTCGCCGTTTTTAACCGGTATTACAACTGATATCAGTATTTCTTCATTCATACCTCAACGCTTCACTTCTCCCTCCCAGGCAACACGGGTTAATGAAACATCATTGCTTTGGGCAATACCTGCGGCTTTTTTCCAGAAAAAACTATACAAACTATTTATTTTATACAGCTTATATTTTGATAGCATTATCAATAACTTCAGCAGTTTTATTTCTGCATACGTAAATATTTCCAGCTTATTACAAAATGCCAGCAAGCTTGAGGCTCCTTCATGATAAGCACTTTTAACAGCACCCAACACAATATCAAGCCCCATAATACGTAGTCCTTCCCTGTAAGTACTCAACTTGTTCTGCCTGTCAATTTCGGTACAGATATCTTCATATACCGCTATACGGCTTTCCATTTTGGGCCTTGAATAGTACCCAACGCGCGACAGGCTATCATCTGATATTCTCAGAAAAACATCCGGCAGTAAGTCCATTCTCTTTTTATAACGTACTGGCCATAATAAACTCCTGATGTGTAACTCTATATCCTGCCAAAGCTTCAAGCTATCTTTCCACATACCTACTTTCATAAAAGATTCCCGTCTCCACAATGTACCTGTACCTTGACAAATGGCATCTCCTTTCAATATTCTTAGTAGGTCATCTTCATCTTTATCTATATTCCAAAGCAGTTTTGTGTCGTCCAATTCTTTCTTAAATAACAGCAAAGGAAAGATGATAAAATCTACCCCTTCACTGTCATTGAAAGCATTTATTCTTTGTTCCAAACAAAAAGATGCCAATACATCGTCTGTATCTAAAAACATAACATAGTCTCCTGTACATTTTTCAACAGCTATGTTTCTGCATGTACAGGCACCTTTCGGTTCTCTGTTTCTTTTATATGCTTTTACCCTATCGTCTTTTTGGGCATATGATTGCAGTCGCTCCCAGCTATCGTCTGTGCTGCCATCATCTACTATCACCCATTCCCAGTTTGTATATGTTTGAGAGAATATGGATGCCGCTGTCTCATCTATTATATACGCCCTGTTGTAGCTAGGCGTAATGATTGATATTTTGGATTCTTTGTTCAAGCTATTCTTACTTATGCATCAAAAGCCATGCATTCAAGTAGGGCCAGAAAGTATTACAATCTCCCTGAGTCCATGCTTTTTCTTTTGTCAACTTTAAAGCATGATCTTTTAACAATGGGCCATTCCACACATCTGACTCAACAAAAGAACGTGAACTGACCGCATCTGTAATAAATGAGTTTAATGAATCATTAAACCATTCTACCATTGGGGCATTTATACCTATTTTATATTTTCTGTTTCTTATATCTTCGGGCATAGCACCCTTCATAGCATCCCTCAGTATTCTTTTCGTAAAACCATTTCCTACTTTACTACTGCCCGGCAAACTAAAGACGTACGTTACTAATCGCCAATCCATGAAAGGCATTCTGATTTCAACACCATGCCGCATTGATGCTAAATCCCAGTTGCGCAAAAGTGTCGGTAATACATCGCTATGAAAACACCTGTATGGTATATCGTAAGAGGGACTACCTGTAGTATCCACTGCTGGGAAAGCAGGAACATGCAACTCTTGCATCCACTCTTTATGTTTTGTCTTATTGTACTTGTATCGTCTTATGCTGTTCTTCAGGCTTTGTGGTAGCAGGTTGAAGAGTTGCCTGTTATTATTTTGCTTTTCAGGTATTGTATGCAGGTATCTGGACGCTATTGTTTCTTTAGTCTCGTTCAGCAGGCCGGCAAGTGTTTCACAGAGCATATCTCTGGTGGCATTATCTTTTTCAGATACCATCCACTCGCCCACCATGTTGGGATAACCAAACAACATTTCATCTACACCATGCCCATCAAGAGATACCTTTACACCATTGCTTCTCATCTGCCCGTATATATTGTGCACTACCGGTGGCGACAGGTAAATAAAATCTTCCTGCCTCACTTCATTAATTATACTATCCGCCAAACTGTTATACTGCGGGTATATGTATGTCGACGTACCATTTGTGTGTGCAACTACACTATCCGCATATATTTTTTCGTCCATTGCAGTATCTGGGAAAACTGCTATAAACGCTGTTTGCCAATCTTGTGGTGTATTATTGGTTTCAAAGAGTTGTTTATCATACATCTCTCTTACTAAACAATATACTGACGAAGAATCTAAGCCCCCACTCAGCGCTGTACCTATGTTCACATCGCTTCTCAACCTTAGTTTGCAGGCATCCGTTAATATATTTTTGAACTCTGCTACCTGGTCTTCGTATTTTGCAGGCACTTGTACTAAATGCTCATTAGTATTCCACCATCGCTGTATTGTCAGTTCTTTGCGAGTGTTTATTATGATGTTGTGCCCGGGTTTCAGCTTATATATACCTTCGTAGATTGTCTCTCCTATTGATTCTAAATAAAACGGATACCTGATTGTGAGATTGGTATTCTTTCTATTAAAGCTTTTAGTGAAGCCCGTCAACTTGGCAAAAGCCGTAGTTTCTGATGCAAATGCAAACGATTCGCCAGCTGTATAGGTATAATATAGTGGCTTTACACCAAATCTGTCTCTTGATATAAACAACGTTTTATCTTGTTTATCCCAAATGGCGAATGCCCACATACCATTGAACCTGTATACACAATCCTGCCCCCATGCTTTATAAGCAGTTAGTATAACCTCTGTATCTGTTCTGGAAGAGAACCCGTACCCTAAAGCTATCAACTCTTGTTTCAGTTCCAGATAATTAAAGACTTCTCCATTGTATGTGATTACATATCTGCCTGATGCATCTTGCATTGGTTGCTTACCCATATCCGACAGGTCGATAATAGAAAGTCGCCTGTGTCCGAATGCGATACACGATGAATCGTCAATGAAGACATCACCACCGTCAGGACCTCTATGCTCCAGCGTGTCGTTAAAAGTAACGATATCCTGCGTGCTTACAGGCTTGCTATTCAGATTCCATATACCACTTATTCCGCACATACTTTATTATCAGCCTTTAACTGATATTGTATCTTGTATCAAAGGATAGTATGCTTCCGCAGCTTCATTTTCAGCTGCTGATTGAGTATTGTTTTTATACTTGCGTATATCTTCAACTGACAATGCATTCAGTGCCGCCGCCATACTCTCTGCTGTATGATCTTCAGTAACAATACCAATTGCATATTGCTGCACAACTTTCATCATTTCTACAGACGGACTTATGGCTACCATTAACCTTGCCTGTATGAATTCGTACAATTTATTTGGCAGCATGTGCCTTGTATTGAAGTTGGTCGGCTCTAATATATACAGCCCTATATCATATTGATTCAGCTCTGTCAATAGCTTGTTATAAGGCATTGCATCATGCAATACAATATTCTTTCGCTTGCGTATACTGTTTATTAAATCATTGTAATAGTCTACGTTTGTAGGCATCAGGTACAAGTGCAATTCAAACCTTTCGTCAAGATAATCACAGGTTTTTATCATCGTCTCAATCTTCCTGTCTGCATTGGCATAACCTTGATGCACGAGCCGTATTTTATCAGCATTTACGACGGATGGCTTTAAGTCAGCGTATGGCTTTACGCAAGGAACGATGATACTGTCTTTGCCATATTCTTCTTTGTATGCTGTTGCCAATCCGTCTGACACTGTAATAATTTTTTGCACTGACGGCAAGTACGTTTTGCAGATATACTTCACCATAGGCTGTGCTGTCTTCACCCAGCCGGCATCACTTTCAAACTCTTTAGGGTAGTATTCATGCGCATTAAAGAACAATGTTGCATTCTGTGTTGTTGCCAACCTTGCTGCCATTGGCAGATTACCGGGATGATGACAGATAATTATATCAAACTTTTGAGCAGATAATAGTGCAAAATTTCTTTTGTACGCTTCTGTCCAAAGACGTTTTTCAAAATACAGAGATGGCCATACTACCTGCATTTTATTATATACTTGCCAGAAAAAAGAGATTGTTTTCCGCAGCAAAAAGGGGTAGCTGAAATGTGCGTTCTGCCTTTTTGCCATTGATGCTTCAATCTGAACAAAGCTGTAACCACCTTCATTATCTTTATCCAATGCCGCTACAGTCAGGTCATAGTGCCCCTTTAATGCACGAACCATTGTTTGGGCGCGGGGTGCTATACTCAGTTTGTTATCTATTATTAAGAGTATCTTTTTTTTACCCTGCATTGCGAATATTCATCATTTCTGCCAACATCAACACTTGCCAGTCTCTTCCTCTATCTGTAAACATCTCTTTTTTGTTAATGATGCTTTCTTTTTGCAGCAAACTTTGTGCTGCACACAACTTATCTTTCATTATTGGTGATGCAAACCAATTGTGCTGAGGCGGCTCATAACCTATCTTATCTTTTCTCCAGCTTATTTCCGCGGGCAATACATTTTCCATGCTTTTGCGCAGTATGTATTTACTCCATCCTTTATGTATTTTATACGCTGCCGGTAGTGAGAAATTGAACTCTACTAATTTGTGATAGAGAAACGGCAACCTGACTTCTCTTGAAAATGCCATAGAATTTCTATCCGCATATTTCAACAAAACCTGCATATTACCTCTTACTGCATCATACCAGAGTGCTTCGTTCAGCGTATCAGGAGCATAGGCTGCCCTGCTTTTATTATCTGGCAACACATCGAGTAA
The DNA here is from genome assembly GCA_937919945.1 of uncultured Chitinophagaceae bacterium. GTDB lineage: Bacteria > Bacteroidota > Bacteroidia > Chitinophagales > Chitinophagaceae > Polluticoccus. Next base: position 16,894 of record CALESY010000168.1, on the reverse strand, counting down.
AAAATCTTTTGCAAAGAAAGATTTTTTAGCCCTTAGAGATAACCACATATTTCTAAATACGGGAAGCGATAATGCAGATATATTTCCATTTGTATGCCTGCCCTCCGGCAAAGTATAGGAGTAGTCGTTTTCAGCTATTACCCTGTTATGTATTTCAACATTACTCTTTTGCTCTTCCAGCAGCAGATTGTGCTTCCCTGATTTATGCAATTCACGAAGGAAAAAATTGAAATAATGATTGTAGCCAGTAACAGACTCATCAGCACCCTGACCGTCGAGCAATACGATAACGCCATGCTCACGAGCCAATTTCATAACTTCCCATTGTGCATACTGGCTTGCCCCTGCGGTAGGTTCTTCCTGATGATATACAAAGGTTGAAATTTCATCAACAAACTTATTACTATCAGGGTAGGTAAAGAAACCTTCAATACCAGTCTTTTTTAAAACCAGGTCTATGTATTTGCCTTCATCTTTCGCAAACCCCGGAAACCTGGCACTGAATGTAAACTGGTTGGGTTTGAAATGCTGATGTATAGTGCAAACAATGGAAGAACTGTCTAATCCGCCGGACAAACTTGAACCAACCGGCACATCAGAGCGCAAACGCCTTTCGATACTGGTAGTAAATAAGTGTCTGAACTCATTGACCGCATCATCGAAACTGATGTCATGGTTGGTATATGTGTAATCTAATTTCCAATAACACTCTTTTGTTAGCTGTAATTGCTCATTGAGGGTAATGCAATGACCGGGCTCTATCTGAAATATGTCTTTGTAAAATGTTTGCGACAGGTCATCCTGATTATACAAGTAGTATTTATCATTCATATACCTGTAAACCATTTTGTTATTCAATGCAGTGCTAGTGCCTGTTTTCCATAAGCTCTTCATTTCTGAAGCGAACACAAATGTATTACCCGGCTTATAACTATAGTAAAATGGTTTTTCTCCAAATCTGTCTCTGCCACAAAACAGTTGATTGGTGTGTTCGTCCCAAATAGCAAATGCAAACATGCCATCTATATCCTGCAGACAATTTTTGCCTTTCGCGGCGTATAGTTGCAGCAACACTTCGGTATCTGATTCGGAAAAGAAACGGACACCTTGTTTTATCAACTCTGCTTTCAGTTCGAGGTAATTATATATCTCTCCATTGAAGACAATGGTATATCTGCCATCGGGCGAATGCATAGGTTGTGAGGCATTGGAAGACAAGTCTATAATAGACAACCTGCGATGCCCTAACCCTACCGATTTGTTATCATTTATCCATTGTCCTTCACCATCGGGGCCACGGTGTTTTATAGCATCAGTCATAGACACCAATGTTTCCATCTCAACACGTTCCTTAGTAAGGATACCCGCTATTCCGCACATACTATACTCCAGTTCTGATTAAACAGCACTTGTCCCTGATTCTTGTCAGACAATCTACCTGTGCCGTAAAAATCTCCGGCATTCACATTGAAATATCCTGCATACTCCAACCCGTCTGCTACTTCATTATTAATCGTGCAATAAAGATTGTATCTGTATACACCTTCATTCAGTGGCAACTTCGGTATTTCGCAAGCTATCCTCACTTTATTATCTACACGTAGCTTATCGCCGTTTGAAGAATATATGTTCGACAGATCGGTTATCTGATAGCCCATATAATCATATACCGCAAATGCTACGCTTATATTATCATGTATTATTTCTCGTGTTGTATTTATCAACTCGGCAACAATTTTTATTTTTTGGCCGCTTACTACGTGTTCTATCGTTTCCCCCTCTTCATTTTCCACCCAGGTATTGGCAAACTTCAGCCTTTGATTACCAACCCTATCTGTACGCTCTATTACGTCTGTATTACTGTGTGTACGGTTAATTTCAAGATAGCGGCCTATTGTTTTATCAATATCACCGGAGTAATGCAATTTACCTTTTTCCAATATCATGCCCGATGTGCACAATGAATTCATCGCAGCCATATTATGGCTCACAAAAAGTACTGTACGCCCTTCGTTCGATGATACATCTTTCATCTTACCAAGACACTTGCTCTGAAATTCCGCATCACCAACAGCCAGCACTTCGTCCACTATTAATATTTCGCTTTGCAGGTGTGCTGCTACGGCAAATGCCAGCCTTACATACATACCGCTGCTGTAGCGTTTTACAGGTGTATCTACATATCTCTCTACACCACTGAAGGCAATAATTTCATCGAGCTTTCTTTTTATCTCTGCCTTCTTCATACCCATGATGGCACCGTTCAGGAATATATTATCCTTACCTGTCAGCTCAGGGTGAAAGCCGGTCCCTACTTCCAGCAAACTGGCAATCCTGCCTTTTATGGATATCTTTCCTGCTGTAGGAGATGTAACTCTTGATAACAGCTTGAGCAATGTACTTTTACCGGCGCCGTTTCTGCCAATAATACCTACAGCCTCGCCCTGCTTTACCTCAAAGCTTAAATCTCTCAGGCTATATACAATATTACTATCGCCTTTAGCTGCACGGTCGTTCGTTTCGCCAATGCGCAGGTATGGGTCTTCCTTTCCGCGCAGCAATGCCCACCACCTTTCTATATCGCGCGATAAGGTACCTGTACCTATTTCTCCTAAATTGTAAACCTTACTCAGGTTTTCTACTTTGATTGCTGAAGACATCTTAACGTCAGACTGTATCTACGAAACTTTTTTCAACTTTATTGAACGTAATGATGCCCGTAAAAAGCACTACCACTACTACTGTTATGGCATAAATCAACGAGCCTATTGTAATATCGCCTTTGCCTAACAAACCGAGGCGAATACCTTCCAGTATAGGTGTCATTGGGTTGATTGACAATACCCATTTTACTTTTTCAGGAGCTGCGCTCAACGGATAGATAACCGGTGTTACGTACATCAGCAACTGTATGCCAAAAGTTACAAGGAAACTGAGGTCCCGGTACTTAGTTGTCATAGCAGATATTATCATACCGCTACCTAAACCTAATGCAGCCATCAACAATACCATTAATGGAAATAAAAGGATATACACAGTAATATCAAAAGCATAGCCCTTCACCAATGCATAGTACAACATTGCCAATAAGAGCAACGCCAGCTGTACACCAAAGCGGGTAAGGTTACTTATGACAATACTCAATGGCATTACCAACCTCGGGAAATATACTTTTCCGAAAATATTGGCATTGTCCCTGAAAACGGTTGACGTTTTATTGAGGCATTCTGAAAAATAATTCCACGCTACAATGTTAGTAAGGTAAAATAATGGCTGCGGCAACCCATCTGTACTTAATGATGCCAACGTACCAAATACGAATACGTATATGAATGTTGTAAAAAATGGCTGTATAAAAAACCAAATAGGGCCGAATATTGTTTGTTTATAGAAAGAAACAAAATCTCGCCTTACAAGCAGCAGTATCAGGTCTTTATAGTTCCAAACTTCGCGCAGGTTCAAACTGAACAGGCTTTCGCTTGGTTTGATGACTAAATTCCAGTCTTTATCGTTATCGTGCATTATTTATGCAAACCTGTTTTTAAGTGTCAATAGCTTTTTCTCCATTACCTCGTAGGACAAACAAGCCAGCAATACTGTTAAGAGGAACATACTAATAAAGTCAACAACATACAGGTTACTCACAAAGCTTATTTTTTGATTCACAAAAAACTCTTTAACAGCATTTGTAGAAAAATAACGATAGTATATCTCTTTGACAAACGTATGAAATATGTAGATGCCGTATGATATTTTGCCCAAGTATGCAATAAGCGGATTTCTCAAAAACACATCTGCAAAACCCGAGAATCCTTTCATAACAGAAAAGCCTATCAATAAAAAACCGAGTACTGCCGCATTGAGCCTGTATAATGTATTATCTATTGTATCTCCCGGTGTGTTCCGAATAATATATACCGCAATAAACAACAATACAATAAGCGGTTTTATTACCAGCCCTTTTGAAAAGAATTTTTGAAGATGCGCAGTATGATAGGTTTTGAGGTATGCCAGCAATACTCCGCCGAACAGACAGTCTAATGCGAACAGGGTAAAGCGCATATTGATAACATAATAATCATGCACCTGCAAAGTAGCTAACACAGCCCTACCAATAACAGCTATTAATATCCCTGCTACTACAATTCTGTATATCGCTTTTGTATTCAGAAAGAAAACTAAAAAAGGAAAGATGACATAAAACTGTTCTTCAACACACAAAGACCATAAGTGCGAATATTCCGGCAATATCCTTGCCTTGTCTATACACTCCAATATATTGTTGGTGTAAGTAAGATTCCACAACAGGATGCCACCTGTTGTAAATAATGCACCATATACGATGATGGAGAGGTAGTAAACGGGAAATATCCTCAACGCCCTCCGTATGTAAAAGTTTTTCAACGACAGGGAAACGGGTTTCGATTTGTTTTTTTCTGTCAGCAGTATTTCACCAATCAAAAACCCACTCAGTACAAAGAACAGGTCTACCCCCAAACTGCCGAGGTCAAATTTTTCATATACCCATCTGGGCCCCCAATGTTCCAGCAGCACAAAAAGTATAAATAAAAACCTGAAGCCATTTAGCTGCGAATAGAATTTCATCGCTATGATAGAAATTTTTCACGGTACACCTGACGAATACCGTCTTGCAATGAAATACTTGCCTGCCAGCCAAGTTGCTTCAGCTTAGTAACATCCATCAGCTTACGGGGAGTACCATCCGGTTTTGTTGTATCCCAAACAATATTCCCTGAATAGCCTGTTATGTCTTTTATCATATTGGCCAGATCAGCAATGCTGATGTCTGTGCCTACGCCTATGTTTACAAAACCGGGCTCGTTATATGTTTGCATCAGAAAGTAACATGCATCTGCAAGGTCGTCTGCATGCAGAAATTCTCTGAGAGGCGCACCTGTGCCCCAAACAGTTACTTCCGATTCATTATTCATCTTCGCTTCGTGAAACTTCCTGATCAGTGCAGGTAGTACGTGCGATTTTTGTAAATCATAATTATCATTCGGACCATACAGGTTGGTAGGCATAACCGATATAAAGTTGCAACCGTATTGATGGCGATATGCATCGCACATTTTTATACCTGCTATCTTGGCTATTGCATAAGGTTCATTGGTTGGTTCCAGCAACCCGGTGAGTAAGTATTCTTCTTTCAGCGGCTGTGGCGCCATCTTAGGATATATGCAGGATGAGCCTAAGAACATCAGTTTTTTCACTCCGCTTACATATGCCTGATGAATTACATTGTTTTGTATCATCAGGTTATCGTACAGAAAGTCTGCTTTGAATTGATTGTTAGCTAAAATACCTCCCACTTTTGCTGCCGCCAGTAATACATATTCGGGTTGGTGCGTTTTAAAGAATGTTTCTACCGCTTGCTGATTTCTCAAATCAAGTTCAGCAGATGTTTTTACAATAATATTCGTATAGCCCTCTTTCTGCAGTTTTCTGCAGATGGCGCTGCCTACCATACCTTTATGCCCTGCTACGTATATCTTACTTTCTTTTTCCATTCTCTATTCGTACTTGGGCATGTATTGATAGCCTGCTGCTTTCAGCACTTGTTGTTTTTCAAACAGGTGTGTATCGTGTGCTACCATTTCACGTACCATCTCCTGCAGTGTATATTTGGGTTGCCACCCCAGTTTGGTTCTTGCTTTTGTGGCATCGCCAATCAGCAAGTCTACTTCTGTAGGCCTGAAGTATTGAGGGTCTACAGATACCACTACTTTACCCGGCTTAAGAATAGTGTCATCTTTCACAGATTTTATTACGCCTACCTCATTCACACCCTCTCCGCGAAACTCTATCTCCACACCCGCTTCTGCAAATGCCATTTTTATGAAGTCTCGCACGTAGGTTGTTATGCCGGTAGCAATAACAAAATCTTCCGGCTTATCCTGTTGCAACATCAGCCACATTGCTTCCACATAATCTTTAGCGTGTCCCCAATCGCGTTGTGCATTCAGGTTGCCTACATACAGCATATCTTGCAAACCAAGTTTTATCTGTGCAACGGCACGTGTTATTTTTCGGGTTACAAATGTTTCTCCACGCAGCGGACTTTCATGATTAAACAAAATACCATTGCAGGCAAACATGTTGTATGCTTCTCTGTAGTTTACCGTTATCCAGTATGCGTACATCTTTGCAACACCGTATGGCGAACGTGGATAGAATGGTGTTTTTTCTGATTGCGGAACTTCCTGCACCAAGCCATAGAGCTCTGATGTAGATGCCTGATATATTTTCGTTTTTTCAACCAGATTCAGCAACCTTACCGCTTCCAGTATTCTCAATGTACCTGTTCCATCAACATTGGCTGTGTATTCGGGTGTAGCAAAGCTAACCTGAACATGGCTCATGGCACCGAGGTTATATATTTCGTCGGGCTGTACTTCCTGTATGATCCTTATGATGTTGGTGCTGTCCGTCAGGTCTCCGTAATGCAGTACAAAATGCCTGTCAGACACGTGAGGGTCTTCGTACAAATGGTCTATACGGTCTGTATTAAACAATGAGCTTCTGCGCTTGATACCGTGAACTTCATAACCTTTCTGCAGCAACAGCTCACTGAGGTAAGCACCGTCTTGCCCTGTAACACCTGTTATTAATGCTTTCTTTGCCATGATTGCTAATTAAGTATGGGTTGCAATAGGTTTTTGAGGTTGTTTTTATATGCGTCAAAACCAAAGTAGCGAATGACTGATTGTTGCAATGCTACCGACGCGGCACTGTCAAACTTGTTTACATTCTGCATTTTCTCTTCAATAGCCTTAGCTATAGCTTGTATGTTATTTGCATCTACAATGGTGCCCAATTCTCCGTTGCGCAATGCATCAACACTGCCGTCTGCATTGCCGCTCACTACCTGCCTGCCACATGCCATTGCCTCTATAAAAACTATTCCAAAACCCTCGCCGCTACTCGGCATGATAAATACATCGCCCAACTGATAATGTTTCACTATTTCATCATCTTGTATATAGCCCGCAAACAGCACTCTGTCTTCCAGATTGTTGGTTGCTATTAATGCATCTACACGTTCCCTTTCCGCTTCATCGTACTTGCCAGCTATCAGATATTTCAGGTTGGTGTATTTATCTGCAAGCAATGCTATTGCCTGTATTACGGCATCGTAACCCTTGTATTTCTCTTTGGATGAAAGCCTGCATAAAGTATATACTACAAAATCTGAGTGTGTAATACCATAACGCGCTGCCAATTGCTCGTCTTTACTAAAGCTGTGCGGCACTTCGAAATACGGGTCGATAGTATTGTGAAACACCGCTACGTCTTGTGGAGATTTACCTTGCAGCTTAATTATCTGCTGCCTTGTATATTCACTAACAGCTAACACTTTATCAGCTTTTACCAATACTTTTTTTTTAATCCCCGTCAACGGCTGCCACACTTCTATGCCGTGACATATCAACAAGAGCTTTTTTCGGGGAAACAGCATTTTGAATACTAAACCCACTATTGCCGTATTGATATGCCCGAGTATTAATACATCAGACCGCAGCGATTGGAAAATACTATACAGTGCAAATAGCACTTTGTTATTATTAAAGCCCTTGTATGCAGGCTTCGGGAAATACCTCTCGTCTGCAGACACATCGCATAACGATATACCTGCCGGCTGATATGATAGTGTATTACTCAACCCGTTCAATGCTTTAAGAAAGCATCGGTTGAACTTCTCCAATCCGCCTGTACTGCGAAACGCCATAAGATTTACAAACAGCAGTTTTTTCACGCGGTGTGCAGGTTGTTATAATTGGCAGTAACAAGATATGCCCAATATCTGCTCCAACTCAGCTTTCCGCTGTTGTAGGCAGATGTCAATGCCGGATTTATTTCATTAAAGTACATTCGCTCATTACCTTTCATCCAGCGTTGGAATGGGAAAACAAAACCTTGTTTTTTTCTATCCCAAATCTCTCTGGGCAATAAATCTTCATACGCTTTCACCAACAGGTGTTTGGGTATTGATTGGTTGTATTTTACAGAGGGTGCTATACTGTTTGCAAGGTTCACCAAATCAACATCTAAAAACGGTACACGTACCTCTATGCTATGCCACATACTCATCATATCTGTATCTCTCAGCAGTTGGCTTTGCATATACAGGTTCTTTTCAAGGTAAGAAACCTTGTTGCCATACTGCATAGTACCCAACTCATCGGGCAGGGTTACGTCTTTCACTACATTGCTCACCTCCTGCTCGTCTGCGGCAAGTATACCTGCAGCTTCTTTTATACTGAAGTAACCTCTGTGAAACAGGTACTCGCCCACAGCACTTCTGCCAGACAAGTAAGACAGTTTGCGATATTTATCTTTTGATGAATAATTGCTTGCTCGTAATACAAACGCCGGTACTTTCTTCAGCCTGTTCAGCATTTTTTCTCTGCCAAAAGATGCATAACCCCCAAACAACTCATCTGCACCCAACCCCGACAATACTGCTTTTAACCCGTATGCCTGTGCATACTTGCAGATAAAATAAGTGTTGATGCCGTCTGTTGTCGGCTGGTCCATTGCATGAAAAATATCCTGCAATGCATTTGTAAAAGCTTCTTTGTTGAGGTTGAAGCGCTGATGCTTTGCCTGCGTTTTATTCGCTATCAGGTCTTGATACGGTTGCTCAGAAAAATCTTTATCGTCAAAAACAATAGATAGGGTATGCAAATCATTATGCCCTGTCGCTTTTGCTATAAGCGTCAGCAGACTGCTGTCAATACCACCACTAAGAAACAAACCTATAGGCGCATCAGATATCAGATGTCTGTCAACTGCAATATTCAGTTGCTCCCGTACTTTATCAACCGCTGCTGCTTCAGATGTTATGGTATTGCTGTATACATCCCCGGCATAAGACAATATTTTATGCTGCAAGGTAGCCGTGTCAATTTGCATGTAGCTACCCTTGGGCAACATATACACATTCTTCAATGTAGTATATGGCTCGGGCAAAAAACCGTATACAAGTATATACGCTTTCCATGTTTCAGCTTCTTGCCAATCACTTTTTATTTGCCTGAATGCTTTTGTTTCTGATGCAAAGCAAATACTGTTACTGTCTGTGCTGTAATAGAGTGGTTTAATTCCGTTAGGGTCTCTCGCCAATAACAATTGGTGTTTTTGTTTATCGTACACCGCCATCGCAAACATACCCTTCAGCATGCTGAAGCAGGCTGTGCCCCACTCTTCATAAGCTTTCAGTATTACTTCCGTATCAGACGATGTTGTAAACTGTACACCCTTTTGTTGCAATGCGAGTTTCAGTTCTCTGTAATTGTATATTTCTCCGTTGTACACAATTACGATATTTCCCGACCGGCTATACATTGGCTGATGCCCCGCATTGCTGAGGTCTATTATTGACAATCGCCTGTGTGCCAATGCCAGTGATGCGTCCGTATCTGTATATATGCCTTTATCGTCGGGGCCACCATGCGCCATACTGTCGCGCATAGCGATAGCCAGCGCCTGTATGTCTGCGGTTTTATTTATAATACCTGCAATACGGCACATGGCTTGTATGTTTTGACAATTAAGATGTCGCTATTTTTCATGGCTTCGCCACAGTCAGTTACAACAACCGGCAGTGTATGTATAAAAATCGGGTAAACAGGGAGGCGAGGTGTCGCCTTATTTACTTGCGCTTTACTAAGCGATGCTTGATGCTGTTAATGGCTCTTTGCACAGGGTTCTGGTTTTTATTGTCTTCTTCAAAATATCCGTTAGAATATTTTCCGTAGCCGTAACCATAGCCATAACCATAGCCGTAACCATAGCCAGACTCGTAACCATAACCATAACCGTATGCATAACCGCGTCTGTACACCACATCATTTATAACATAACTCAGTCTGTTCATTTTCTTGTTATCATGCAGTTCATTAGGTATTTGCAGTTGCTGCCTGAAGGTGTACCCTTGTCTGATAATGTATAGTGTAGTACTTGTAAATCTGTTTAGCAACAGGGCATCTGTTACAAGGCCTACAGGTGCCGTATCTATCAATATGTAATCAAAATTCTGTTTCAGATAGTCGAACAACTCATCTACCTTTTGCAGCATAATGAGCTCTGCCGGATTGGGTGGCAATGGCCCGGACGGGATAACGAAGAGGTTATCTTCAAAGCCCGAAGGCAAGATGATGTCTTTTATTTCATTTTGCCCTACCGCATAGCTCGAAAGGCCTATTTTATTGCTCAACCCCAAGTGCTGAGATATTTTCGGCTTTCTAAGGTCAAGCTCAAGCAACACTACCTTCTTACCTGAAATAGCAAAGGTGTTTGCCAGATTGATGGCAATAAAAGATTTACCCTCACCACTCATACTGGATGTAAGCAGTATTACCTTATCACCTTTGTCGGGCAGCAGAAATTGTATGTTGGTACGCAATGCCCTGAATTGCTCTGACAATGCAGAGTGGCTGTTATTTTTTACAGCTACTACCTCTTCGTTTTCGTGATGGCCTATCTCACCTATTACAGGCAATTCTGAATTGCTCAGAATATCCTGTTTGGTAATGATACGTGTATTGAGCATACGCCTCAACAACAATATCACCACTGGTATGATAAATCCTATCAATAAAGCAGAGCTCTTTACTCTCGACCTGTTGGGCTTTACTTCACCAAAACTTTCAGCACTATTGATAACCGATACATTCGATACGGTAGATGATTTAGCCACCTCTGTTTCCTCTCTCTTTTTCAGCAAGTAAAGAAACAGCTCTTCGTATATGTGTTGCTTTCTCGAATAGTCTAGATATATCCTTTTAGTTTTAGGTACTTCCCTTATTTGAGCATCAATGCTACCACCTTGTTTTTTCAATTCTGCTATCACTACCTGCAGGCTGCGCTTAGATGCAGCCAGGCTCGATAACATGTCAGTACGTAATGCTTCCAATTGTTTTTTTACAGCCACATATTCCGGATGTGTTTCTGTTTTTGTTAATGAGAGCTGTTCTTTTTTGTACAGCAAGTCATTATACCGCTCCGTAATGCTCGTTACAGCTTTGTTATCAGAAAGCAAACCGGCAGGTACTACCCGCTCGTCATTACCACTACTGTTTACATATTTTTCGATAGCGTTAATAACTTCCAATTCTACTTCTTTCTCATATACTTCTTTGTAGTTTTCGTTGGTATTAGATATCAGCGCTTTCGACTGGTCAACCACATCACCGGTTATTTTTTTACTCTTCTCAAAGAACTCAATATCTTTTTCAACACCTGTCAGCTCCTCATTTACGCGCTGCAGCCTTTCATTGATGAAATCTACCGTCTGTATAGCTATTTCGTTTCTCGATTCGATATTAGCCGTAGCATATACTTTCACTAATTCATTCAGCACATCTTTACCACGTGCAGGTATTTCATCCAGTATATAAATATTCAGGTAGCTGGCACCTTTATCGGGCTTTAGTATGTCTATACCGCCTGCCAAAGAACCTGCCAGGCCCGATGCATCCAATATATGTATTCCGTATTTAGCATTTGGCTTTATGGGCGATGCCGCATTTTTTGTAATAGTTACCTCGCCAATAGGCAACTGTAATGGCATGTCAATTTTACCATTCCATTTTTTATCTCCCTCGCTGATGACGTAGCCGCCATTTGCATTAAACACTATGCCGTAAGAAACATTGCCAACAAAGTTTTGCAATAACGTATCTGCTATCATCAACCTGAAAGGACAGTCGTTATAAAACTTTGTAGTTTTTACATTACCGTACTCAAAGTATTGCAGGTTCAGCGCCAGTATGTTTACCACTTTCTGCATCAGTGGCTTACTTTTTATAACGCGTATTACATTGTTGATGTCATTGTTTTTGGTAGATAAGCCAAGCCCTTCCAACAATAGTTCATCTTTATTCGATTTACCGCTTGTTTCATTCAACAATATCTCAGTACCCATTTTATATACAGGTGTGCTGTATCTCAGGTACAGATTAGCACATAGCAGTGCCAAGGCAATACTACCGGCAAACCAGGGCCAGGTACCCAACAATGTTGTGAGCAACCACCTCACATTCAGGGTATTATTATCGCCACCTTCCTGCTTATTTTTGACAGAGAAATTGTTATCCATTACAGTGCAGTATTATTTTACATAAAGGCAAAGAGTTAACATACAATTATTACCGGATTACACCTTAATAAATAATTGCATATTACACCCTCTTCCGATGCATGTTTTCAAGCGGCAAAAGTACTCTAAAAATCCTACACCTCACAGCATATCTGTGTTACGTGAATAATAAATAAGCCTTGCTTTGCATGGTGTTTTTTGCCATGTTGCGGTATACAATCTTTATCAGGCTGGAAAGCTGTTTTACTCATTTAGCCGGCACTTTTGCTTAGTTGCTTTTTTAAGCTACTTTTGATGAAAAATAGACTAATACATGCAAAAACCGAGAAGCTTTCACTCCATATATGTCAGCATCATATCATCTGTATTTGCAATCGTTACTTTGCAGGCATGTTCTAATGCTAAAAAGGTACCATATTTTAAGAATGTTCCGGATAGCTTTTATAGTTCATACACTATAAAAGAACACACATATGTAGAACCTGTAATACAGGTAAACGACCAGCTTTACGTTACTGTACAAACAATAGATGTAAAACCTACAGGGGCAGAAACATCTGTCGGTATATCAAATGAAAAAAACAGCACATATACTGTTGATAAAAACGGCATTATTGAAGTGCCGCTGGTAGGTAGGGTAAATGTTTTAGGACAAACAACAACTAAGGCAAAAGAAACAATCAGAGAAAAAGCGTCTAAATATTATGTTGACCCTATAATAAACGTAAGGTTGATGAACTTTTACATCAACATCATCGGTGATGTTTCAAGGCCGGGTAAATACAATATTGCTGATGAAAAAACGAGCATTTTAGACGCACTTGCTATGGCTGGCGACATGAGCATTACCGGCAAACGCCACAATGTAATGCTGATAAGGGAAGAACATGGCGAAAAAAGGTTCGTACGCTTCGACTTCAACTCTACCGAGATATTCAAATCGCCATACTATTTTTTGCGTAGCGGCGATGTAATATATGTTGAACCCCTGAAGTCTAAAGCCCGTGTAGCTACTACCGATTACTCAAACGACAGGTGGCTGACTATCGCTACTTCCATTATCTCATTGTTCGCACTTACATTTACCATCATCAATCAAACCAAGTAATTCAGATTTTCAATCTATTCAATAAAAAAAGGGTTGCCGTTGTGCAACCCTTTTTCTGTATAAGTTGTGTAATTGGAACCCCGTTTTAGTACTTGCCTCTGTTGTAGCGTTTGTTCTCGTAGTAGCGGCGGTTTACTTTGTTGTAAGTACCATATGCGCTGCCCGGTACTTTGTAGAAGGTGTAACGCAAACCGAATGTGATAGGGAAAGCCATGATGCTGTACTTCAGTACTTGCGGGCTTACCCATATCTGTGGTGCACCTGCATCTTTATAGTCAAAAGTATAGTACCTCATAGCAGCTTCCAGATAGATGCCTATGTTGCCCGATACATTGGCAGCATAACCTAACTGTGCGCCATACGTAAGGCCACGGCCACCATCAGGCCCGTTGTAAGACTCATTGGCAGCATATGTTTTAGAGTTATTTCTGGCAAAGCCTACACCAATAGCCGCACCTATGTATGCATAGCTTGCACCCTGATTGAAATCGAAACGCTTATTGATAACGGCTGTAATATTCACCGCATTTTTGGCATAAACCAGTTTTTTATCATCTCCGCCGATAGAGTCTATCAGCCTGTAGCCATTAATAAAACCACCATATTTTTTAGATGATTTTGATGACAATTCGTGCATATGGCCTTCAAGTCCTATTTGCCACAGGTTTTTGGTAGTGTATAACAAACGCATGTTGGTAGAGTAGTTCATTACCGACTGGTCTCCTTTATACACCATATTATCCGTTGGCTGTCCATTGATGCTGAAGCCACCACCTGCGCCACCTTCCAACTCCTGTGCCTGTGCTTTAATACCTATCAATAGCGCGAATAACAGCATTTTTTTCATACGGCAGATTTTTCAGAATACTATCCTAAATATATTATTTTTATTGATTATAGCTTACGCAAGCGTTAAATTAATCAAATTTCCGGTTTACCTATAATTTTTAACTCATTTTTTATAACCCAGCTGAATATTTATCACCGGCAGATATTGCTGCCATGTACAGAGCAATAAAAAAGCCGGTTATTTACCGGCTTAGTGTATATCAGTAGGTTATTGTTTCATTACATTTTCCACTCATCTACACCACTGCTATTATCAACAGTTTCTGTAACCTCAGACACTTCAGATGATGCTGTTACCGGTGCACCTTCTTCATTTTCCTGGTCGTGGTTGTATGCGTCAAAGTCAAAATCAGGCATCAGGTCTGTTTTCACATAGTTCACCGTATCTGTCAGTGCATTCAGGAATTTGTTGAAATCTTCCTTGTACAAAAACATTTTGTGCCTGTCGTACCCATTGTCGTCAAAGCGTTTTTTGCTTTCTGTAATAGTGATGAAATAATCGTTGCCACGTGTAGAACGTACATCAAAGAAGTATGTTCTGCGCTTGCCTGCTTTAATACGTTTGCTGTATAAGCTCTCACTGTTACGGTTTTCCCCGAAGTTTTTGTTTTCGTACGCCACTGTTCTGTTATTTTAGTTTTCCTGTTTTTTAATGGAAGACAAATATATACAAGATAACGTACTATCCAAATCCCCCACTGATGTACTGTTGATAAGAATGAGCGTTTTCAACATAACGCTTTTGTTTAATGTAACTATATCGCATCGAGAAGCGATAGCAGTGTTTCGTTCAGGTTGCTGATGGCTGTGGTTATTTCCCATTTTTCTCTGTCCCTCGGCTCTACATAGTTAGATATTGCCCTCAGCTGCACAAAAGGGACACCTTCCATCAGGCATACATAGTGCATGGCTGCTCCTTCCATACTTTCCACATCGGCACTGTATGCTGCTTGCAGCCTTGCTATTGTTTGCGCATTACCCGATACTGTATTCACCGTGATGCCATGCGCAGCCTGTAGCTGCAATGCTTTACTGATGGTAGTTTCAGGGGCAACAAGCCTGCCATTTGTAAAGGGGTGTTTGTCTTTATCCATCAACCCCAGCGAGAAGATATCTATATATGCATCGTGGTCTTGCGCTCCCATATCGCCCCATTGCTCTGTTGCTACCTGCACTACCTGCCCTATCTGCAACAGCCTGTTGAATGCCCCGCCAATACCGGCTTGTATTACTAAATCATAAGGTTTGCGACACAACTGCCCGGTGAGTGCATAAGCTGTAGCCACCATACCCACCCCTGCGATGCTGATGGTTAGCGTACCCCAAGCAAAACGATACACGCCATCGGCTTCCTGCTTATTGGCTATAAGCGTTGCCAATGGGGCTATTTCAGCCTCTGTAGCGGCTATCAGCAATACATTCATACTGCAAATAACTACTTTTTGTCCAAACCGTTATCTAAAGCTAATTTTGCACATTATAATTATCTGAAATGGTTTACCTGACACGTGTGGAGCATTTTAATGCCGCCCACCGACTATATAACGAACACTGGACGGACGAACAGAACCGTGAAGTGTTTGGCAAATGCGCCAACGCCAACTGGC
The DNA here is from genome assembly GCA_937919945.1 of uncultured Chitinophagaceae bacterium. Classification (GTDB taxonomy): domain Bacteria; phylum Bacteroidota; class Bacteroidia; order Chitinophagales; family Chitinophagaceae; genus Polluticoccus. The sequence goes on along the minus strand of CALESY010000168.1, from coordinate 1,206 downwards.
ACGGGCACAATTACGAGCTACACGTAACTGTAAAGGGCAATCCGCACCCGGATACAGGTTTTATATTCAATGCCAAAACATTGGGCGAACTTATTAAGGATGTAATTGTTGAAAGGGTAGACCACCGAAATCTGAACATGGATGTGGACTTTATGAAAGGCAAGTTTACCAGTGCAGAGAATTTTGCCATAGCTATTTGGGACGAACTGAAACCCCATATAGAGAAGAATGGCGCAACATTGCATTGCATCAAACTGCTGGAAACACCTCGCATCTATGTAGAGTATTTCGGTTGATTACTAACTGATGAATTGACTACCGTGTCTTACAAAAAAACAGAACATTACGACGAAGCTGTAACGGCGAAGCTGATAGAGAATTATCGCACAGCCATAGCTCAACTGGGTGAAGACCCGCAGCGCGAAGGGCTTTTAAAAACACCCGAGCGTGTTGCCAAAGCCATGCAATACCTGACGCAGGGATATGATATGGATGCCAAAGCCATACTGAACACGGCTAAGTTTCATGAATCGTACAGCGAGATGGTGATAGTAAAAGACATAGAGCTCTACTCTATGTGCGAACACCATATGCTGCCTTTCTTTGGCAAAGCACACATAGCCTACATACCCAATGGCTATATAACGGGGCTTAGTAAGCTGGCAAGGGTGGTAGATTGTTTCTCTCGCCGTATGCAGGTGCAAGAACGCCTTACCCACCAGATACTGGATGCCATACAGGAAACACTGAACCCGCTTGGCGTAGCAGTGGTGATAGAAGCAAAGCACCTGTGTATGATGATGCGTGGTGTGCAAAAGCAAAACAGCACTACTACCACATCGGCCTTCAGCGGGCAGTTCGAAAAAAATGAAACACGCAGCGAGTTTTTAAGGCTTATTGCTGCAGACCTCCACTAAGTTTTTATTGCGATTTTTAAATAGTATAAAGCTGCCTTAACGGGTGGCTTTTTTTATTGCGCAATCATGCATAAGCTTTTGCTAAAAAAAGCACAACTGTAATTGTACCGATGACTAATAGCAACGTAATTACATCAACAAAATAATACAATGCACTTAGTGAATCTTTTTGATGAATTGCTTTCAGGTTTTTAAACAGAAAAAAAAAAACAAAAACGCCAGCGACGAAAGGCAAGTTCCTGTTCCTCGCGTTGAAGGTGCAGGGGTTCTTCTTTTTGTGTTTGTGGTG
>CALESY010000167.1 GCA_937919945.1 uncultured Chitinophagaceae bacterium | reverse complement strand
CATTTGGTGTTCTTTACCAAGCTACTCCCGGTTTCGCTTACCCTGCAGGTACTTATACTGTAGATGTAGTTTACACTGCAACTCAGCTCTAATCTGTCTCTCTCTTATCCCTTATACAGAAGGGCCCTTTATAGGGCTCTTTTTTAATTCACAATGTGTAGAATAATGTGCATTATTATGGATGGAAGGCTAATCATTGCGCGCTTTTCCGTATTTTGGCACAACAGAGGATTGTATTGTTGTATGCATCATTAGCAAACTCATTGGCCTTGATGCTACAACCCATTGAATGACAGCAAGCAAAACATACAGATGGCATAAGGCATTATTGATAATGTCTTTATTAGTGTCACTTTGCTGCAACCACGCCAGTGCCCAATTAAGTAAAACCATCTACAAAACTGCGATACTGAATGATACATTGGTTGCAAAAGGTAACCGTGATTTCATGTTCAATACTATAAACATCACGAACCTGACCGATAAAAAAATCAGCATTATCGTAAATGTTTTTGCTCCTGAAGGGTGGGATATGGTAACACAAAAATTAATAACCATTAGCCTGAACGAGAACGAACAAACCAGCATTCCCATAAGGCTGGTCCCAGCAAAGTCAAAAACTGCTGCATGGCAAACGGTGCGTATAGAATACAGACTGAATGATGGTTTGGAAAAACTGATTGATACTTTCAGGGTTCGCGTAAAAGAGTTTACAAAATTCAAAGCCGACTTGCCACTATCTAACTATGCATTAGCAGGTTATGAAAAGAACATAAAATTTCCGGTATACCTTAAAAACTCAGGAAACACAGTAAATAAATACATTCTTAGTTTTTCTAATGATTTTCTAAATCTTGATTACAAAAAAGAAATAAATCTAGAGCCTGGTCAAGATAGCACGTTTATGTTGCCAATACATATCAATGAAAGGCAATGGTCACAATTGCGTAGAGAAGATATAAAAGTACAGGTAGGTGTAGAGGGTGGCGAAACAATGAATCTGAACCAAGTCATTACCCGCGTTGGTAGTACGTTGAAAGACAATAAGTCCGCCTACTTGGATATGCCTTTGCAGGTAGAGGTAGGGTCCACTTATCAGGGAGAGGACAATTTTCAGTATTACGGAGCGTTACATGGGTCACTTGATTTGGGCAACCAAGATAAGATTTCACTTGATTTAAGAAGTAAAACATTAACACAAGGTCAAGCAATAGATAATAGCGTTATAAGAGTAGATTATACAGGTAGTAAATGGAATGCGTCTGCTGGTAATATAAATGAACTGACAGATTTTTATATGGACGGATACGGTGCTAAGGTAGGCAGGAATTGGAAAGACAGAGATAAAGTAGATATATACGGATTGTTGAAGAGCAGGGCAGGTAATAGTAAGCTCGGGGGGATGAACTATGTGTATGGTGGCTTGAGGCATAATATTATTGCCAACGGAGGGTTAAGTGCTAATTTTGATGTTGATCGCAAATTGAATAGTTATCTAATAAAACAGGGTGCAGAATGGAAGTTTGCAGAAAATGGTAAGCTTCTTATAAATGCAGGTATAGGTATTGAGCAGTCTACCGCCAAACTGGTAGCAGGTGCTAAGAATACGCAAATAGGTACATCTGCCGGCTATACCTTACAATGGGAAACAAAGCATATGGGGCTTACATCTACAGTCTTGTTAAATAGCAACACTTATCCTGGTATTTTCAAAGGGCAACGTATGCAGAGCCATGATGCACGTTATATATTGGGCAAGAGCTTTGTAGGTGGTTTTTACGACTACAGCTTACGGAAATCAAACTTTTATCAGGATACTGCTTTGTTTGAAAATGTATTCAACCTGCAAACACAAACCTATGGTACACGTGTAGGTACAGGTTTCAAAGGTGCCAATTTTGTTCTCTCTGCAGCAGACCAGTTACAGATACAAAGCGATACAGGCGATTTTGCACAATACAGATTTCGGTATCTGAATCTCAATACATCTTTTTTGCTGTTCAAGCGGTTGTTTCTGACAATGAACAGCTATTACGGGCAAGGTACTATTGTAGGTAAAGAAGCACAAACAGCTACTATCATCAGTAGCAATCAGGGTAACATACAGTACCGTTGGGTAGGTGCGGCATTGCGTTATGACAGAGGTCCATATTATTACCATGAATTTACAGCATACATCAAAGCACCAGAACAGTATGAGCGTTTTATTGTCAGTCCCTTTGTAGAATTAGGACTCTTTAAAAACTCACTGAATATCCGTTCGCAACTCAACTATGCCAAAACTCTCCCTGGCGGTATTGAAACATCCAACCTGCTAACCAATATTTTGTATGCCAATACCAAGCATGGTTTCGATTTTAATATAATAGGTATTCTGCCGATAAAGCAATTAGATAGACGCCCTTTCATTACAACATCATTAAGGGTTCGATTGCATACACCTTTTGTTGCCATACGCAAATATTATAATCTGAAGATGGTGTTGTTTAAAGATACAGATAATGATGCCGAAATGGATCCCGGAGAAGATGTTATAGAGGGGCAAATGTTGTCTATCAAAGGGAGCCGATTTATTACAGATGATAAAGGAACAATAGTATTTAAAAACATAGATAAAGGAGAGTATAAAATAGATTTCGGTTTTGCAAGTAAAGTACGAGGTTGGGTACCAAGTGGCGGACCAGTGCAGATTTTTGATTTAACCGGTAATAAAACATTCTTTATACCGTACAAAGCCAGTAAGATACTGAATGGTAAATTGAACCTTGAGATTGATGATAAATCAAATTTATCGTTTAAGCTTTCCAATATTAAAGTAACAGCACGTATTGTCAACAAAGCTGATACAATTGAATACTCAACATTGACGAGTGAGAACGGTGAGTTTTATTTCAACCTGCCCGGCGGTGTATATACAGTATCGCTAAGTCAGGTAGCGTTCGATGACAATTTCCGCCCTACAGAGTTCTCTCAACAGGTAGACTTGGCAATCAACAACGAAAAGACGATCTATTTCTATATCAAGCAGCGGAAACGCAGCATTAATATTAAAAAGCGCGATTAACGTTAACTACGTATGCGTTTTGTTAATTGGTTGTTAACCGCTTGCAAAACGGGCGTTAACAAAGGCATGTTTTTTGCACTATATAAGTTGTACAGGGCATATTTGTATCATCAAACAAACAACAAAACATTTTTTATGAACAACCAAGAGAGAAAAATTGCCGCATTTGCCCGCATGGCGCAATTCGTTGTAAAAAAACAAGTAAGAGAACATGCCCTCAATTCGTATGATTATCTGGGTAGCATGATAAACAATATGCAATACATCAACGTAACACTGATGACAGCCGCTATTAACATCATTAAAAAAATACGGGATGATAAAGATGTTGATTTGGATAATGTTACTAATGAGTTCCGCAAAATCATACATACATCCGTAGAACAATACACGTTAAAAGTATGATGTAGAGTCCATAACTTATAATAAGTAAAGCCTTGCAATAGCAAGGCTTTACTATTGGTAATATATACTATGGACGTTTGATATAGCCTTTAAATACGGTATTTTTGCACACGTTAGGTAGTATGCGTATATTAATGGTATGTCTTGGCAACATCTGCAGGTCGCCGATAGCCGAGGGATTGATGCGGTATAAGATACAGCAACATGGGCTTGATTGGATGGTAGATTCTGCAGGTACAGAATCTTACCATATTGGTGAAGCCCCCCATAAGTATTCGCAAAAAGTATGTCTTGCACATGGTATAGATATATCAGCACAAAAAGCACGAAAGTTTAGCACAAAAGACTTTGAGCGATTTGATAAGATATATGCTATGGCAACGGATGTATATAATGAAATAGCCGCAATAGGTGGACATGTTGCTGATATGAGTAAAGTAGCGTTGTTTGTAAACGAACTATACCCTGCCAGCAATCAATCTGTGCCAGACCCCTGGTATGGTAATGAGGATGGCTACCAGCCTGTATTTGAATTGATAAACCAAACCTGTGATGCTATTATAGCAAAGTATAAGTAAAGAGAATTATGTCGAAACCAGCAATACCACAAGGAACAAGAGATTTTTCGCCTGCTGAAGTCCGCAAGCGGCAGTATATATTCAACACACTCCGTAATATTTTTGAGTTGTATGGTTTTCAGCCATTGGAAACACCTGCTATGGAAAACCTTACAACACTAACAGGTAAGTATGGAGAAGAAGGTGACAGGCTGATATTTAAAATACTCAACAACGGGCTGCACGAAAAGAAAGATGCTGACAAGGAAAAACTAAACACTGAATGGGCTAGGCTATTAGATAAACCTGTATCATCTCCTGTAGTTACAGAACGAGCTTTGCGCTACGATCTTACCATCCCTTTTGCACGCTATGTAGTGATGCACCAAAATGAATTGGCTTTCCCTTTCCGCCGTTATCAGATGCAACCTGTATGGCGTGCAGACCGCCCGCAAAAAGGCCGCTATCGCGAGTTTTGGCAGTGCGATGCTGACGTGGTAGGTAGTACATCACTCATCAATGAAGCTGAATTGCTTTGCATTTATCAAAGCGCATTTCATCAGTTAGGCTTACCTAAAGTTGCCATCAAAATAAACAGCCGTAAACTATTGGCAGGTTTGGCTGAAATATGTGGCTCACCTGAATTGATGATGGAAATAACTATTGCACTTGATAAGCTAGACAAAATAGGTTGGGGTGGTGTTGTAACCGAATTGCAACAAAGAGGTATTGCAGAAGCAGGCATAACACAAATAGAGAAAGTAATAAACGTTGCAGGTACTAATGCAGAAAAGCTGGACGCGTTGAGTACCATCATGGCAAATAGTACTAATGGCCTAGAAGGTATCAGAGAGTTGAGGCAAACATTGGCATACCACAAGGAAATAAAAAATAATGATTGGCAATCGGGCATAGAAGTAGATATAAGCCTAGCACGTGGTTTGAATTACTACACGGGTGTAATAGTAGAAGTAGTATGCCGAGCTGTACAAATGGGCAGCATAGGTGGTGGCGGCCGTTACGACGACCTGACTGGTTTGTTCGGTTTGAAGAATTTATCAGGTGTTGGCGTGTCGTTTGGCATAGACCGGATATACGATGTGATGGAAGAACTAAACCTCTTCCCTCAAACATTAGCTACAGGTGCAAATGTTATGATTGTAAATTTTGGAGGCGATAACGAAGCGTATGCATTGCAAATATTGCAACAGCTACGTGCCAACGGTATAGCAGCCGAAATATATCCTGAAGCTGCTAAGTTTGATAAGCAGATGAAATATGCCAACAAACGTGGCATTAGCTATGTGCTACTGCCTGGTGATGATGAACGAGCCCAGAACAAAGTGAGTATCAAAAACTTCAATACGGGAGAGCAGCAGTCTGTAACGATAGCTGAAGCTATTAGTTTACTAGGTTAAAAGCTGACAGAAATAAAAATGAAAACCCCGCTTTGGCGGGGTTTTCATTTTTATTAATATGTAAATGTTAAATTAACGGCGGAATGCAGGACATGTAGCTTGCCAGTATTTTTTTACATTGCCAAATGCATCTAAATACACTGTAACGGTAATACTGGTGAAGTAGTACCAGTCGTTAGCTTTGCTATCGCCACGCTGATATTTATAATCAGGATATTGTTGATTGTGTATGGTGCTAGGTGTTGTAGATATTTGGTCAGCGCCATTAACAAAAATTCTATTAACCTCATCGCCACGGAAAGCAAGATCTACAGACTGCTGACCTTTGTATGCTTTCAGTACATCAAGGTTTACATAAGATTTGCTGACGTCATCCAGATAGTCAGTATTAGTATAACGGAACCCTGCTTCTGCAGCTATGAAAAACGTTTTACCAACAAATAATTTCAAACCACCACCTATTGGGAATGCCATGTTAGTGAGTTTGTATTCTTTACGGTCAGGATAGTTAGGTATACCCTGCCCTTCTGTAGCCAGAGGGCGGAGATAGACTTTTTCGCCGCGCATACCATCTGTGTATGGATTGAAATGGAATAAAGCCAAACCGCCGAAAATGTACGGGCTGAACTTCATACGTTCTTTTTCCACACGGAACAGATTTAACTCGAAACCACCGTGCACCTCAAATATATTAGATGCAAAACGCAAATTGCGTGCCCTTTTTACAGGAATGTCCGACAGGCTATCAGCAGCAGTTACATTGGAGTATGCTGCACCAAAACGGATACCAAGATTAGGATTGAAGAAATACTTATACATCAAGCCACCCATCGGCCTGAAGCCATATTTGGGATATAATTTGTTCTGCAAATCGCCATAATAGTTAGCTGCACCTGCAGACAAACCGAACTCGTGGTGAGACTGAGCTGAAGCTAAAAAGGGTATAACCAAAGCCAACGATAGTATAATACGTTTCAAAGCCTGAAAGTTTTGTTAAAGGATACAACACGAAAGATAAAAACAATTTCTGAAAAACAAAAGGTCGCCATCAATGTAATTTATTAAAAATAGGCATAATGCGAGACATTGCTTTACAGGCTTGCATTTCTACGCATTAAAAGCAAGTAACATATTAAAAATGGCTGTTTTTTTAATCGGTATTTAATGATAGTGATAGGCTGATATGGAAACCTTATTTTTGCTGACTTTGCTATATATACACAATGGATTTAATAAAAGATTTGCAAGAAAGAGGGCTTATTCAAGACATAATGCCTGGCACACAGGAGCAACTGAATAAAGAAATGACATCTGGCTATATTGGCTTCGACCCTACAGCTGATAGCCTGCATGTTGGTAGCTTATTGCCTATAACTATACTAATGCGTATGCAAAGGGCAGGACATAAACCTTATGCATTGGTTGGTGGGGCTACAGGTATGATAGGAGACCCATCGGGTAAATCGGCAGAACGCAATCTGCTTGATAAAGACACCCTAGAAAAAAACTGTAACGGCATCCGTAAGCAATTGGAGAAATTTCTGGACTTTGACGATAACCTACCTAATGCTGCCGTTATGGTTAATAACTATGACTGGTTTAAAGACTACGGCTTTCTCGATTTTATACGTGACGTAGGCAAACACATTACCGTCAGCTATATGATGGCGAAAGACTCTGTACAAAAACGTTTGGAAACAGGGCTGTCATTTACTGAGTTTTCTTACCAACTGATACAGGGATACGATTTCTATTATCTGAATCAACGCCATAATATCAAATTGCAAATGGGTGGTGCCGACCAGTGGGGTAATATCGTAACTGGCACAGAGCTTATCCGCCGCAAGGGTGGTGCTGAGGCTTTTGCTGCAACCTGCAAGTTGATTACAAAAAGCGATGGCAGCAAATTCGGCAAGAGTGAAAGCGGCAACGTATGGTTAGATCCTGAAAAAACATCACCTTATCAGTTCTATCAATTTTGGTTAAAACTGCCCGATGCGGATGCAGAGCGTATGGCGTTTACTTTTTCTTTTAAAACAGTAGAAGAAATAAAAGCGTTGATTGCAGAACATCAGCAAGCCCCTCACCAACGAAAACTTCAAAAATCACTGGCAGAAGAATTGACCATACTGGTGCATAGCCAGGAAGATTTGGCATTCGCGCAAAAAGCCTCTGATATACTATTTGGCCAAAGCACAGTTGACGCATTACGCTCGCTGAATGAAAAACAATTGTTGGAAGTAATGGACGGTGTACCGCAAGTAGTAACAACAAAAGAAACACTTGCACATGAGGGTCTTGACTTTCTTACTTTCTTAGCAGACCATAAAGTATTCCCATCAAAAGGGGAAGCTCGCAAAATGGTGCAGGCAGGTGGTGTAAGCATCAACAAAGAAAAAATAACTGCCATTGACCATAAGCTCTCGGCCGAACAGTTGTTGAACGATAAATACCTGCTGATACAAAAAGGTAAATCAAACTACACACTGGCAATATTCAATTAAACAATTACTGCTCGTGATTAGTTATTTTTGAAGCGCATGTCTTCACGTATTGTAAGGAGTTTATTGATAATACTTGCGATGGCAGCGGTGACGCTGCCCGCTTTTTATTGTAGTAGCCCTAACGAGCAAAATAATCAAATAACAAGCGAGTCGGCATGGCATAATGTATATGACACTACCATACAGTATGTAGGTATGGAAACCTGCCGTGGTTGCCATGCAGAGGTCTACAATACTTATATACAAACCGGCATGGGGCAATCTTTCGACCATGCGACAAAACAAAAATCTGCAGCAGACTTTACGCATGCCCCTATATACGACAAAGAGCTTGACTTTTATTACAAACCTTACTGGCAGGGCGATTCCCTATACATAAAAGAATACCGTCTTGGAGATGGAGATACAAGCCATGTACTTGTACAGAAAATTGACTACATAATAGGCTCAGGGCAACATACCAATTCACATATCTTCAGCAAGAACGGTTATCTATATCAAGCACCCGTAACATTCTATACGCAGAAAAAACAATGGGACTTAGCCCCTGGTTTTGAAAAAGGCTCCAGCAGCCGTTTTGCCAGATTGATAGAGTCGGAATGCATGACCTGCCACAATGGCTATCCTGATTTTGTAAACACTAGCCAGAATAAATATGTAAGCCTGAAAACGGGTATAGATTGCGAACGATGCCACGGACCGGGCAAGCTACATGTTAAAGAAAAAATGGCGGGTAACATTGTAGATACTTCCGAAGGGCCAGACTATACCATCGTAAACCCACGAAGATTATCTACCGAATTGCAAAACAACATCTGCCAGCGTTGCCACTTGCAGGGCATAGCCGTACTAAATGACGGTAAAACATTTTTTGACTTTCGCCCTGGTATGCGCTTGTCTGAAGTAATGAATGTATTTATGCCACAGTACGAGGGAGCAGAAGATAAAATGATAATGGCATCGCATGTAGAGCGGATGAAGAAGAGTGATTGCTATGTAAGCTCGGGCAAGATGAGTTGTATAACCTGTCACAACCCGCATGTCAGTGTAAAGTTCACACCAAAGACACAGTACATCAATGCATGTAATAATTGCCACGGTGCCGGCAAACAGCAGTGTACTGAAAAAGAAGCAGTACGCAATACAAAAAACAATGATTGCATTACCTGCCATATGCCACGCAATGGAAGTATAGACATACCGCACGTTGCAGTAACAGACCACTACATACGTAAACGCCCTATAGATGCTGCGACTAAAAGTAAAATCACCGCATTTCTAGGTATGCAATCGTTTAATAACGACAACCCAGATGCTATTACTACCGCCCGTGCGTTTATGGAGTTCTATGAAAGATATAATCCGAACAAAGGGCTGATTGACTCTGCGTTGAAATACCTGAACAAAGAACAAGCCCGCGAAGAAACAGAAAAACAAAACAGGGATTATATACGCGCTTACTTCTTATTGAATGATTATACTAAAGTGCTGCAATATGCAGCTGCATTAAAGCCCGAAAAAATACAGGATGCGTGGGCTTGTTACCGCGTTGGCGAAGCTTATAATAATACAAAGCAAGCTGCCAAAGCATTGCCATGGTATAAGCAGGCAGTAACCATATGGCCGCACTCGCTCGACTTTCAAAACAAGTATGCTAATTGCTTATTGATACTCAACCAAACAAAACAGGCACAGGATGTATTTACTTATATATTAAGTGAAAATGCAGACCATTTGAGTGCTAACGTTAACCTTGGGTATATCTATATGCAACAGCACAATAAGGCTATGTCTTACAATCACCTGATGCGTGCCCTGCAGCTAAACCCCGACTATGAACAAACACTCATTAACCTGGCAGTGTGGCATCACAATAATGGCAATGACGGTAATGCAAAAAAATACTTACACCATCTTTTAAAGAAACATCCGCAAAACGAACAAGCCAAGGCAATGCTTGCTACTATTCAATAGTCACTTATCAAAATCCACAATAAACAAATGAAAAAGTTAACCCTTATTCTGGCAATTTTTGCTACCACTACTTCCTTCGCTCAAAGAGGCTATAATGAAGGATGCCCTAAATTGTACACAGGCTTTAGTATAGGCCTTGAAAATCCCAATGGCCTTATCGGCTTTAATTTTGATGTGCCTGTTACGCAACGCTTTTCCTTAGGAACTGGTGCAGGGCTAAGTTCTTGGGGATTAAAAGCTTTTGGTGAAGGCAGGGTGTATTTTAAAGATTGTAATCGAGGTCTAGCTATAGGTTTGGGTGGTACTTACAATACAGGGCTTGGGACTTTCAATACTACACTACCCACAACTGCAGGAGATAAAGAAGTAGGATTGGCATTAGAGCCTTCAACAAATGCATTCCTGTCTTTATACTATTTCTGGAATATTGGCAGAAGAGGTTATAGGATACATACCAACATCGGATACTCTTATAGATTTACAGACCCTGTATATCGTATTACAGATGGATCGAAACTAACGTCGGATGGCGAAGATGTAATGAACGTACTAGCTCCAGGAGGCATTATGATTGGCTTCGGTATGTCTTTTGGTGTACTTCGATAATTTACTAGCTTACTACATAATTAATACAAAGGGCTGCCATAGCAGTCCTTTACTATTTTAAAAACGATAGTGTAAAAAGAATCTTTGCCTGAACATACCTGCGTTAAAACCACTTGTAGACATGTATGACGGAAAGTTTTGCGAATAATATATGTTCTTGTAACCTAGCTGTATGGCAGACAACTCTGTACCAAAGCATATACTTCCGAACAGTATTTTGGCACCAATAGAAGGTGCAATATTCACTGTAAACATGCGTGCATATGCATCAGGAGTAAATATTGTGTTGGCATATTGGTTAAATTGATAGTTTTCAATTCTTTCAGAGGTAACATAACTGTACTTGCTATTACCGTAACCGGCACGTGCTTCAACCGCTGCAAATAAATATACCCGCTTATAAAACTTACGTTGTATTTCTACACCCAAACCTGCAATAACATTCGGTATAGTTGTTTGCCTGCTCGTCTCTATCACAGTATCTCCAAACTTGCCCTAGATGGTGGGATAATAATTTTCAAAAAACTCACCGTAAGCCAGTATCAACCTATAGCCCATATTGGGTTTCACCCAATGCTTGTATTGTATTCCACAGAAGCTGATGTCGCCTGCGATTACATTTTGATTGAAATGGGTTTCCCCCATCAATCCCAGTTCATTTTTACGCACATACAGTGGTTTTGTTGCCAGTTGTTCTGCTTCTTGTGCAGTAGCTGCATAGTTGCCCGTCAATAGTAGGGCTATTAATATTTTCTTCATTGCAGTTGTTGTCTGATTGGTTTTGAAACGCAGACAGTATGCAGTTATTGCAGGCATTGTATGAAAATCGCATTAAAAAAGCCTTAGGCAAAACCTAAGGCTATAATTAAGCGTATTTGATTAATCTTTAATTAAACTGCGGCGCTGTACTTAGCTGCAACTGCATCCCAGTTTATCACATTCCAGATAGCACTGAGGTAGTCGGGGCGTTTATTTTGGTATTTCAGGTAGTAGGCGTGTTCCCACACATCAATACCCAAAATGGGTGTACCTTTTACTTCAGCAATATCCATCAGCGGATTGTCTTGATTTGGTGTAGACGTAACTTCCAGTTTACCGTCTTTTACTATCAGCCATGCCCAACCGCTACCAAAGCGTGTAGTACCAGCTGTGTTCATTTTTTCTTTTAGTGCATCTAAAGAGCCAAATGCATTATTGATGGCATCTGCCAAAGCTCCAGTTGGTTGGCTGCCATTAGCGCCTAGTATTTCCCAAAACAGGGTATGGTTCCAATGTCCGCCACCATTGTTGCGCACAGCAGCAGGGTATGCAGAAATATTTGCCATCAGTTCTTCAAGCGATTTGCCTTCGCCATCTGTACCATGCAGTGCTTTATTCAGGTTATCTACATATGCCTGATGATGCCTGTCGTGGTGTATTTGCATTGTCAGCGCATCTATATGCGGTTCCAAAGCGTCGAATGCATAGTTTAATGCGGGAAGTGTATGTGCCATAAATTTGTTAATTTATAAAATTTATAATGGACTTCAAAGTTAAACCTGATTACGGAAAGCCCAAAAT
>CALESY010000166.1 GCA_937919945.1 uncultured Chitinophagaceae bacterium | reverse complement strand
TGTAATATCTTTATTTCAGCCGGCTCATAGGTACGGGTAGGGGATAGTATCTTCTTATTTTCATTCAGGGGTGTTTCGGTGGCATCCGTAAGGTTGTATTTACCATTGTAAACAACTTCTTCCGGCAGCCCCGGGTCAACACTTTCGGGGTATTTTACGGCATATTCTTTTTTCAACATCTCGTGGCGGGCACTTGTCAGCCCGTTGCTACCCATACCGCTGTTATATTCTGTTTCGTATGTAGCTTGTCCGTAGCTTGCCAATGATACGACGACATCGCCAGGTGCCATCTTTTCAGTAGTAATCAGTTTATCTCTACGCATCCGGCAGCTCATCGTTCCGTCAACTATCACAGTGCGTACAAGGTCGCCTACATCAGCAGTTTCGCCCCCCATCAGCATTACATTTATACCATATTCAGCCAACGTGTTGAAATAAGACTGCGTGCCGTTAATTATTTCTGAGATAACCTCGCCGGGTATCAGGTTTTTATTACGACCAATTGTAGATGAGTATGTAAACGGTCCGGTTGCCCCAACGCATAGCAGGTCATCAATATTCATAACGATACTATCAATAGCAATGCCTTTCCATACACTCAAATCTCCTGTTTCTTTCCAATACAGGTATGCCAGTGATGACTTTGTACCTGCACCATCTGCATGCATCAGGTTGCAATAAGCGTCATCACCGCCCCAATAGTCGGGGTATATTTTACAAAAAGCGTTCGGGTATAGCCCTTTATCGAGCTTGGCTATTGCTTTGTGTACATCTTCTTTTTGCGCAGAAACACCGCGCAGGTTATACCTGTTATTGTCTGCCATATTGTATGAACAATGTGCAAAGATAACGGTAAAGCCCGAGCATTAAAATAAACATGACTTACAGTGAGTAATTACTGTTAAAGAAATCAAAAGATGGTACGTTTTTTGTAATATAGCTGTAATAAACAACCAATAGTAATCCATGTGTATTACCACACCATCTGCCCCCCTAAATACTACTTTCTATGCCGTAGTAAATATTATTTGCATCAAGAATTTTGTTTTCTTTATAAAAGAAACGATGGTTAACCACAAGAAAATGGTTCATCCACCTTGTTTAGATGTTTAAATAACATGTATATACCATTAAACTAAACCCTGCTAGGCTGCCACTTAGCTTAGGTAATTTTTAACCAATCAATCATTTAATATTTATGAGTTTCACTGATGTACTCACCAGCTATTGGTGGGCAATTGTACTGATACTAGTACTTGTGTTTTACAAAATTATCCTTCGTGTAATATTTGGTATGGTAATAGTGCCTGAAGACAAGATAGGATTAGTTACTAAAAAATTTGTTCTCTTCGGTTCTAACAGAGAGTTGCCAGATGGACGAATAATAGCAACAAATGGCGAGGCAGGTTTTCAGGCTAAGACATTAGCACCTGGTTTGTTTTGGTTTATGTGGCCATGGCAATATAGCGTGGATATGGTGCCATTTACTGTAATACCTGAAGGTAAACTGGGTCTTGTTCTTTCAAAAGACGGTGCAGAAATTCCGACTGGCCGCATTCTAGCTCGCAAAGTAGATTGTGATAACTACCAAGATGCTGAGAAGTTTCTATTAAATGGTGGGCAACGAGGCAGACAAACTGCTTTTATGACAGCAGGCTCATATCGTATCAATACATTTCTCTTTGATATAGCAATTACAGAACAGGTAAGTATTAATGAAAACAGGGTGGGTATTGTAACTACACTCGACGGTGAGCCATTGCCGCAAGGACAGATTGCAGGTAAAGATATTGCTGGGCATAATAATTTTCAGGATATAGATAGTTTCTTAAAATCTGGGGGTAACCGTGGCTTACAACCACAGGTAATACTTGCAGGTTCATATTACATAAACCCGTGGGCGGTGCAAATAGAGGAGCGGCCAATGACTGATGTACCCATTGGTCATGTGGGTGTAGTCATCAGTTATATGGGTGAAGATGGTAAAGACCTGATAGGTGATACATTTAAACACGGTAATATCGTGTCGAAAGGTTATCGAGGTGTATGGATGGAGCCGTTAGGACCAGGTAAGTATCCTATTAATGTATATACTATGAAAGTAGAAGTTGTACCAACAACCAATCTGGTACTGAACTGGGCAAATGCACGTAGCGAATCGCATGCACTTGACAAGAACTTGAGTACGATAACTGTTCGTTCAAAAGACGGATTTCCTTTCAATCTTGACGTAGCGCAGATAATACATATACCCGCAAACGAAGCACCCAAAGTGATAGCCCGTTTCGGTAGTATGAACAACCTGGTATCGCAGGTTTTAGAGCCTACAATAGGCAACTATTTTCGTAACTCTGCTCAAGACAGTGATGTTATTTCATTTCTTACTACACGTAAAGAAAGGCAGGATGCTGCAAAAGAACATATTCAACGAGTGTTGGAACAGTATAATGTAAATGCAGTTGACACATTGATAGGTGATATAGTACCACCAGAAGCATTGATGAAGACATTGACAGACCGTAAAATAGCACAGGAGGAAGAAAAGACATACGAAACACAACGTATGGCACAGGAAAAAAGACAGGGTGTAGAAAAAGAAACAGCAATAGCAGATATGCAGAAGGATATAGTAAAGGCACAACAGAGCGTAGAGATAGCCCAACGTACAGCCGATGCTACAGTAAAAAAAGCAGAAGGTGATGCTACAAGCCTGAAACTGCAAGTAAACGCGGAAGCAGAGGCTACTAAAATGCGTGCAAATGCAGAAGCGGAAGCCACAAAAATGCGTGCAGCAGCACAGGCAGAGTCAACAAAACTGAATGCCGTTGCAGAAGCTGAAAAAATTGCGAAAACAGGTAATGCCGAAGCAGAGAAAATTCTTGCAATCGGTAAGTCTACTGCAGAGGCATACGAACTACAGGTGCGTGCCATGGGCGGTGATAACTTTACACGTTATAAAATAACAGAAGAAATTGGAAAGAACAGCATCAAAGTGATACCAGATGTTATCATTAGCGGCAATAGCGGTACTGATGGTTCTATGAGTGGCCTGCTTGGTTTGAAGTTGATGGAGATGATGGATGCCGATAAACGAATAAAAAAAGATGGGGAGAAATAGTATTAAACTAATAAAAAAGCCAGCTTATAGCTGGCTTTTTTATTGATATTTATTGTTTGAGAATGTTTTTTTCTATTCTCAGCTTTACACTTTGCCATTCTTCCTTTATAATGCTGAAAACAACCGTGTTACGAATAGTGCCATCGTATCTGATACGTTCATTTCGCAAGATGCCCTCATACTGAGCGCCTATCTTCAAGATGGCTGCGCGGCTGCGTTGGTTTTTGTCCCAGGTCTTAAGCGATACACGTACACAATTCATAACCTCAAATGCATGGGTGAGTAATAGAAGTTTACATTCATGGTTGTGCCCTGTACCCCAATAATTTGGGTTGTACCATGTCCATCCTATTTCCAGCTTTCTATGTTCTGCATACATGTCCATGTATCGGGTACAGCCAATGATAGTTTTGGTTTGTTTATCAATAATCACAAAAGGGTATTCTTCACCATTTATTCTTTTCAGTAAGGCACTTTTCAATTCAGTACGCAATACATCGGCATCATAGCCGGGTTTTGAAAGAAACTCCCAAATCCGTTTATCTGTACTAACGGCAATAAGCTCATCAAAATGCTCGTTGGCAAGCGGTAGCAATTTTACGCGTTCGCCTTCTAATGTTACGGGGTGTTGTGGCCAATTCATGCAGTAAATGTCTGTCAAGTTTTTTATAATATAGGTATAGTAACTATCATTTAACAAGTCCCAGTGTTTTGGTACATTTACCTTGTAATGAAGCCTTTTTTCTCTTTTGTAAAAATATTCCTTTATCCTTTTGCTCTTGTGTATGGTGCTGTAGTATGGCTACGAAACCGACTGTACGACACAGGCTTTTTTTCGTCTGTACAATTCAGCGTGCCAATAATAACAGTAGGCAATTTATCAGTAGGGGGTACAGGTAAAACACCGCATGTAGAATACCTGATAAGACTATTGCAATACAGATACAGGGTAGCCACAATGAGCCGAGGCTATAAACGCCGTACACAAGGTTTTTTATTAGCAACAGAAGATACCAACGCACTTCGTATAGGCGATGAGCCCATGCAGTATTTCATGAAGTTTCCCGACTTGGCTGTAAGTGTAGCAGAAGAAAGGATGACGGGCATACCTAGCCTGATACAAAAACGACCCGAAACAGAAGTGGTATTGCTGGACGATGCATACCAACACCGTAGTGTGAAGGCAGGTAGAAACATACTAATAACAGACTACTCAAAGCCATTCTTTAAAGATTATATTTTACCGATAGGCACGCTAAGAGAGGGGCGTAATGCCTATCAACGTGCAAATATTATTATTGTATCTAAATGCCCAGCAGACTTGAACAAAACTGCTGCAGATGAAATAATACAGCGCATCAACCCATTGCCACAGCAACAGGTGTTTTTTACGACTATAGAATACGGTACTGCCTATGATATGTTTACCAGAGAGGCTGTGAGCATGCAAGGTAAAAACGCACTGATAGTATGTGGCATTGCAAAGCCCGAACCATTCGTACAACACATCAAAAAACACACAGAAGATACACATATCTTAACCTATGCAGACCACCACTATTTCCTGAACCGAGATATCGAAGAAATAAAAGAAGCCTACAACAATTGGGGAGTAAATAATAAAGTCATCATTACAACCGAAAAAGATGCTACCCGCCTACACTTACACGCCGATAAACTAAAAGAGTGGGGGGTACAGATAGCAGTGCTACCCATACAAGTTGCTTTTCTCTTTAATGGTAATGTAGCGTTTGACAGTGCTATTAACAGCTACATAGAAAATGAAATAAGCGGCGAAAATAACGAGCTTATTTATGAAGAAATATTATAAGATGCCTTAATCTTCCTCTATACGCTTGAGGTTGAAATCTGAAACATTTGATACGATGATGGGATATTTCTCTACCGTAACGTCCGATGAATCCAGTCCGAAGCCACGTTCTTCAGAAAGACTTATCTTTTTCAGCATGAAGTAACCACGCATTACAAGGCGTTCCCACAAAGGCAAGTCGTTATCACGAGAAAGGAACTTCTCCATAACAATAAAACGAAAATCACCTTTTACGTTATTCTTACTTAAAGACTCGTAACGGCTCACTACGTTTACTTCTTTATTATGCACCATTTCCTCTACCACTTTGCGGAACATAAGTTGTATTTTATGTTCTACACGGAAACCTAAACGGAATTCGATACGGATAATTTCGTTGGGTACGATTGTTTGTACAGCATATTCCATTGTGTAGGGGTCATCTAATACATCTACGTGTACAAACCAATAAATATCTGCACGTTTTGGTTTGCGGTATAGTATTGAGAAGATGATTTTGTGTTCTATCTCTTTAGGGTTGTTGGCACTTGTCAGGTACACAAGGTGTGTAGAGTATTTGGGGATGGTTTTGTCGTTGCTCAATTCTTGCAGTATGGGTACATAGTCTTCCAGCCTTACAAACTCCACATAGCGGTTTTTGATTTTACGTGCTTTGAACCATACAATCATTACAAGGAATAATATGCCACCTACAATCAATGCTACATAACCACCATGCGGGAATTTTTCGAGATTGGCTACAAGAAATGAAAACTCAATACTGAGGAATACGAACAAGTACGCTACTATCCATATTATAGGCACGCGTTTTATGAACATGAAATAAGCAAATAGGCAAGATGTCATTATCATACACAATGTAATGGCAAGGCCATAAGCCGCTTCCATATTCGATGATTTTTGGAATATCAACACTACACTTGTACAACCTGCAAATAATAGGAAGTTGATACCGGGGATAAATAACTGGCCACGCTCAACAGTAGGGTAGTTGATTTTCATTTTAGGCCACAAATTCAGTTTGATGGCCTCACTGATGAGCGTAAAAGAACCTGAAATTAAAGCCTGACTGGCAATGATGGCTGCCATTGTAGCTATAATAATGCCTGGTAGTACAAACCATTGTGGCATCAATTCGTAGAAAGGGTTAAGTGCAGAGCTGTCCCACACTTTGCCTTTTTGTGTCAATAACCATGCGCCTTGCCCAAGGTAGTTGAGTATCAATGCGGACTTAACGAATATCCAAGATATGCGAATATTGCCCCTGCCGCAGTGGCCAAGGTCTGAATACAATGCTTCTGCACCTGTTGTACAAAGAAACACTGCACCCAATATCCAGAACCCTTTGGGGTACATAGTTAGTAATTCAAAAGCGTATGAGGGGTTGAATGCTTTTAAAATACTCCAATCGTCGTTGATATGATAGACACCTAATACGGCCAACATTAAGAACCATATCGTCATAATAGGACCAAATGCTTTACCAATAGCACCTGTACCAAATTGCTGGAAGAAGAACAGACCTGTAATAATGGCTAATATGATATTAACAATAGTCCAGTCTGTTATATCATGTAAGGCAGGTATATTTCGTAAACCCTCAACAGCAGATGCTACTGATATGGGAGGGGTTATCATACCATCGGCAAGTAGTGCTGCACCGCCAACCATAGCAGGGAATACGGTCCATTTTCCATGCCTGCGTACCAATGCAAAGAGCGAAAATATACCGCCCTCGCCCTTATTATCTGCTTTAAGTGTTAATAGTACGTACTTAACGGTAGTTTGTAGTGTCAGTGTCCATATAATACACGATAACCCCCCGATGATAAGCAATTCGCTTATTTCTTTACCATTACAAATAGCGTTGAAAACGTAAAGTGGTGAAGTGCCGATGTCGCCGTAGATAATGCCAAGAGCTATGATTAGCCCGGCAAAACTGGCTTTGTTAAGATTTTTGTGACCCACAGAAAATGCGGTTATTTATTACAGCGCGCAAAGTTAGCGCATATTTATGATATGTAACATATAATGTGCCAAACTTGTTTTTGGGTAAGCATAGTATGCGAATTAGTGCACTTTCCTTAATATAGCAGCTTGATGCAACAACTGAAAAAAAAGCTGAAGCGTGTCTTGCTGGCAAAACTGCTAAAGGGCAATAATGTAGAGTGTACCGTTTGTGGTAACACCTACAGTAGCTTTTTCCCATATCTAAACCGTGCCAATGCACAATGCCCAAGTTGTGGCTCTTTGGAAAGGACAAGATTGATATACAATTTTATTAAGGACAAGACATTGATACCACCCAATACTCGTTTGCTACATATAGCCCCGGAGCAATGTTTGTACAATGTTTTTAAGCAACAATTAGGTAATAACTACATACCTGCTGATAAGTTTGAAGTGGGGTACAGTTACCCGCCAGATACACATAACGTTGATATTACCACATTGCCTTTTGAGGATAGTTGCATGGATGTGGTAATTGCCATACATGTATTGGAACATGTGCAGGATGATGCCAAAGCATTGCAAGAAATATACCGCGTACTAAAAAAGGGTGGATGTGCTATACTACAAGTGCCTTACGAACATAATAGGGAACATACTTACGAAGATGCCAGCATAACAAGCCCAGAAGCAAGGAAGCAACACTTTGGACAGAGCGACCATGTAAGGATATATGGCAGGGACTACATAAACCGTTTTCTTGCACCAGGCTTTAGTGTGCAGTATGCGGATTATGTACAAAGCATCCCTGAACAATTGAAAGAACGATACGTTTTTAAAAAGGAAGAAATATTTTTACTACGTAAATAGTATTACATGAACTACTGGCTTGTAAAATCTGAACCGTTTAAATATAGTTGGGAGCAGTTTGTAAAAGATAAGAAAACCCATTGGGATGGGGTGCGCAACTATGCTGCCCGCAACAACCTGAAAGCGATGGCTAAGGGCGACCATGTTTTGTTTTATCATAGCAACGAAGGTTTGGCGATTGTTGGTATTGCAGAAGTAGTAAAAACCGCATATCAAGACCCAACAACCGACGACCCGAATTGGGTAGTGGTAGATTTGAAACCACTAAAAGCCATACCCAAACCCGTAACACTTGCAGACATTAAAGCTACACCAGCCTTAAAAGATATGGACTTAGTGCGCCTTAGTAGGTTGAGTGTTGGAACTGTAAAGCCTGAAGAGTATAAGTTGATTATGAAGATGGGTGGAGTTAGTTAATTAGTTAATATTACAACAAGTCAACTAATTAATTATTACCGATTTCTTTCCACTCTTTTCTTAGCTGTTTTGAAGTTTTCCGACTACCATCGTGGCTCCAACCAGGTGGTTGAAAAACATATGCCAGTTTTGTTTTAAGTGGTATTTTCTTTTTAAGGTCTTGAATAATTTGTTGCCATTCATGTGTGATAATCTTTACAGGGTGGTGCGGTGCCTGCAGTGGAGTGGTAAGCCCATAGCGTGGTGGTTCGTTTTTCATTTCTTCTGCAAACGTGCCAAACAATCTGTCCCATATTATTAGTACCATGCCCATATTCTTATCAAGATAGGGTACATTGCTGGCGTGGTGTACGCGGTGGTGAGATGGGGTAACGAATATGTACTCTACCCAACGCGGTAGTTTTTTGATGGACTGTGTATGTACGAGTATGCCATAAGTTTGTGTAAGGGCATACATAAAGATGATATCAATAGGTTGAAAACCGATGATGGCCAGTGGTATGAAATACATAAACCTGTAAAACGGCATTAGTACCGATGATCGAAACCCTGTACTCAGGTTATATTCTTCGCTACTATGGTGTGTTACGTGCACTGCCCAAAACAAACGGCAGCTATGGTCAACATAATGCTCAAGCCAAAACAAAAAGTCTTCCAGTATAAACAATAAGCCCCAATACACAATAGGATGCCAGTTGCTTATCAAAGCATATTTCGAAAAGTAAATCAGTATTATCAATGCTATGCCTCGCAATAATAAATCAATGCCTGCATTTACAATGTTTAGATAAACATTTATTAGCGTTTCTTTCCAGGTATAAAACCTTTGATGACGGTAGTTGCTCAGCAATATTTCTAAAGGTATCAGAATAGCATAGATAGGTATTGAGAAATATAACAGTATTTTATCTTGCCAATCGTGCATATGTAATAATATATAAACCCTGACTTGTATGTCAGGGTTCAGAGATTATACAGTCATTATTTCTTTATCCTTGTCTTTGCAATGTTGGTCAACGAGTGCTATGTGTTTGTCGGTAAGTGCTTGCACACGACCTTCAGCATCTTTAGCGGCATCCTCGCTCAAGCCATCTTTTTGCAGTTTTTTGATTTCTTCAATCGCATCCCTGCGTATGGTACGTATAGATATTTTGGCTTGTTCACCCTCGCCATTTACTCGTTTTACCAATTCTTTACGACGTTCTTCTGTCAATGGGGGCAAAAACAGGCGAATGATATTACCATCATTTTGAGGGTTTAGTCCTATATTACTGGCAATGATGGCTTTTTCAATCGTTCCGAGCATATTCTTCTCCCAAGGCTGTATAGATATAGTACGTGCATCCGGTGTTGTAACATTGGCTACACCAGATAATGGGGTAGAAGCACCGTAATAATCAACAAATACACCATCCAATATAGCTACATTAGCTTTACCTGCTCGTATGCGGCTCAGTTCCGTTTCCAAATGTGCAATGGCTTTTTTCATCAAGCCTGCAGCATCGTCGTATATCAAGTCTATTGCCTCGCTCATCTTTAACGTGATTGTTTACTGGGGCAAATATAAAAATGTTCTTCAACATACACATTACCAATAGTTTTCTATATATTTAATATACTATCTATCTGTACTTAGTTTATTGCTATTTGGATGATGGCTTAGATGGTGGTAATTTTGTATAAAATACAGTGAAATGGAAACAATAGTGCAAAGCCCTGTCTGCCTTACTGCAGGTGCTGTGGCTGAAATAAAAAGATTGATGGGTGAACCTGGCTTTGATGCTACACAAAGCCTGCGTATTGGCGTAAAAGGTGGGGGATGCTCGGGTATGAGTTATGTGCTTGGCTTTGATGCTGTAGAAACAGACGACGAAACATACGAAATTGAAGGCATACCTGTATTGATGAAGAAAGCGCATGGAATTTATCTCTTTGGTATGACAGTAGATTTTGAAGATGGGCTGAACGCGAGAGGATTTGTATTTAAAAACCCGAATGCCAGCAGTACTTGTGGCTGTGGCAGCTCATTTGCAGTATAATATCCTGAATGACAATATTCAAAACGATATGTTTATTGATACTGACTACCGCGTCGGCTGTAGTATGTGCACAATCCAAACAAGAAGCTACCCTATACCCGAAAGGCGACATCAATAAAAAAGATGCTAACGGCAAACCTGATGGTATGTGGTTGCATAGTACAGCTCCACGTATGGGTGAAGGTGGTACAACAGAATTCGGCGTATATGAACATGGCAACAAAGCAGGTATTTGGTATAAACTCGATGGCGACGGGCAGCTATATGCAGCAGAAACATATCGTAACAATGTGCTGGATGGAGAAGTGAAATATTATGAAAATGGTAGGGTAACATGTATAGGTTATTATAGAGGTTTGAACCCAAAATATTCACATGATACTATCTATGTTACAGATCCGGTATCGCATAAAGAAACCAAGCGTATCATACCAACAGAAAGAAGTACGCTGAAACACGGCACCTGGCGTTTTTACGATGCGGATAACGGTAGGCTAGTACGCGAGGAAGATTATCAGGTAGATGAACTGGTATATCATAAAGACTACCCGATGAGTAAAGCGGACAGTATATTATACCTAAAGCGTGAAAGCAAAATGCCGCACAATAGGAAGAAGCAATACGCACCGCCACCTGCAAAACAGGTAACATATAATTGATGTGTTTTTAACATTATTTTTTCGCACTTTGATTTTCTGATTGTTTTTCTTCGTAGTATTGCATTGTAATGAATAGCACTAACATAAAACATTGTTGTACAAACTCTGCATAACAGAGGGGCAATGTTGTGTATATATACTATTAGCAGCCCCGTATTTCGGGGCTGTTTCTTTTTTATAATGAATATGAAACAGACATATAGCCATACAAGCACAAAAGGCAACAAGCATACTTGTTGTAAGCATAGCTGTGCGAAAGCGCGATGTTGATGTAATCTATAAGACATATATAACAACGCCTTTCGATGATATACCGAAAGGCGTTTTCATTTTTAAATCTTAATACAAACAACCATAAAATATACCATACAATGAAACTCGAATTAACAACACCTGCTCTGTTGTTCTCTACCGTATCGTTACTGATACTGGCATTTAGTAACCGCTTCATCAACATTGCGCAACTGATACGTACGCTGCACGATAAATACAAACAAGACCCTGACTATGCATCGCTATTGCAGATAAACAAACTACGCAAGCGGGCAAGGATAATACGTGATATGCAAATCATTGCGGTATCAAGCCTTTTGCTGAGTGTGGTAACGATGTTTCTTTTGTTTTACGACCTGCAAGATGCTGCCCAGATAGTTTTTTCAGTATCGCTGATATTGCTTGGGGTGGCTATGTCGTTGTCTATAGCAGAGATGCTATTGTCTACCAATGCGCTGAACCTGCTGTTGGATGGTGAGGAAGAAAGTAAGGAGAAAAATAATGACTACTTCAGGAAATGGCTGATAAGCAAATATGTGTTTAACAGATAGCACCTAACTAACCATGAAGATAACTGCACACCGTCGTCAGGGGTGTTCGGCGGTGTTGCAGTTTATACCATCTATGCAAATAGTGTATCTTGCACACCCATGTCATTCGATTTTTCTGCCAAACTGCTGATGTTTGATAACCGACTGCGGAAAGTGTATAAACACTTTAGTAAGCTGACGCGCAGACAAGATGTTGCTTGCTTTCGCTTTTACGACCACGATTTACCGGAGTTTCCTTTTGCCATAGAGCTATACAAAGATGTAGTACATGCTGCCGAGTATAAACGCAAGCATGGTATGGAAGATGATGAACACGAGGCTTGGCTGCAGGCTTGTAAAGAAACGATTGCTGCGGTATTGGAGTTGCCTGTTGAAAATATCTTTATGAAGAT
>CALESY010000165.1 GCA_937919945.1 uncultured Chitinophagaceae bacterium | reverse complement strand
TCAGCAGTGCTATTGTAATACCAAGTACGCAAAACCTACCGGAAGAAAAAAAAGAATTTATAATATACGAATCATCATTGTCAGATATCATTGGCATCATGGTGTTCAATTATATGCTGATGGATAATGTTATGAGTTTATCGTCGGCAGCATTGTTTGGTAGCAAAGTTTTACTAGCAATAGTTATCTCCGTTGCCGCTACTTTTTTATTGATGTATATAATAACAAATGCCAGATCGCACATTAAATTTTTTATGCTGTTTGCTGTGCTTGCTTTGATATATGCTTTAGGCGAAAAAATACATTTACCATCATTACTTATTGTACTTGTGTTTGGTCTGGTGTTCAACAATCATACTTATATAATACGTGGTCCGTTGCAAAAACTTCTTTATAATCAGGATATTGATAATACACTTCACTTTATGAAGTCCATCACTGCTGAAACTTCTTTCCTTATTCGTACATTTTTCTTCATCATATTCGGCTATAGTATAGACTTAAAAGTACTTTACGAAGCAGAAGTGTGGCAGCTTGGCAGCCTCATTATTTTGATACTATTCTTTGCACGATTTTTATATCTAAGACTCATCCTGAAAACAAATCTTTTCCCTGAATTATTTCTGATGCCTCGTGGTTTAGTTACCATTTTGCTGTTTTACAGCATACCAGCCGGCAAAAGCATAGGTAGTTTTAATGCAGGCATATTATTCTTTGTTGTTGCAGTAACAAGCCTGTTGATGATGGTTGGCTTATTACTATTTAAGGGTGGTAAAATAGCAGAATTGGAAGAGTAATATTCTCTTCTTGAGTATAAGAGGTCCCCCAACTTAAAATAGTAATAACCCTGTGCAAAATGTCAGAGAATCATTTATGACTGCACTATAATAGCCTACATGCTTGCAAAGCTATTCCTAAGTCTGAACAAGAAACCCTTATAGTATGGTTTCATCATCATCTCTCAGGAAATCAGCACTTTTGTTTTTACGCAGTGCTTTGTCCATCCATAATAACAGTGCTGGCTGCAGTGTCAGGTTGGTAACCATTGCCAGTAGCAAGGTTAGGGATGTGAGGTAACCAAGCGATTTTGTACCATCAAATTGCGAGAGCGCAAATACCCCAAAGCCAGCAACCAATATCAGCGATGTATAGATGATACTCAGGCCTGTATCGTGTATAGTGCGCTTTACTGTTTTGGCAATATCATCATCGTGGTGTACCAGTTCTTGTTTGAAGTTAACAAGGAAGCGAATCGTTACATCTATCGTTATACCCAATGCCACGCTGAACACCAACACGGTTGATGGCTTGATAGGTATGCCAGCCCAACCCATAATGCCCGCCGTGATAAGCAGTGGTACGATATTGATAACCATTGAAATCAGCAATATCCTCCAAGAGCGGAACAGAGCTATCATACAACCGAATATCATGATGAATGCCAGTATCAAACTATCGCGCAGGCTGTTGATGATAAATTTGCTACCCTCAAGAAATACGATGCTTGTACCTGTAAACGTAACATCGTATTTAGATGTATCGAACAGTTCCAGTGTTTTGGGGCGTATGCTATCCAGCAATACAGGCAGGCGTTTAGAGCCTACATCGGCCATGTTGATGCTGATGCGTGTCTTCTGTTTGGTGCTGTCCATAAAAGCGTTCAGCAGTTTGGTGAACATACTCTTTTTATCTGCACCACCACCGCCACGCAAGTAAGGTTGTATAAATGCAGCATCAAACATATTCGGTACTGCATAGCTGCTGCTATCGCCATCGTAGTATGCCTGCCTTGCAAATTTTACACCTTCTGTCAATGCCAGTGAATGGCCTATTTCAGGGTATTGTTTCAGGTAGGTAGTCAGCTCATCCATCTTCTGCAATACAGGCAAGCCCACAGCTCCGTTTTTCTTACGGGTGTCTATCACAATCTCCAAAGGCATTACACCACGGAAATTTTTTTCGAAGAATAGCAGGTCTTGATATACTTTGGCTTCTTTAGGCAGGTCGTCTACTATATGCCCGACTGAGTTCAGACGCATCATACCCATCACGCTGACAGCACATATTAATATGGTGGCAGCGTATATCCATATTCTGTGGCCAAACACCCAGGTAGTAATTGTATCTAGCAGGCGTGTCATCCAGCCGCTTTCAAGATAGCTGGTGTGGCGGCCTTTGGGTGGCGGCAAAAAGCTGAACAATGCAGGAATGAATATCAGCGAAATCAAAAATATCGCCATGATGTTGATACCTGCCACCAAGCCAAACTCTTTCAGTATAGCACTTTTGGTAAAGAAGAATACGCCGAAACCTATGGCTGCTGTAATGTTTGTGAATAAAGTAACTATACCCATCCTGTCAACCATACGCAACAAACCCTTAGCCTTGTTTTGATGCTTGTTATACTCTGCATGATATTTATTCAGCAGATACACACAGTTGGGTATACCTATTACTACTATCAGTGGTGGTATCAGCGCTATCAGCAATGTTATTTTATATCCCAGCAATACAACAGTACCGAGCGACCATATAACACCTGCCGCTACTACCAGCATACTAGCCAATACAGCCATAAAGGAGCGGAAGAATAAGGCCAGTATTACCGCCGTGAGAACAAACGACAAGATAAGGAACAGGTTCATTTCGCTCTGCACCTGTGCGGCCATCATGGTGCGTATGAGCGGCAAACCACTATAATGCATTTCTATACCATGCTTCTTACCAAATGCATCGCTTAGTGCCAGTATCTCGTTTACTACACCCGCACGGTTTTTACTGTTCAACACTTGCTTGTCTATACGCAATGCCATCAGGTAAGCACCTGTTTCGGGGTTGTAGAGAAAGCCTTTGTAGAATGGCAGATTATGAAACGCATCGCTGATGGCAGCTACATTATTGATGGTGCTATCGGTTACCAATTTCACCACTTTCAGTTGCCCTGTGGTTGTGTCTTTCAATAGGTTGATGGCACCGGGTACGCTCAATACATTTTCTACCGCTTTTACTTTTTCAAGCTGCTTAACAAGGGTGGTATAGTCTGTAAAAAAATCTTGATTGAAGAACTTATCGGTCTGCACACCAATCACCATCATGTTTCCATCTTCGCCAAACTGTTTGCGGAAAGCCTGATAGTCTTTGTACTTGGGATTGTCTGTAGGGATAGCATTAGTAAACTCATAGCTCAGCTCTACCTTACTGGCATAATAGCCCATAACACAGGTAGCTGCCAGCAGCAATACCAATAGGGTAACACGGAATTTTATGATAAATGCTGCAATACGATGCCACATGAGCCGTCAATTATAGATTGGGCAGCAAAAGTACAAAATACAAAGTGGAATTGAATGTTATGTTCAGTCCAGTATTACAAACTTATCCGCATCATGCAGGAAAGGGAACTGTTCCCATGTTTGTGTCACATAGTCTTTTTGCAGGGTTACTGTATGTACTACGGGCTTATTGCTCTCTTGCCATATCACCTCGCCCAGCGGACCGAATACGCTGCTATCGCCGCTGTAAGACAATCCTTTAGCATCTTCACCCACACGGTTTACGCCAATGGAGTAGCACATGTTTTCTATCGCCCGTGCTTGCAACAATGTCTTCCATGCCAGATTACGGCGTTGTGGCCAGTTGGCAACAAATAATAAAGCATCGTATTCATTACCCACATTGCGTGCCCATACCGGGAAGCGCAAATCGTAACATATCATAAGGCATATACGGAAGCCCTTTACACTGGCTATCAATCTTTTAGTGCCTGCACTATAGTGTTTGTCTTCGTCGCCGTATGCAAATAGATGGCGTTTATCATATTGCCCAATCGCACCATCGGGCTGCACCCATAGCAGGCGGTTGTAGTATTTACCCTCTTCTTCTATTATCAGGCTACCCGTCAGTATGCATCGGTGTGCAGCAGCCATGTTCTTCATCCATTGAACGGTAGGCCCTTTCATCGTTTCGGCAAGAGCAGCGGTATTCATACTAAAACCCGTACTGAACATTTCAGGCAGCACCACTACTTCTTTTTTCTCTGCAATGCCATTGATGTATTGCTCGTATTGCGCAAGGTTCGCGGCTTTGTCTTCCCATACGATGTCTGCCTGTATAAGTGATATGTTCAGTGTATTGCTTGCCATGATTTTAATTAATGTAATAGTTACAATTTTTTGAATATTTTTGAATTATCCTAACGCTAAAACAAAGTTCATGAGAAAATTAATAATACTCGCATCTGTTTTGATACCTGTGATATCTTTTGCAGGTGATAAAAATAAACTATCAGGCAACTGGCGTGAGGTATCGCGCAAGACCGTCAAAAATGAAGTAGTGTCTTACAAAGACACGATTAAGATGGAGTTTTTGCCTGGCGGTAATGAATACATCTGGCAAAAAGCAGGTGGCTTCATCTATCGCGGCACTTACAAATTGGAAGCGAATGCTTTAGATATCGGTATGCGCTATTTCACCATCGTATCGCGCAGCAACAACAAAATGGTGCTGAAAGACGATGGCGGTATCTACGAAATGGAAACATATAAGCCACAGGTTAATACGCCCGAAGCAAAACGTCAGGAAGTATTTGCCCCTGTGAACAGTGTGCAACAAATGGTAGGGCACTGGTCGGTATTCAAAGGTACAGGTGCGCAAAAAGTAGATGCGATAGACTATAGCAGGCAGATAAAAATGGTTGATATCTACCCGTCTCAACAAGACGGCAAATGGGGTGCTTTCTTTTCGAGGAAGGATGCGGATAATGCACCATCTTGGTATGTACAAAGCTATAGCAACCAAACGCTGTACCTGAATGGTAAAGACAGCCGCCAATTCAAAGTATTGAAATGCGAAAACAACGAACTGATACTGGAAGAGGACGGGGTTACCTACTACTTCAGACAGTTTAAATAACAGACGGTTTTTTTATTAAGATAAAAGGCGGATAATTATCCGCCTTTTATTGTTTAAGTTATATGTACCCTTCCCACCGCCTTACTACTAACGATGAGTTGGTGCCACCAAAACCAAATGAGTTGGAGAGAAACAGGTTGAAGTCTTGCTGCAGGGTTTGGGGTATCACGTTTATTTTAGCACTGTGCTCGTCGGGATTTTCAAAATTTATGTTGGGTGCAATAAAGCTGTTCTGCATCATCAGCATACTGTACACTATCTCGCTGGCACCTGCCATCCAGCATTCATGGCCTGTCATGCTCTTGGTGCTGCTTACAGGTACTTTGCCGCCAAACACTTCGTATATAGCCTCTGCCTCGCTGCCATCACCGGCGGGGGTACTTGTAGCGTGTGCGTTTATGTATTGTATATCCGCAGCAGTGTAGCCGCTGTCTTTCAGCGCGCGGTGTATAGAGCGTACCTGCCCTTCTGTACTGGGGTTGCTGATGTGTTGGCCATTGCTGCTGAAGCCGTAGCCAAGTACCTCTGCCAATATAGTAGCTCCGCGTGCCTGTGCACTTTCAAGGCTTTCCAGTATCACCGTTGCGGCACCACCACCGGGTACAAGGCCATCCCTGTCTCGGTCGAA
Organism: uncultured Chitinophagaceae bacterium; assembly: GCA_937919945.1. Classification (GTDB taxonomy): domain Bacteria; phylum Bacteroidota; class Bacteroidia; order Chitinophagales; family Chitinophagaceae; genus Polluticoccus. Next base: position 22,255 of record CALESY010000165.1, on the reverse strand, counting down.
GGGGCGCGAAGCACGTGCAGGTTCGTCTTCTCGCATACTGAATGTACCTAGCGCATCGAAGTTGGGCATAGAGTAGATGTTTACCTCTTGCGCACCGCCGCATATCACCCTGTCTTGCAGCCCTTGTTTGATGAACATATAACCCAGCCCTATGCTGTGCGAACCACTGGCACATGCCGCGCTGATGGTGAAGTTGATACCTCGCAGCTTGAAGATGGTAGAGAGGTTCATGGTAACGGTACTGTTCAATACCTGAAATACCGAGCCGCTACCTACCAGCATGGTGTCTTTCTTCTCGCGAACCAGGTCTATGCCCTCAATTACGGGTTGTGCGCAGCTATCGTTGCCGTAGATAATACCTGTTTCGTGTTGGTCGAAGAAGTCGGTAGTCATACCTGCTTGCGCCATCGCCTCTGTAGTAGCCATGTAGGCAAACTCTGCATGTTCGGGCATCATAATGCGCGAGCGTCGGTCGAGCAGGCTCTTTAGTTGCGGGCGTTCTACAAAACCTGTAAGGCCGCTGCGGTAACCCATCTCCTTGCGGCGGGGGTCGAGTATTATGCCCGACTTGCCTTCAAACAACGACTTGGTTACTTCTTCTCTGTTTTTGCCCAACGAAGAATATATACCTAAACCTGTGATAACTACACGACTCATGCTACTGATAGTCTTAATTAATTACGTGTATAAAGCTCCGTTGATAGATATTACCTGACCGCTGATATAGCCTGCATTTTTACCTGCCAGAAAACCTACCAATTCTGCTACTTCTTCGGCAGTACCAAAACGTTTCATCGGTATCATGCCTACCAGTTCTTTCTCGTCCAGATCACCTGTCATATCTGTTTTAATGAATCCCGGTGCTATGGCGTTTACGGTGATGTTGCGCTTAGCTATTTCTTGTGCCAGTGCTTTGGTAGCTCCTATCATGCCTGCTTTGGCGGCACTGTAGTTTACCTGTCCCGGCATACCTTTTATACCACTCAGCGATACCATATTGATAATGCGCCCGTAGCGGTTCATAAGCATTGGGTTCAGTACTGTTTTGGTAACGTTGTACATACCTCGCAGGCTGGTATCCAGCACTTCGTCCCATTGCTCATCGGTCATGCTCATCAGTAATGTGTCTTGCCTGATGCCTGCATTGTTTACCAATACTTCTATTATATGTTCTTTGTTGGCTTCTATCCAGCCACCTAATACTTGTTGCACGCTTTCTTTGCTGGCTACGTCAAAGTTCAGCACTTGTGCATCTACACCTTTTTCTTTGGCAAGGGTGGTTGTTTCTTCGGCAGCTGCTTTGTTGCCTTTATAGTTTACCAGTATGTTATAACCAAGTTCTGCCAACTTCAGGCAGGTAGCGCGACCAATACCTCGAGAACCACCAGTAACTAATGCGTATTTCATAATAGATTCAAAAGTAAAAAGTAAAAATTCAAAAACTTTCGGGCATTGACGCATTATCGTATTGCCCAATTATCGCATTACCTATATCTTCTTCTTAAAATGTGCTACGATGTCTGTATCTATCAGCCATTGCTTTACCTCTTGCAGATTGGGCGATGCTGAAAAATCTTCTTTGAAGAATGGGAACAGATTGCGCACACCATTATACATCCACTTGGTAGAGGGTGCCAGCTTGTTGCTGAAACCGCGTAAGTCTATAGCCTGCACCAATGCCACTGCTTCTACCGCCAATACTTCATAGGCATTATCTATTACACGGCTACACATCATGGCAGCGTTGCAACCCATGCTTACTATATCCTGATTGTCGTTGTTGTTGGGTATGCTGTGTATATACATAGGGTTGCTGAGTGTTTGGTTCTCGGCAACGGTGCTTGTTGCAGGGTACTGCATACCTTGTATGCCGAAATTCAATCCCAGTTTACCTGCATTGGCAAAAGGTGGCAGCTTCTGGTTCAGGTGCGGGTTGAGCAGGAAGTTCAGTTGGCGCTCTGCCAACATAGATAGCTTTGTTACCGCTATCTTCAACTTATCCATTTCCAGTGCTATATAGTCGCCGTGAAAATTACCACCGTGAAATATGTTTTTGTTCTTACGGTCAACCACCGGGTTATCGTTTACGGAGTTCAGTTCGTTTACTATTACCTGTTCCGTATTCAGTACGGTATCAAATATCGGCCCCAGTATTTGCGGTACACAGCGTAGCGAATAGTATTCCTGTACTTTATCTTCTATTACATCAACGGTTACTTTTTTGTCGTACAGGTGTTCGTGGCGTTTGCGCATCAGCTTGCTGTCTTTGCCCAATATGCGCATCCATTCTGCTACGGCGCGTTGCCCGTTGTGTTGTTTTACATTATTCAATTCGGCAGAAAAATGGTCGTCGTAGGCTTCCATCATTTCATTTACCATCAGCGACAGCAGCATACTCCATACTACCAACCTGTGCGCCATTACCACGTTCACACCGCCAATACCTGTCATAGCCGATGTACCATTGAGCATACCCAAACCCTCGCGGATGTGTATGTCCATCGGTTGCAACCCCAGCTCTTTAAATACTTTTTTAGCAGGTGTTACCTTGCCTTTGTACCAGAAATTACCCTCGCCAATCAAGCCGAGTGCCAAGTGCGCCAACTGCACCAAATCGCCACTGGCACCTACGCCACCATGCGCGTATATACATGGGTAGGCTTCGTTGTTCAACAGGTTGACCATCAGTTGCACGGCATCAGGGTGTATGCCGCTGTAGCCTAGTAACATGGTATGCAGCCTTGCCAGCAACATGGCCCTGCTGTGCATGGGCGACAGCAACTGCCCCATACCCGAGCTGTGGCTGCGGATGAGGTTGTACTGCAACTGCTTGCGGTCGGCATCGTTGATGCGGTATTGTGCCATAGGGCCAAAGCCCGTATTAATGCCGTATATCAGCTTATCGGTAGAGAAGTTTTTCAGGAAATTGTAGCTCTGCGCTACTTCTTTAATGGCAGGCGCGGCTATGTTGATGGCTTTGCCATGCAACACTATCTGCTCAAATACCGACAAGTCTATTGCTTTGCCCCCAAGGGAAACCATATTCAATAAGGATAATTAAAGTGAGCAAAAATATAAAAACTAAGGCTTGTGTGGTGGATTTCGCGTGAAAATACCGTAGAATGGGTATATATAAGCTATTCCTTACTTATCAGCGATGTAAAGGGGTTGCGTAGTTTTTCGTAGCCTACAAGGTCTACTTTTATGCTGCCTACCAGTATAGGGCTGTCAACACGCACGGGCAGGTGATTGGCATCGTCACTTACCCATACCATCATTTTTTCGCCCCCGCTGAATATAGTACCATCTATCAGTAAGGGTGCTATTTTGATGGCGTTGAACGTACCATATTTGGTAGTAATGCGCTCCTTGCCCAAGTAGCGGATGTACAGGTTATATACTTTATCATCCAGAAACATACTGAAAGGTATTTTATCACCCGTCTTGTATTTGCTGTAATCTATATTGCGTGCATAGTAGATGGTAGAGAGTACATCCTGCACACAATCGGGTATGTTGAATACACCGTTGGTAGAGGTGGCCTGCTTTTGTGGATGGTTGAACGACACATCATTATGTATTTTAAACCCTCCCTCATTTACATGACGTATAAACCTGAGTGGTAATAACTGCTCTGCGTCTATATAGCTCTCGTATCTGTCGCGCACTTTAAAAAACCAGTCGTACGATTTGTAGGTTTTCCCCTCGCCTATCACATGGTATACCTGCCTGCCATTCATGTTTTCCAGATAGGTGGCAAATACGGCAACACCTGCACCCACCCATATAGCACTCATGTTGTAATACACTTTAAACGTCAGCCTTTCGCCCTCTTTGAAGCTGGTATTTTTCATACCGCAAAAGTCGTTAAGCTGGGCACGGGTTTGCGTGGTGTTACATATCGTCAATAGGGTTATTGTTATATATTTCAGCAAAGCGTTCATCTTCTTATGTTCCTGTTTACCGTATTATAAATATACCGATTTCGTCAACGCAACAAGCGCATCCTGAACAGCAATATGCTGCCCAGTATAGCAGGCAGTATCAGGTTGATGCACCATATACCCACCGTTGCAGCCAGTATGCCCACCGTATTGTCGCTGAAGTGGTGAAAGAGATATAGCCCCACCTGCCCGCGCTCACCCAGTTCTATCAGCGTGATGGAAGGTATCACCGCTATCACCCAAAAGAAAAGGGAAGACATCATAAAACCACCGAAAGCAGGCATATCTACATTCATCCACCATAGCAAAAACAAATACTGTGCCGTATAGATGGCGTAACGTAGTACGGATATGCAAAGAATTGTTAACTGCAACCGTGGTGTAAAGCGTTTCAGCAGTTTGCCATATACGTTGAATTTGCGTAGCCATTTGATGCGCTCTATAACGGGCATCCAGGTTTCGAACCGCCAGTAGATGATGAATACTACCACTAATACGATGGCACAACTCACCAACACTATAGTAGAAAACGTGCCGGGGAAATGAATATTATAATAAATAAGACCTGCCAGCCCGAATATAAACAGCGTGAGCATCTGTGCCAATGCACCTAATACTGATACACCAATGAGGCGCACCGTATTTTTTCTTTTCAGGTACAGGAGGCGGCCGGGATATTCGCCGATGCGGTTGGGTGTAACAAGCGATAAGGCTATACCTGCAAAATAACTATACAATGCCTGCTTGTAAGACAAGGGTTGTGCAGAGCGTGCCAGCAAATGCCATTTCTTCGCTTCCAGTGCCAGGTTTAGCGGCATAAGGGCTAAACAGATAATCAACAAATAAACAGGACCTGTTTGTAATGCTGCATCCCAATCTACCTTGCTCAGTTGTTTTTGTATCTGCAAATAAATACCCCACAACAGCAGTATGGATATGCTTCCGCCTATTACATAATTAAGCCATATTTTAGTAGTTTTGTTCAAATCAATTTTCGGCATTGCAGCAGGATACGCACATCATTCTTGGTATAGACCCCGGCACGCTTGTTATGGGTTATGGCCTGATAGCCGTGAACAAAAATAAGGTTTCGTTGGTGGAAATGGGGGTATTACAATTATCAAAACATGACGACCATGCAGAAAGGCTTGAATTGATATACCGCAAGATGGAAGCTCTTATCACTATACACAAACCCATAGCCGTAGCCATAGAGGCTCCATTCTTTGGCAAAAACGTACAAAGTATGCTGAAGCTGGGTAGGGCGCAGGGTGTAGCCATAGCCGCCGCTATGAAGCACGGGCTACGTGCTATAGAGTATGCACCAAGAAAGATAAAACAATCTATAACGGGGCGTGGTAATGCCAATAAAGAGCAGGTATGGCAGATGCTGCAACACACGCTGGGTTTTCAGGAAGATGTGAAATATATGGATGCTACCGACGCGGTGGGTGTGGCATTGTGCCATTATTACCAAAGCAAATTGCCTGTAAGCAATGGCCCTAAGAAAACCGTACTGAAAACCAAAAAGACAAACTGGGCATCGTTTATAGCCGATAACCCAGATAGGGTACGGGTTAAGAAATAATTACATTTCACGGATTTTTACTTTCACATCATGCGGTGCGGGTTCATCGCCACCGAAGTAGGGCAGCAGTTTGTAACCTGTGGCGGTAGTGCTGGTGCAACCACGTGCCATGGTGTCTGTTTTGCCGTTCAACTCAAAGATATACCTATCGGGTAGTACGTATAGTTTACAATCAAAAGCTTTGTTCAGCACCACTGTTCCTAATTCTTTGTAACTACGTACACCACCGGCATAGCAATAGGCATGTATGCGCATGGCACCATTATACCAGTTCCACCCGAAGCGGGCACTGTTGGTTTGGTGGTGACTGGCACAGTCTGCAAAGCCGAATAGCTTATTAATGTCTTGCTGGTTGGCAGGCAGGGTGGTTGTATAGATGCAGGTACTGTCTAATATAGCCCTGAAATACATGGTTGTGTATTGTGTGATGGCATAAGTATTGTTCTCACAAAAGTTACTACCCTTCTTTATCAGGTATGTAACAAAGCTATCTGCTAGAGTATTGCCAGCTACAGGGCGGGGTTTTGCCCATTGGTTGGTATTGGCTGAAGCTACCTGATTTTGCCCTTTACCGGTGGTGTCCGTAATAGGGTTGGTGGTATTTGTTGCTGCAGGCGGGTTATTAGTTTTTTTACAGTTGCAGAAACATACTATGAGTAACAGTATTAATAGCTTACGCATGTAAAACAAAGATTGTTGAATATAATACATAATGTGTGTTAAGCCTACATAATTCGACAAAATATTAATATACGAACTTGCACAGGCAAAGGGTTTTGCTTATTTTTAAGTGCTGAAAAAGGCAAATGCCATGCTGCATAAGACGCTTGTTTGCGTATATTGCAAGTACTGATTTTGAAAACGGATAGGGTGTGCTTACGCATACCCAGAAAGATAAACATATAGATACGTATGCCCGATAAAGCCAAAATACTATTAGTAGAGGATGATCCGACATTAAGTTATGTGGTGCGCGACAGCCTGTCGAATAACGGCTATGATGTAATACATTGTGCAGATGCTGAAACCGCATGGGCTCAGTTTATGAAGCACAATTTTGACGTTTGCCTGCTGGATGTAATGCTGCCTAAAAAAGACGGTATGCATCTGGCTACACAGATACGACAGAAAAATGAAAGCATCCCCATATTGTTGCTCACATCTAAAAATATGGATGATGACAAGATTGCGGGCTTCCGTAGCGGTGCGGACGATTATATTACCAAGCCGTTCAATATGCAGGAGCTTTTGTTGCGTTTAGAAGTATTTCTGAAACGAACAAAGAAGAAAGAAGAAGATTCTCCGTCTGACGTAATGTTGGGTACGCTGCAGTTTGACTATAATAATCTGGTATTGAAAAACGATAAGGTAGAACACCAACTGACGCAACGCGAGGCCGACCTGATAAAATACCTTGTCCAAAATGCCAACCGTGTATTGAAACGCGATGAAATACTACTCAATGTATGGGGTAAGGAAGATTACTTTCTCGGGCGTAGTATGGACGTGTTCATTACCAAAGTGCGTAAGTTTATTAAGGAGCAGCCTGGTGTAGAATTACAAACCATACACGGTATAGGCTTTAAGTTTGTGTACAACCAATAAGCATTTTACAACAATCTCATAAAAGGCAAAGCGATGGGTAGACACCCATCGCTTTTTTCTATCCTCTATATGTAACGCTAAAATTGTGTTGTGCCATCGCCTTCCAGCATCTGCTCAAAACGCGGACATGCTACGCTGCTGCGGTAGCCATCGCGATGCTTGTACTTGCCACGCACAAATAATGATATTTCGTACCCTGCAGTGCCATTGGTGGCAGGCTTCAGGGTTGATGTATTAAAGTCGTAAGAAAGGGTGAGTGAGTATTGGTTGTAGTCAACTTTTACAGTAGGTATCCAAGAGTCTTTTACGCGTACAAAAGCGCCTGCGTATAATACGATAGCTTTTGACAACTCGGGGTTATTACGCCAACTTATTAAGCCTCCTCCTATTATTTGTGTGTACGGTCCTTGTGTTGTATAGTTGGCATGAATAGTAAGTCCTATCTGCTGGGTAAGGTTGGCACGTACACCAAGGTTGCCGGTCCACTTTGTATCCAGGCGTAGTATATCTCCCTGTCCTGTAAACGATTGTTTGGGACGAGCCACGTGAAAGCCTGCCATACCTATGTAATAATTGATATTGCGCGTAGGGCCTACAGTGCTGTTAAAGCTGATGCCCGCACCAAGGTCGTATGCACTGAGCGATACGTTTTGCAGATTTTCACCCGTAGCGGCAGTTTGGTCGTAGCCACCATTTTGATATTGGGTACTGAAAGTAGCTTTAGATAAATCGAATGCACGCTGTATATAGCCTCCTGTAAAGCCAACCGATAAATAAGAACGGCGGCCATCTGCCATTACTTTATTATAGTTGATAGCGGGGTACACCTGCATACTGGTGAAGTTGATACTGCCCGCTTTATCATAGGTTGCAGCTACGCCAAAGCTAATATAGTCGCCCACTTCCCTGTTTACCGCAATGCGCGTTTCGGCAGATGCCAACATGGTTTGGAAAGGTACAGATATGTTGCTCCATTGTGTACGGTAGTTTACACCCGCTTTATAGTCGCCACTGAAAATGCCTGTAAGCGCGGGGTTGCGCAATATGGCATTTTCATAAAACTGCGAGAAATGTATATCCTGCGCCGGCACCGTATGGTACAGTGCAACGGAAAGCAGGAGTGTTAAAAATTTCTTCATCATACTATGTTTAGCAGTTACATTCTTATTATTACCTCACTATTGATATATCGCCCTTCAGCTCTATTGGCTCACCCGATTCGCAAAACGCATTTACCATATACACAAACACATCGGGTTTCAACGGCGTGTTTTTGTAAGTACCATCCCAACCTATAGAGGGGTCGTTAATCTTCATATTCTCTCGTGCAAAAATCAATTCGCCCCACCGGCTGTATATACGGAAACTCTTTACTTCCGTTATGCCTTTTCCCTGCGGGAAGAACCTATCATTCACACCATCATTGTTAGGTGTAAAAGTGTTGGCAAGGAATAGCTGTGTTTTATCGCATGTTACACGAACTGTTATATCGTCTGATGCAGTACAGTTAAATCCACTTGTTACATTCACTACATACTTGGTTGTGCGACGTGGCGATGCAGTTGGTGTAGCACAATCGTAACAACTCAAATCATTGGCAGGTGTCCACTCATATTTTGTTATGTTATTGCCTTTAGCATTCAGTAGTATGCTGTTACCTCCACCAATGGTAACGTCAGGGCCAAGTTCTACTTCAGGTAAATCGTGTACTACAACGTTGATGTAACCGGTATCGGTAAAGCAATCACCTTGTTTTACTATTACAGCATAACGTGTTGTAGCTGTCGGACTTACTTTTACCCTTGCCGCTTTATTATCATCTACACCATCTGCAGGTATCCATGTATATGATGAACCACCCATTGCGTATAGCTCTGCCGATTCACCTTTACAGAATGCTGCATCAGGCCCGAAGCTTACAGGTCCTTTTTCTATAATAGATACCGTTACTTTATCTGTATCGCTGCAACCTATGTTGTCAAAGCCTACAACTGTGTAGGTAGTTTGCGCCGTTGGTTTTGCTATTGGGGTCGAGCAATTTATGCAAGACAAAGTATTATTTGGTTGTAACCACTCGTACGTTCCGCCGCCTGTTACACTCAGTTGAGTAGATGAGCCAGCGCATATTGTAATATCTTCTCCTGCATTTACATCCGGTTTTGGATTAACTGTTACTTTGATGTTAGCTGTATTGCTGCAACCATCAGAGCCTGTGCCTGTTACGGTATATATAGTAGTGGTGGTTGGTGATGCTAAAGGATCAGGGCAGTTAATACAAGACAATCCATTTGTCGGCGACCAAGAATATGCAGTTGCACCTATTACATTCAGTTGTGTACTATTGCCTTCACATATAGTAGCATCCTGACTCGGGTAGAGTATTGGCTTCGGAAGCACCGTAACGGTAGTAGATGCTGAAGATGAACAACCATTAGTAGTACCAGTTACCGTATAGGTAATAGTAGCTGTAGGCGTTGCTATTGGGTTGGTACAAGTTACACAAGACAGACCCGTTGCGGGCGTCCAGATATATGTACTTGCGCCACTTACATTTAATGGCGCTGCATCTCCTTCGCATATTGTCTTGCCGCCACCAACAACTACCACAGGTATTGGGTTAACAGTAACTGTAGCAGTACCTGTATCAATACAACCTTTAAGATCTGTACCAGTTACAATATAAGTAGTAGTAACTGAAGGGGTAGCCACAGGGCTTGTACACGTACTGCAAGATAAGCTGCCCACAGGCGACCAAGAGTACGTTGCAGCACCCGTAACTGATAACGTAGCACCGCTACCCACACATACAGACTGTGTGCCACTTGCCGTTACTACCGGTAACGGATTAACGGTTACTACAACCTGATCTGTATCTCTACAGCTATTAGCATCCACCCCTATCACACTATATGTAGTTGTAACTGTTGGCGATGCATTGGGGCTTGCACAACTGCTGCAAGATAAACCTGTAGATGGCGACCATTGGTATGTTGATGCACCGCTGGCAGATAATGATACAGATGAACCTAAGCATATTTCTCTGTCAAGTCCTGCATTTACGGTCGGCCTTGTATTTACAGTTACAGTTATAATACCTGTATCGGTACAGCCATTAGCATCTGTACCCGTCACTATATAAGTAGTATTAACTACAGGGGAAGCCGTTGGTGATGTACAAGTAGTACAAGATAAGCCTGTAGCAGGTGTCCAGACATAGGTACTTGCACCGTTAGCAGTAAGGGTTGTACCTGACCCCTCGCATATTACATTGCTACCTGCAGCAGTAACGTTTGGTTTATTATTTACGGTTACAGTAACGGTGGCTGTGTTTGTACAACCATTGCCGTCAGTACCCGTTACAGTATAAGTAGTTGTAGTAGTTGGTGTTACTACAGGGCTTACGCAAGTACTGCAAGACAATGTGCCTGCAGGTGTCCAGACATATGTTGTAGCACCACCAGCTGTCAGCGTAGTGCTTGCGCCATTACATATTGCAACATTACTACTTGCCGTTACGGTAGGTTTCGCATTTACATTTACTGTAGTAGTGGCTGTGTTTATACATCCATTGGCATCCGTACCTGTTACGGTATATGTAGTAGTGGTAGTTGGCGTAGCTACAGGGCTGGCACAAGTGCTGCATGACAGGCTGCCTGTTGGTGTCCATGCATATGTAGTTGCACCGTTGGCAGTAAGGGTGGCGCTGCTGCCATTGCATATTGTCTGATTGGCATTAGTTGTTACAACAGGTAAAGCATTTACTGTAATTGTTACATTACCTGTATCAACACAACCGTTGGCATCTGTACCTGTTACTGTATAAGTTGTAATAGCTGTTGGTGTTGCTACAGGGCTTACACAAGTACTGCAAGACAATGTGCCTGCAGGCACCCAAGTATAAGATGTAGCTCCATTGGCTGTAAGTGTGGCAGTACTGCCTGCACATACCGCTGTCTTGTTAGTTGTTGCGGTAACGTTTGGCTTGCTGTTGATACCCACAGTAACAGTTGCTGTATCCATACAACCATTTGCATCTGTTCCTACCAATGTATATGTTGTTGCTGATGTTGGTGTAGCAACCGGGCTTACACAAGTACTGCAAGATAATGTTGCCGCAGGCGACCACAGATAAGTTGATGCACCACTGGCTGTGAGTGTTGCCGGTTGCCCATCGCACACAGATGTATTGCTGCCAGCACTTACTGTTGGTTGCTGATTAACCGTTACAGTTACCATACCTGTATCTGTACAGCCATTAGCATCTGTACCTGTTACGGTATAAGTTGTTGTGGTATTGGGTGTAGCAACCGGGCTGGCACAAGTACTGCAAGACAGGCTACCTACCGGCGACCATACATACGTTGATGCTCCATTGGCTGTAAGTGTGGCAGTACTGCCAATACAAATTGTTTGATTAGCTGTAGCCGTTACATTTGGTGCTGTATTTACTGTTATAGTTACATTTCCTGTATCTGTACAACCGTTAGCATCTGTACCTGTAACTATGTATGTAGTACTAACAGCAGGTGTAGCGGTAGTGCTGGTACAAGTGCTGCAAGATAAGCTACCTGTTGGTGTCCATGCATAGGTGTTAGCACCTGATGCCGTTAATGTAGCCGTACTGCCTGCACATATAGAAGTGTTATTGGCTGTAGCTGAAACATTAGGTTTATTATTGACAGTAACGGTAACACCGGCAGTATCTGTGCAGCCATTGCCGTCTGTACCTGTTACGATATAAGTAGTGGTAGTTGTAGGGTTGGCTGTTGGACTTGCACAGCTGGTACAAGATAAGCCGGTAGATGGCGACCAAGTATATGATACTGCGCCCGATGCAGTAATGTTAGTAGATGTAGTAGCACCAATACATATTGCCTGATTGCCAGATGCTGTTACATTTGGCGGAGCAAGTATTGTAACAGTTTTTATAACCGTATCTGCACAGCCTTGTGTATTGATGGCTATCAGCCTTACGTTATAAGTACCCGGTGCGGTATATGTATGAGATGGATTTTTAACAGTACTTGTACCACCATCACCAAAGTTCCAAGCGCGAGATGAAATAGGGCTTATCTGGCTCAGTACTGTATCTGTAAATTGTACTGTACCTGCATTACAAAGGTTGTTGGGTGTGAATGTAAAGTCTGCATCTATCTTATCTACCTTAATGGTATCAATACCGAATATGGGTACAAGGCAAGACGCTCCATCACTCAATATCAGCTTTGGTACGTATTTACCTGTTTGTGTGTAGGTGTAGGAATATGTATTGCCTGTTGTAGTTTGTGTAAAACCATTGCTCATATCCCATATCAGCGATGTGGCATTGCTTGTAGTGGCAGAGAAGCCTACTGTAAGTGGGCTACAACCAGCTATAGGAGTGTATGTAAATGTACCGGTAGGCCCAAGTATGGTAATGTTTTTTGTAACGGAATCTTTACAACCTGATGTAGCGGTTCCAATAAGCTTTACTGTATAAACCCCGGGATAGGTATATAACGTACTTGGGTTTGTAACTGTTGATTGGCTACCATTACCAAACACCCATGTATAGCTGCTAACGTTTACTGATGTATTAGTAAAGTTTACTGCCAGTGGCGGGCAGTTAGCTATTGAATCACTCATGGTAAAGTTGATATTGGGCGTACTTACTTTTATGTATGCTGTTTTAATAACAGAGTCCTTGCAGCCATACATATCTGTAATAACAAGTTTTACTGTATAATTACCCGGTGCACTGTAAGTATGTGTTGGTGTAAGTTGTGTAGATGTGTTTCCATCGCCAAAACTCCATACACAACTGAATGATGCCCCACCTGAGTTATTATAAAAAACAACTGTTCTGCCCACGCATACATTTGTATCATTGCTGTAAAATTGTGCAACAGGCTTGGTTGCCAGTACATAGTTATTTTTTGTCAGTGAGTCTTTGCAACCGTTCGCATCTGTTACAACTAGTTTCACCGGCCAAGTACCACTGTATATATAGGTGTAAGAAATGGTGCTATTGGTAGTAGTTTGCGGACCACCATATACAAAATCCCATGTACGGCTGGTGATGGCAAAGCCACCATTAGGTGTACTGTTATCTGTAAATGTGGCTGTAAATGGTGTACATCCTATCAATGGCGAACCTGTAAAATCAACTGTTGGCCCACCAACCCTTATGTAATTTGTTCTTGTAAAAGAATCTTTACAACCATTCACGTCTGTTACGACTAACTTAGGGCTGTATATACCCGGCTGGCTATAAGTATTCAATACATTAGCCGCACCGGTATTAAAGGTAACGCCATTACCATAATCCCAGAAGTATCCTACCACTGCACTATTTGGCGGTGTTGACAGAGCTGCCGACTCGCCTTTACAAATAGTTGTATCATAGGCGAAGAACCATGCTGATAATGGCTGTATGTCTATGGTACGTGTATAGGTACTGCTACAACTATACGTTGTATTTACCACAGTAAGTGTTACTGTTTTTGTACCGGTTGTTGAATATGTATGGGTAAGTGTACCACCCGTTTGTGTGGATGTATTACCATCACCGAAATTCCATAAATATGTATTTGCACCTACCGAGCTATCTGTAAGTGTGATGGCATACCTGTTTGAACAAGATGTTGCCAAACCAAAATAGGCTTCTGGTGGATGTACTGTAATATACGCACTGCGCGTCTGCGTATCTCTACAGCCATTATTATTGGCTATCAGCGTAACGCTGTATGTACCAGTGCTGTAGCCGCTATATGTTGGATTTGTAGCAGATGAAGTACCTCCGTCGCCAAAAATCCAGCTGTATGATGTGGCACCTGTGGATGCATTAGAGAACGTAACAGGAGCACCAGGACAAATGGTTGTAGGCGATGCGGTAAATGATGCAGCAGGTTTACTGGCTACATTTACTGTAGTAGTAGTAGAATATGTGCAACCTGTACCGGTTGTGTAAGTAAGTGTAACAGTGTATGTACCAGATGCAGTGTATGTATGCGATTGTGTATTGCAAGAAGAACAAGATACAGTACTGCTGCCATCGCCAAAGTTCCATGTGTAATTACTTACAGGTATCAGCGTAGTAACATTGGCTACAAAACTAACGTTTACCGGCGCACAGCCAGAGTATGCACCAACAACAATATTAGCTGTAGGCTGCTGTATTTTTATATAGTTATTTCGCGTAAACGAATCCGTACATCCTGAACTGTTAGAAGCAATGAGCTTAACAGTATAGTTACCAATCGCTGTATATGTATGTGATGGATTGGTGGATGCTGAGGTATTGCCGTCTCCAAAACGCCATAAGTAAGAAGATGCACTGGTACTGGAATTACTAAATGTTGTAGAAAAAGGTACAGCACAACCATCTGTTGGCGTAGCCGTGAAATTAACAGAAGGGTTCGGGTTGACAGTAATGGTTTTTGTATCTGTATCACTACAGCCCGATCTGGTAACTATCAACCTCACTGTGTATGTACCTGATGTACTATAACTGTATGTGGGGTTATTGGATGTTGATGTGCCGCCATTGCCAAAATTCCAAGCACTGGTATAACCAGAGGGAGTAGATGTATTGGTGAAACTTACATTTTTGCCGCTACATACGCTCGATACACTCATATTGAACGATGCAACCGGAGAGCCGATTGATACAAGTGATGTACTTGTAAATGTATCCTTACAGCCGAATGAGTTAGTAGCTATCAGCCGTACTGTATAGGTACCTGTAGCAGTATATGTATGCGTTGGGTTGGTGGCTGTTGATGTGCCGCCATCTCCAAAGGTCCAGTCGTATGTGGTAGCTCCAGTGCTGGTATTGGTAAAGCTGGCAGTAACAGGAGCTGTACAACCACTAACGCTTGTAGCCGTAAAGCCAGCCGTTGGCTTTACTGATACTTTGATGAAGTTTGTTTTTACTAAAGATTTAGAACAACCATTACCGTTGGTAACCAATAGTGTTACTGTATACGTGCCGGGAGTGTTGTATGTTTTAGTAGGGCTAGTGGCTGTAGAGGTTGTACCATCACCAAAATCCCATAAATAAGTGGCTGTACCTGTACCGCCAGGTACTGAATTGTTGGTAAATGTAACTGTTTTTGTACCTACGCAAGAAGGTGTACTATCTGCCGTAAAAGCTACTACTGGCGATGGTGCTACTGTAATATAATTGGTTACTGTTTTGGTGTTTGTGCCATTGGAATTGGTTACAGTCAGGCTAACAGTATACGTACCGGGGGTGATGTAAGAAGTAGATGGGTTTTGCAAGGTAGATGTGCTGCCATTACCCAAATCCCAATACCAGCTTGTGGGACTGTTTGTACTAAGATCGGTAAAATTAGTTACTATAGGAGAGCAGCCCGATGTACTGCTTGCACTGAAATTGGCTACCGGAACTTGTGCGCGGGCGTTACCAATTAGCAGGATAGAAAAGCATATACACGAAATTGCGTGTAAGTATTTATTCATACGTTGATTTGTCTGGTTAGTTGTATCCCCTATTTTTTGTTTTGAAACCCAGACAAACGCACAATTGGCGTTATATAAAGTATTAGCAAATTTATACAATTTGTGGATAAACTGTTAAAATTCTGCATTAAATGTGCAAAAGTTAGTAATTATTTTAAAGTAAATAAAACATAACTTATTTATTATTGTAAATCATATAGTTACAATAAAATCGAATTGATAAAATTTGTGGATTATTTGTTGATTAACTGGCTAATTGGCGCTTGTACAACTGAATAGTGTTCTCAAGCCCATAATATATAGCGTCGCTTATTAGGGCATGGCCAATAGAAACCTCTGCCAGATTGGGGATGGAGGTTGCGAAATACCTTAGATTTTGCATATCAAGGTCGTGTCCCGCATTTAACCCCAAGTTATAATCTGCTGCAGCTTTTGCAGCGGTAATATAGTCTGCGATGGCACTTGCTTTGTCTGCCTTATAGTTTTTAGCATAGGCTTCGGTGTATAACTCTACCCTGTCTGTACCTGTTTGTGCGGCGGCTGCAACCATATCGGCAATCGGGTCAACAAAAATAGAAACACGGATGCCTGCTTGTTTGAATACACTAATGATGTCTCGCAAATATGTAGCCTGCTTAATCGTATCCCAACCATGGTCAGACGTTAGTTGCCCAAGGGCATCGGGTACAAGTGTTACTTGTTCGGGTTTTACCTCCAATACTAATTGTACAAACTTATCTTCTGTAGGATTACCTTCAATATTAAACTCTGTAGTTATTATTTTTTTAATGTTGCGCACATCAGCGTAGCGTATATGACGTTCATCAGGGCGTGGATGCACGGTAATGCCATCTGCACCAAACAACTGACTGTCAATAGCTGCTTTCACCACATCGGGGTTATTGCCTCCTCGGCTGTTTCGCAAGGTGGCTATCTTATTTATATTTACTGAAAGCTTGGCTGGCATTACGTTTTTTCTTTCAGACAAAAATAATGCGCTTTTCAGTTAAATTGCAGTTAATGTGTTTTTTGATATCACGTCGATACTGTTTACTAATTACAACTGTCATTTGTTGTTTGTTGGCCGCGTGCAATCAACGTACAAATAAACAGAACGATAATACCATATATCTCAACTACAGTAGTGGCACATTAGAAAGTATAGACCCTGCTTTTGCCAAAAACCTATATAATATGTGGACCGATCACATGGTTTATAATACTTTGGTAGATGCAGATGAATATTTAAAGATAAAGCCATCGCTTGCGCGAAACTGGGAAGTGAGTACTGACGGATTGATTTATACTTTCCACTTGCGGACAGATGTATTTTTTCATGATAATGAGGTTTTCGCAAATGGTAAAGGCCGTAAAATGACAGCAGCAGATGTGGCGTATAGTTTTGGTAGGCTAATAGACCCAATAACTGCATCTACCGGTGCATGGATATTCAATGATAGGGTAGCAACAGATTCGCCTTTTACAGCAGCAAACGACAGCACATTTATCATCAGGTTATCAAAACCCTTTCGCCCATTACCGGTAATACTGAGTATGCCCTATTGCAGCATTGTACCACACGAAGCGGTAGAGAAATGGGGTAAAGATTTTCGTGCGCACCCTTGTGGTACAGGACCATTTATGTTTCATTACTGGGATGAGGGTAACGTATTGGTACTACGCAAAAACCTGCATTACTGGGAGCAGGATAATACCTGCAAAAATCTGCCCTATGCAGATGCGGTACAAATAAGTTTTATTGATAGTAAGGCCACAGAGTTTATGCTGCTACTGCAGGGGCGTATAGATTTTGTAAATGGACTGGATGGTTCTTTTAAAGACTTAGTGCTTACTAAAAACGGTGAACTAAAAGCAGATTTCAGGAACAAGTTGAGCCTACAGAAACAAACTTATCTGAATACAGAATACATTGGCTTTTTGACAGACAGCAACAGTACGGTTGTAAAAAACAATCCACAACTCAGCCCATTGGTTCGCCGGGCTATCAATCATGCTATTGACAGACAAAAGATTGCTACCTACTTTCGCAACGGTGCAGTTTTGCCTGCCAATAGTGGTTTTATACCTGCAGGCATACCAGGACACGACAGCACACACAGCTATGGTTTCGATTATAATCCGCAAAAGGCATTAGCATTGTTGCAACAAGCCGGCTACCCTAATGGTAAAGGCTTACAACCACTACACGTATTAGCTCCAGAAAACTGGGCAGATATTGTAAACTTTATTGCAACACAGCTTAAAGAAGTAGGCATACCGCTTGATGTGGAAATAATACAAGCCAACATATTGCGTCAACAAATGAGCCGTTCGCAAGCCTCTATGTTTCGTGCACAGTGGATAGCCGATTATCCGGATGCAGAAACTTTTCTTGCATTTTTTTATGGCAATTTTCCGGCACCCCCCAATTATACACGCTTCAACAACCGTACCTACAATAAGTGGTATGAAGAAAGCATGAATCTACCCGATAGCATACGCTACATGCAATACAGAAAAATGGACAGCCTCGTAATGAGTCAGGCACCCGTAATACCATTATTCTATGATCGGTTACTGCACTTTACAAGTAAGCGAATAACTGGCATGAAGGCCAACCCAATGAATATGATTGAACTGAAAACCGTTAAGATAAATTAATTATCTGCTTAGTTTTCTATCGTTGTATTTTCATCTATCACGTATAATGGCCTGTTGCGCACGTTATTGATGATACGGCTGATGTACTCACCTAATATACCAAGTGACAATAATTGTACACCGCCCAAAAATGTAATACTGATAATGGTGGATGCCCATCCCGGTATGGTATTATGTGCAAAAAAGTAACCGTATAGCGCATATACGCCTATCAGAAATGATATAAAACAAACGATGAAACCCATGCTAGTAGCTATCTTAAGCGGAGAGTCTGAAAAAGCTGTTATGCCATTGAATGCAAGTCGCAACATTTTACGAAAAGGATAATTAGTTTTACCAAATTTCCGTTCATCGCGCTCAAACATCACATACGTGCTTTTGAAGCCCAACCAAGCTATCTGTCCACGTATATATTTATCATACTCCTTCATTTGTTTCAGGTAGTCAAGTACATCACGGCTTATCAACCTGAAATCGCCTACATCCAGCGGTATTTCAAATGATACTAACCTAGCCATCAGACGATAAAACATTTTCGCAGTAAACAATTTGAAAAAAGTTTCGCCTTTGCGCTTGCTGCGTTTGGCATATACAACTTTATAACCGTCCTGATATTCTTTATACATTTCAGGTATCAGTTCGGGTGGGTCTTGCAGGTCGCCATCTATTGTAACAATAGCATCACCTTTGGCATAGTCCATACCAGCACTAATAGCTATCTGGTGTCCGAAGTTTCGGGCAAAGCTTATGTAATGTAAACGTTGTCTGTCTGTGGCGCAGGCTGCTTTCAGGTTTTTAAGTGTATCATCTTTACTGCCATCATTCACAAAGATGATTTCATAATTCTCTGTAACATTTTTTGCAGCATCTGACATACGCTTTACCAATTGGTCAATGATTTGTTCTTCATTGAAAACTGGTACTACTATAGACAACTGGGGGTTATTTTTTTCCATTTATAATAAATACTTTAACGTTGGCAAAGGAATCTACAGTATTGGTATGATACATATCATATACCTTACCAATCTTATCTGATTTAAACATAATTACTTTGTCTCCAGAGTCTAAACTATTCATCCCTTTAAAATGCAGATTTTTCTCATCTTTTTGGGTACTGAAATAGAAAAACACATTTTGTTCAAGACTATCATCTGTAAAAATAAGATTATTAATGTTTTCCTCTCCCCTTATGGCTCGTGCCATAAAAAAGCACATATAATGATTCTCATCCCAATAAGGATTATGTTCTGGTGTAAAACTTTTAGCAACTATATCTGCATATGGTACTAACAATGCTGATATAAGTATAGTTATGACTATGGCTTTTGATTTTTTTTGTAGTTTATTTAAAGAGAGATTTTCTATAAAATATGCTAATCCAATTGCTGCTATTATTGCTAACAATGGATATACTGGCATATCATACCAATCCAATTTAGTATCAGCAAACGATATTATCAGCAAAAATAACATTGAAGAAAGCAAAGAAAATTTCAACAATAGCTTATGTATATTGTCTTTATGTACTATTAAAGCAAGCGAAAGAATAGTAATAACTATCCAATATTTATATTTAACTGTAGTTATTCCGTGTAAATAAAAATTCGGTGGATCGTCATGGTTTTCTATAACTGTATTATATCTACCCAAAAGTTCATTATCCCAAACAGCCTGTAAATATCCGGGGGTTGCAGCTTCCCGATATAAATAATAAGATACAATTGTAAATAAGAAAAAAATTGTACCTAAGTAAAAGTATTTTGTTTTAAAAACTGCTAATAGCTTTTTCTGCAACAAAGTATATATCAATAAACCTGGCAAAAACATCATACCCGCAATACTTTTAGTAAATACCGCCAATGTCAGAAAAATAAAGAAGTACAAAAGATATTTACCTTCATTACGTTTTATGAATAAGTAGTAATTAAGTAAATAAGCAGTAGTAGAAAATGTCAGCATTGCTTCATAGTCCGCCGTTCTTATACCATGTATTCTTACATAACCTTCACATGTTATTAATACAAAGCACGCAAAGAATGCCGTTATTGCACTACTTGTATTATTATATAAAAACTTGAACAATAATATACAAGTAAGTATGGCAAACAACGCAGATGGCAGCCTTACGGCAAATTCATTATTTCCGAATATCTTTATTGAAGCCGCTATCAACCAAATATTAATAGGTGGTTTTAAGTTCCACATATCAGGCTGATTTTCGTAAGTAGTAACCCATAGGTTACCAGTTTTTGTCATTTCGAATGCACTGACAGCTAAACGAGATTCATCCCATAGTTGTAACGGTAATTCATCTAGATGAGCTAAGATAGGAATTGACACTACTGCCAACATGAGTAATAACCAATATAAGGGTTTCATAATGTATTACTAAGTATTTCTAATGATGGCGAAAAGTACAAAACTTTCGCTACCTGCTTTTGTTTACTTTATATGGATGTAGCTATTTTCTGGTTTCGCAGAGATTTGCGCCTGCAAGACAATGCTGGTTTGTACCATGCTTTGAAAAGCGGCAAGCCCGTTGTGCCCGTTTTTATTTTCGATACCAATATATTAGACGAATTGGAGGACAAGTCTGATAAACGTGTTGATTTTATCCACCGAAGTTTGATGCAGATGCAACGTCTACTGACAGAAATGGGCAGCACACTCCATGTAATGCATGGTACACCTATTGACTGCTACAAAAAGCTGACGGGTATCTATAATATAACTGCAGTCTATACCAATCACGATTATGAGCCTTATGCAAAAGATCGGGAACAGCTTATAGCCGACTTCCTGCTATCACAAAACATACCCTTATATACGTACAAAGACCAAGTGCTTTTTGAGAAAGATGAAATAATGAAAGACAATGGGGAGCCATACACTGTGTATACCCCCTACAGTAAAAAAGTAAAAGCGAAGTTGAATGCATTTTACTTGAAGGCTTATCCAACAGAGAAATATTTTAATAATTTCTATAAGCAAGCAGTGATATCCTTACCAAGCTTAAGAGAAATTGGTTTCACGGAAACCGAACTGGATATTGTACCTCCAAGACTAGACATAAACATTGTAAAAAAATATCATGAAACAAGGGATATACCAGGCATCAGGGGTACTACAAAGCTAAGTGTGCACCTACGGTTTGGTACGGCAAGCATACGTGAACTGGCAAGGGAGTCTGCCCCCATCAGCGAGAAATACCTGAACGAACTGATATGGCGAGATTTCTATCAGATGATATTATGGCAGTTCCCAAAAGTTGTAAATGAAGCATTCCATAAAGAATATGATAATATAAAATGGCGCAATAATGAGGCAGAATTTGAAAAATGGTGTGCCGGACAAACCGGCTACCCGATAGTGGATGCCGGCATGCGCGAATTGAACAAAACGGGCTATATGCACAACCGCGTACGTATGGTTGTGGCCAGTTTTCTTACTAAGCATTTACTGATAGACTGGCGATGGGGTGAGGCATACTTCGCAAAGAAATTATTGGACTTTGACCTTGCCAGCAACAATGGTGGGTGGCAATGGGCAGCTGGTAGCGGATGCGATGCAGCACCATACTTCAGAATTTTCAACCCCTATTTACAGACAGAAAAGTTTGACCCGGATTTGGCATACATCAAAAAATGGGTACCTGAATTTCAGGAGTTTTCTTACCCTCAACCTGTAGTAGTCCATGAAGTAGCCAAAGAACGATGCCTTAAAGTGTATAAAGCAGCTTTAGCAGACAAGATGAAAACATAAAGATAGAAATAATTATTATTTAAATAATATTATGGCTTACATTTCATGTAAGCCTTTTATATTGATAATCATAAATATTATGTTCACAAATTTTATTTTGTTCATTTTGTATGAACGATAAAATGTAAAATATCATAAATCGTAATGAAATTTCTCAATGTATATACGCTAGGAATGCGAAAAATAGGTTGAATTCAAACAAATATAAAATAACTTGATTTTTTTATTA